>JAJRVS010000162.1 GCA_024277195.1 Verrucomicrobiota bacterium | reverse complement strand
CTTCGGGGTGGGCGAAGGTGCTGAGCTCGGTGCCGTCGAGAAAAATGAAGCGGAATCCTGATTTTGAAAAAGCGTAATAAGCCTCTTTAATATCCATTTTACCAGCGACTTCTGGCTTTTTGTCCTCGCTCACAGCGAAGTCGTGGTTGCCGAGAATTTGATGCACGGGGTTTTTCAGTTCGCGCAGTGGTTCGAGGATGTCATCGAAGCTAGAGAATTCGCGATCAATGAGGTCACCGAGGTGGATGGAGAAGTCGACTTGGTCGGCGTTAATGTCTTTCACTGCGGTCGCTAGTGTAGCGATGCTTTTACGGTAATAACGGATGCCGCCCGGTTCGGCGTCGGTGTATTGGGCGTCGGCGATCAGGCCGACGGAGAACAGCGGTTTTTCTTCATTGGCAGCTTGAGCGGTTTGCGGGGCGAGGGGGTGGAGCAAGCTGGCGGCGGAGCCGGTGGCGCTGGTGAGGAGGAAATTTCGACGGGTGAGCATGGTTTGGATGAGGGGTATTGAGGTAGATTCGTATGGATCGTCGTTTTGTCAAAAAACACGCTTTTTAACAATGCTGCTTGCAAGCAGTCGGCTGACCCTCTAAATGATGCGAACAACATGAAAATTCTGGTCGTTGGAAAAGGTGGGCGCGAACATGCGATAGTGACTGCGTTGGACGAATCGCCGTCGCAGACGGAAATTTATTCGTTTCCGGGCAGTGATGCGATATTTGAAATCGCCAAGGAAACTCCGGCGACGGATTTGCCGAGTCTGATGGCTTTTATGAAAAGCGAGGGCATTGATCTCTGTGTGGCGGGCGAGGAGAGTTATCTGGTCAAGGATGAGGGTTTGGCGAATGCTTGCGAGGCGGCGGATATTCCTTGTTGGGGGCCACCCAAAGAGGCGGCGCAGTTGGAAGCGAGCAAGGAGTTTGCCAAAGAGTTCATGGTGCGGCATGAGATCCCTACGGGCGGGTATGCGGCGGTGGACAGTTTGGAGCAGGCGCGCGAGGCGATTGCGGGCAAATACCCGACGGTATTGAAATTTGATGGGCTGGCGGCAGGCAAAGGGGTGGCGGTCTGTGTGGACGAAGCGATGGCGGAGGAATTTCTCGCCGAGGTCTATGTGGAGAAAAAGTTCGGTGAGGGCCGGGTTTTGGTGGAGGAGTTTCTTGAGGGACCGGAGATCTCAATTTTCTGCTCGGTGGTGAATGATCAATATCAAATCCTTGCTCCGGCGCGAGACTACAAACGTCTGGGTGACGGGGACGAGGGGCCTAATACGGGTGGCATGGGGGCGGTGTCTTCGCGGGAGATGGCGGAGCCGGAGTTGATGGCGCGGATTGATGCGGAGATCATCCGTCCGACGATCGAGGGGCTGATCAAGGATGGCTTGCCCTATCGCGGCTTTTTGTACTTTGGTATCATGTTGACCGGGGACGGGCCGAAGATATTGGAATACAACTGTCGTTTTGGGGATCCCGAGGCGCAGGCGGTGTTGCCGCTGATCGAGGGCGATTTTGCGGCCTATGTTTTTAATGGTGCGGCAGGGAATCTGGACCGCTCACTGATTTTTTTCAAAAATGGATGGAGCATTTGTTTGGTATCAGCTTCGTCAGGTTATCCACAAAACTCGCGTAGCGGGGATGTGATCTCCGGCATTGAGGATGTGGAGGGGGCGAGGGTTTTTCACGCGGGAACTAAAAAAAATAACGAAGGCCAGTTCGAGACGGCCGGGGGGCGGGTATTGGTGGTGGTGGCCTCGGCAGAGACCCGCGAGGCAGCGGTGGAGAAGGTTTATCAGCAGTCGGCCAAAATCAGTTTTGATGGTCTGCAGCAGCGCACGGATATCGGGGTGCGGAATTTTTAAGAACAAGAAAACAGGAGCAAGGGGGCAGGAGATTGAATGTTAATAGATTCCTCAGAGATAATTCTAGCTGCTAAGTTCTAATTACTTAAAAATTCTATACCCTTATATTAAAAACCTATACTGCTTTGTTAAAAATTTATACTATTTAAAAGGCTATGAAAGTAATAATGATATATGGATCTGCGAATGATAAACCGTTTTTGCAAATTGGCCGTGACTACCTCGATCAAGAAGGTGTGGCTTATGAGGAAAAGGTGTTATCAGCGCATCGGGATCTGCCGGAGTTGATTGAGTATTTGGGGGATTTGGAAAAAAACGGTGATAAAGCAGTGATCCTGGCGATCGCGGGTCTGGCGGCGGCTTTGCCTGGTGTGGTCGGGGTGAAAACCGAACTACCGGTGATCGGGGTTCCGGTTCCCGGAGGTCCTTTGAACGGGATTGATGCGCTGTTGTCGATCAGTCAATTGCCGGGTGGCGTACCGGTGACGACGGTGGGTTTGCACAGCAAAGCGCCATTGAATGCTTGCATGGTGGCTCATCGGATTCTAAAATTTGCCGGGATGGGTGCATAGATATCAAAATGGGAAGCGAACGCACATTGCTGAGTGGCGAGGGAATCACCGAGAAGGTGAATGAACTCGCTGCGCAGATTCGCAAAAATTGCGGCAATGAGGTGCCGGCTTTTGTTGGCGTTTATACCCGTGGGGTGACTCTGGCCAAGCGGGTGAAGCAGGCCTTGCAGGATGAGTGGCCGGAGATCGCGCTGGGGACTCTGGATGTGTCGCTTTATCGTGATGATCTGGATGCTTTGGAAAGCGCGCCGAAGCTGGAGAGTTCGGATATCCCTTTTGGGGTGGATGGCACTCGGGTGATTCTTTTTGACGAGGTGATGTACACTGGGCGTACAACTCGGGCGGCTTTGGATGTGTTGATGGATTATGGGCGTCCGTCACGGGTAGAATTGGCGGTATTAGTCGATCGTGGTAACCGGGAATTACCTTTGCAGCCGGATTATGTGGGGCTGAAGGTGGATACGGAGGCGGGAGATTATGTGGCGGTGCGGTTTGCGGAGGATGATGACAGGGAAGGGGTTTTTTTGAATTACGGATAACGAGGATAAAGAGAAGAGGGGAATTAAGAGAAGAGTTTTTTTAGGGGAAAGAGAAGATGGGATTTAACCACAGCCGAGCGTAGCGAGACAGCCGGAGATTATTACTCGAAGGCAAATGACACAAATCGGCACGAATAAGATAGAATGGGGAAGAACGAGGGAAAAGGATTTTTGCTTGGAAATTTGAGAAGATAGGGGTTTAGTAAGGAATACAAAGCGTGGCGGAAACTGATATAAAATCTCGGAAAGATTTGCTCGATGTTGAGAGCTTGAGCATTGGGGAGATTGAATATTTGCTTAAGACGGCGGGGCCGTTCAAGGAGCTGTTTCGCCGTTCGGTGAAAAAGGTGCCGACGCTGCGAGGCAAGACGGTGCTGACTCTGTTTTATGAACCCTCGACGCGGACGAGGACTTCCTTCGAGGTGGCGGCGAACCGACTGTCGGCGGATGTGACGAATTTTGCGGTGTCTACTTCGGCGGTGGTGAAGGGGGAGTCGATTCTGGATACGATCGAGACTTTGCAGGCGATGCGCACGGATTACATTGTGATCCGTCATGCGGCTTCGGGGGTGCCGGCTTTGATCGCGAAGCACACCAAGGCGTCGGTGCTGAATGCGGGCGATGGTTATCATGCCCACCCGACCCAGGCGTTGCTTGATGCTTTTACCGTGCGCGAGGTGTTTCCGCAGACGGAGAAGAAGAAGATTTTGATCGTGGGGGATATCCTGCACTCGCGGGTGGCGCGTTCGACCAGCACTATCATGCGTAAGCTGGGCATGGATGTGAGTGTGCTGGGGCCGGGCAGTCTGGTTCCCAAGGGGCGCCCGGATTACATGAATGCATTTTGGAATTGGGAAGACGCCCTGGCTTGGAAGCCGGATGTGGTTTACTTGCTGAGGGTGCAGATGGAGCGGCAGGAGCAGCAGTTTTTCCCTAGCCTGGCGGAGTATCATCGGGTGTATGGGCTGACCAGTGAGCGGTTCAAGCAGGTGGAGGGTGAGGGGATTTATTTGATGCATCCGGGGCCGGTGAATCGCGGGGTGGAGATTGTTGACGAGGCGATGACTTACGAGCGTTGTTTGATCAATCAGCAGGTGGAGAACGGCATCGCTACGCGGATGGCGGCGCTCTATTGGTTGAAACCAGGGGAGGATGATTGATGGGTGAATTGATTTTATTTAAAGGCGGGCAAGTGGCTGCGGAGGATTCGGCTCAATTACAGCAGCTGGATGTGCTGATTGAGGGTGGAAAGATCTCGGAAGTGGCAGCTGGTTTGACGGCTCCAGAGGGGGCGAAGGCGGTGGATTGTGCTGGTTGTGTGCTGGCACCGGCGATGTTTGACATGCATGTGCATGCGCGCGAGCCGGGGCGCGAGGACAAGGAGACCATCGCGACTTGTAGCGAAGCGGCGATTAATGGAGGGGTGACGGGGCTGGTGCTGATGCCGAATACTTTGCCGGCGATTGATAGCGGAGGTTTGTTGCAGTCGGTACTGGATATCGCGGCGGAAAAATCACGCATTCCGATTTTTCAGGCAGGTTGCATCACCAAGGGGCGGGCGGGCAAGGAGTTGGCGGGGATTGCGGGGATGAAAAACAAGGGGGCGCCTTTGTTGACCGATGACGGGGATTCGATAGCCGATGCGATGGTTTTGTTGCGGGCGATGGAGTACTCTAAGCGTTTTGATTTGATGCTGGCGATGCATTGTGAGACTCAGGAACTGAGCGGCAAGGGGGCGATGAATGAGGGCGCGGTCAGTTATCGACTGGGCATTCCCGGGATTCCGGCTTGCAGTGAGGAAATTTGTATCAGCCGGGATATTCGTCTGGCCCAATACACCGGCGCGCACGTTCACATCCAGCATGTGAGTTCGGCCGAAGGAGTGGCGACAATCCGGCGCTTCAAGGAGGCGGGGGTGAGGGTGACTTGTGAGGTGACCCCGCACCATTTGATATTTAACGAGCAGCATGTTGGCGACTATGATACGCATTATAAAATGAATCCCCCACTGCGCACGGCAGAGGACAGTGGGAGTTTGCAGCAGGCTCTGGTCGATGGTTTGATCGACGTGATTGCTACGGATCATGCGCCGCATACGGAGTTTGAGAAAAACAGTGATTTTGGCAGCGCGCCGTTTGGGATCACGGGTTTAGATACGGCCGTGGTTTCTCTTTACCATCATTTTGTGAAGAGTGGGGTTTTTGGCTGGGATGTGTTGGTGAAGCGCTATTCGGCTGAACCTCGCCGATTGACCAATTTGCAGCCAGTGCCGATCGTCGAGGGGGGCGTGGCGGAGTTCATCGTTTTTGACCCGAATCGCAAAACTTTGTTCAGCAAGGATTTCATGCAATCGAAGAGTTCCAATACGCCGTTTTTGGATCAAGAACTGGATGGGCAAATTATATCGGTGATCAAGGACGGAGAATTCTTGCTGAGTCGATAGTTTGGGTGTAGGGGAATCGGTTTTCCTTATATGAGTTCTTATGCTGACAAACTAGCGGAGCGGATCGAATCCGTGGAATCACGGTTGTGCGTGGGATTGGATCCCCGCCCAGATCAACACCCCACCGATGATCTTGAAGCCTGGCTTCAGGAAGTAATCGAAGAAACGGCTGAATTCGCTGCGGCGTTCAAACCCAATATTGCTTATTTCGAGGCTTTGGGGGTCGAAGGTTATCAGTTGTTGGAGGACTTACTGGGATGGATTCCAGAGGAAATCCCTGTGATTCTGGACTGCAAGCGTGGTGATATCGGAGCGACTCAGGAATATTATGCCAAAGCTTACTTTGGGAGATGGGATGTGGATGCGGTGACTTTGAGCCCTTATCTGGGTGCCCAGACGATGGGTCCGTTTTTGGAATATCCGGACAAGGGGGTGTATTTGCTGGGTGTGACGACCAATGAGGGGTCGAGGGATATCCAGCGCAAGGAGTTGATCGATGGTCGTTCGGTTTACGAGTTGGTGGGAAAAATGGCGCAGAAGAGACCTGAGCAGGTAGGTCTGGTGTTGGGTTTGACCAATGTCGATGAAGAAATTTTGGATCGGGTGCCGGATGTGCCGCTGTTGATTCCAGGGCTGGGGGCTCAGGGAGGAGATCTCGAGACACTTGCGGGGCAGACACGCAGTGCGCCGAATATCGTCAATGTGTCGCGTGGAATTCTCTATCACGAACCCAAAAGAAGTTTTGCGGAGAAAGCAGAAGATTATGCAAACCAAATTACCGAAGTCCTCGGCTGAAACGATCGAGCTGCTCAAGGAGTATGGCGCTGTGGAAGAAGGTCATTTCCTGCTGGCTAGTGGCAATCACTCTAACTACTATGTGAAGAAGGGGAGGCTGGTGCAGCATCCCTGGGAGCAGCAGCAAATGATAGAGCAGCGGGTCGAGGCGATGCGCGAGTTGGGGCAGATTGATGTGGTTTTGAGTCCGGCGATGGGCGGAGTGCCGGTGGGGCAGCAGGTGGGATTGGCTTTGCATGCGCGCACGATTTATTCGGAGCGTAATGTGGAGACTAATGAGATGGAGTTGAAGCGGGGTTTTGAGATCGCAAAGGGTGAGCGGGTATTGATGGTGGAGGATGTGATCACTACGGGTGGCACTTTGTTGGAGTTGACGGATTTCATCACTGATCGAGGTGGCGAGGTGGCGGGGATTTTTGTGATGGTGAACCGCTCGGGGAAAAAAGAAGTGGCAGGGATACCCGTGGTGTCCTGCATGGAAGTGGAGTTTCCTATTTATGCGCCGGACGAGGTGCCGGAGTGGTTGGCGGAGATCCCAGTGGTGAGACCGGGGACGAAGCGGGTGGAGTAGGGGGGGAGTTGAACCACGAACCGCCGTCGCTAAAGCTATGGCGAGTCAAGATGGACACGAATAAGAATTGGGGCGTTTTGATCACGGAAATACACCGCCCAGTAGAGAGGATAAGAGGATGGATTGATTTTGACCACGGATTGCGCAGTCGCAACGAAATGAGACAGACGGAAGATGTCGCCTGAAGTCAAATAGGCGCGGATGGGAAAGAAGATGTTTTTGATATGCCGTGTGTGAATATTCAGATTATTAAGGGGGCTACGCGGGAGCAAAAGGCGCAGTTGGTCGAGGAGGTGACGGACTCTTTGGTGCAGGTGCTTGATAAAAAGCCGGAGCACATCCATGTGGTGATCCAGGAAGTTGAGGAGGAGAACTGGGGTTTCTCCGGATTGTTGACCGATGAATGGAAAAAGATGGGGAATCGTTTAGATCACGACGGGGATTAAGATGGCGACGTCTCCGTGTAAGATCGAGAACTCGTTGTCGAGAGTGGCAACTAGGCTCTTTTTTCGTCGGGTGAGTTCCGCCAACCATGCATCGCTTATTTGTGCGTACTTGGTGAGACGATCATTGGGGATTTTTTGATAGGAAAAGTTGGCCGACCAGAAAGTGTGTCGGGGGTGTTTCTGAACTGCGGTGAGCATCGCCCAGGCGGCTGCCGAGGATGGATCATTTGCGAAGCGCATGTGGAGGCGCAAAAGAGTGCCTTCTGTGAATGGGCAAGTTGCTATACGGTCATTTTTTTTAAGACTAGCTAACCATTGGTGAACTCTTTCGTGGTGCGGGTGGCCGGAAAGGCTCATTGCCACCAACACATTGCCATCGAGTAAATAGGTCATGGTTTAATATGGTAGCTGCGCTCGTCTTGCTCGTTATCCAGGGCGCTCACAGCATCGGCGGGCATGGTTTCAGAGGCTGTTATGGATACCGGGAAGCCTGATATTGGGTGCAAGCCGCAAGTTTCCTTGTTGCCTGTTTCTGTAGCTGGCGAAGTGGGGGGCTGGGATGCGTTTTTGAGACGCAGCAAAGCGTTCACGGCTTTACTGATGGAAATTCTTTCGGCAACAGAATGAGCACGCGCCATGGCGTAAAGGTCATCTTCTAAATTGATAGTCAGTCGCATGCTGATAATATGGTGCATTGGTGTATTGGTGTCAAAAAATAGATTTGCTGTGAGTTTATTTTTACTAAAAAAACTTCACTCGCGACTCGGAAATTGGTTGACGAAGGGGCAGGTCTTCTTAAATATTTCACATGGGTGAAATTTCTCTTGGTTTAAGTTTTGATGATGTTCTTCTGATTCCACAGAAGAGCGAGATATTGCCGTCTGAGACGGATCTAAGTACGCGGGTGGCGGCGGATATTCCGTTGAATATTCCGGTGTTGTCATCGGCGATGGATACGGTGACGGAAGCGGAGCTGGCGATTGCCTTGGCTCGTGAAGGCGGGCTGGGAGTGATCCATCGTAATAATCTGATCGAGCAGCAGGCGGACATGGTGGCGCGGGTCAAGCGTTCGGAGAATATGGTGATCAGCGATCCTTTTACGGTGTCGAAAGATACCACGCTGGAGGAACTGAAGCGGGTGATGGATGTGAAAGGGGTGAATGGTTTTCCCGTGGTGGATGCCGAGGGCAATTTGGAGGGCATGGTGACCAATCGTGATATCTGGCAGGTGGAGGATGGCGGGGCTACGGTGGGAAGTGTGATGACGCCACGCGAAAGATTGGTGACGGGCTCGGTGGAGACGGATTTGGAGGAGGCGCAGAGGATCTTGTATCAGAACCGTATCGAAAAACTGCCTTTGGTGGATGATCGAGGCAAGTTGGCGGGATTGATCACCGGTCAGGATATTGAAAAACGACATAAATTTCTCAACGCGGCGAAGGACAGTGAAGGGCGTCTGCGTGCGGGAGCTGCGGTTGGCGTGGGGCCGGACTTTTTGGAACGTGGCGAGGCATTGGTGGCGGCTGGGGTGGATGCTTTGTTCATCGATGCGGCGACCGGGCACACCTCGCGGGTGCTTGAAGTGGTGGCTAAGTTGCGTGAATTGTCTGGGGATGTGCCGGTGATCGCGGGCAATGTGGTGACGACTCAAGGGGCGGAGGATTTGGTTTCGGCGGGGGTATCGGCGGTGAAGGTGGGAGTCGGACCGGGTTCGATTTGCACCACGCGGGTGATTGCCGGTGTGGGGGTGCCGCAGTTCACGGCGATTCAGGAGGTTTCGAAGTGTTGTCGGCAGGCTGGGATTCCTTTGATTGCCGATGGGGGGATGCGCTATTCCGGAGATGTGGTGAAAGCGCTGGCGGCGGGAGCGGATCTGGTGATGCTGGGTTCTTTGTTGGCGGGCACTTCTGAGAGTCCGGGCAATACGGTGAATTATCAGGGGCGAACTTTTAAGGAGTATCGCGGTATGGGATCGGTGAAGGCGATGCGTCAGGGTTCGGGGGATCGTTATGGTCAGAACTCGAGTGGTAAGCTGGTGGCGGAGGGAGTGGAAGGGCGGGTGCCTTTTCGTGGACCGCTGGCGGATACGATTTTTCAACTGATGGGTGGTTTGCGATCAGGTATGGGCTATGTGGGTGCGGGTAGTTTGGAAGAGTTGCGCGAGCGGGCTCAGTTCACGCAGATCACAACGGGTGGATTGAAGGAGAGTCATGCGCATGATATTGTGATCACGGAGGAGCCGGTGAATTATCAGAGTAGGAGCTAGGAAGAAGGGGAAGTATTCAGGAGTCGGAATTCAGAATTTAGGAGTTAGTAGGAAGGTTATTTTTTTATGGAGCGTTCGATAGCAGTGATAGATTTTGGTTCGCAGTACACGCAGTTGATTGTGCGGCGGATTAGGGAGTTGGGGTATTTTGCCAAATTGTGGCAGCCGGGTGAGTTGCGGTTGGTGGAAAATCCTTCGGCAGTTATTTTGTCGGGGGGGCCGCGCAGCACCTTGGAAGAGGATGCGCCGGATATTGATTTTGAGTATTTGCGTGGCATGGAGGTTCCTATTCTGGGGGTTTGTTATGGCATGCAGTTGTTGAATCTGAAATATGGGGGTGAAGTGGCTCCGGGGCATACGCGTGAGTATGGACCGGCGACGCTGGTACCAGTGGAGCAGGGCTGTTTGTTTGAGGGACTGAGTGAGCGTTCGCAGATTTGGATGAGCCATTCGGATACGGTCAGCAAGCTGCCTGAGGGAGCCAAGGTGCTAGCGGAGAACCTCGATGCGGTACCGGTGGCTTTGCAATGGGATGATGAGGTGTTTGGGATTCAGTTTCATCCCGAGGTCACGCACAGTGAAGAGGGCACGAAGGTGTTGCAGAATTTTCTCAAGCTAGCGAAGGATCCGCTGGAGTTTAAGATTGATTCTTTCAAGGACTATTTGTTGAAGAAGGTCAAGGAGGATGTGGGTGATCGTAAAGTGGTGTGTGGCGTGTCGGGTGGAGTGGATTCGTCGGTATTGGCGGCTTTGTTGCACGAGGCAGGTGTGGATGCGCGCTTTATTTTTGTTGATATGGGGCTGCTGCGTAAAAACGAAGCGGCGGATGTGCAGACTTTGTTTGATAGCATCGGGATAGAGATTGATACGATTGATGCTTCGGAGATGTACTTGTCGGCGCTGGCAGGAGTGGCGGACCCTGAGGAGAAACGCCGCATCATCGGGCGTTTGTTCGTGAAGGTGTTTTTTGACGCGGTGGGGGATGATGTGCAGTTATTAGCGCAGGGGACTTTGTATCCCGATGTGATCGAGAGTGCGACCAGTGGTTCGATGGCTTCGACGATTAAGACTCATCATAATCGGGTGGATAAAATCATGGAGCTGAAGGAGCAAGGGAGAATTCTCGAGCCGCTTGATGAGTTGTTTAAGGATGAGGTGCGGGCGCTGGGGAAGGTG
>JAJRVS010000161.1 GCA_024277195.1 Verrucomicrobiota bacterium | reverse complement strand
GGTTTTTTATCTTTCTCCGTTGAAATTTAATTATTTGCTTTTGCCTATCTGCACCCGCCCACCTACCTGCTGCTGGCTCAAGATCTGACGATAAATAGCCACCTCATCCACCATACCGGTGAACTTGTTGCCTTTCCTTCCTCCTTGAGCCGACCCCAGCCACAGCTCATCATCATCCACCACTGGGCGTCGCGTAGTCGCGCCACCCATGTCCCATTCACCCAGCGTCGGCTCACCATCCTGATAAGTCATAATACTGTCGGGCTCACCATAACGGTAAGTCACCGCGATATGATGCCAACCATCTCCCGCGACAAATCCGCGCAGTGCTGTCCAACGGTGGTAATCCCCTTCCCAATCTCCGTCTGGAGCAGAGCGAAACAAAAAGCTGGCTTTCATCTGCCCCTCTTTTTTCCACAACCTTAATGAGAAATTTTGATTATCTTTGAGAAAACTCAAATTATTGGTTCGCCCCTTACCCACAATATAGACAATGCCGCCCTCCTTCATTTCCTTGCTAGGGTTGACCCAGGCTTCAATGCTGATCTCATCTCCGTTGTCAAAATCAAAATCGCTATTCGCACCCAGATCCTGTTTTCTCAACATGCCCCGATCTCCAAAAAATGCTGCGGTATTACCTGCTGCAAACAATGGAAACTGCGGAGGTCGCGGGCCTGCTACCAATTTCACCACACCTTTTTCAGTGATAAAATCCCCTACCTTGCCATCAAAAGGCCAATAAGCGACAGGCTTCGATTGCTGAATCAATTGCCGATAGGCGCTGCCTGACACTTGTTCTACCAACTCCGTCTCGGCGGCGGTGCTCAAACCCGAACTCGTCATCGCAAGCCGTTGTCCCACCAACAGTTCCCGTTGCTGCCCTTTTGATAAAACTCTAACTTTACCTTCGCTCACCGAGACCTCGGCCAAACCGTCATTGCTAACAGACAAATCAAAAGCCGTGCCAAGATCAATCACCTTGCCAAAAGGCGTATCCACCGTATAACCCACGGCTTGCTCGGGAACATGAAAACTGCCCTTGCCCCACTCCATCATCGCTTCATTGGCTCCCCGAATCTCAAACAGGGACGGCCCACTCAATTGAGCTTTGGCTCCGCTGACAAACACCACTTCAAGCGAACCTTCCGTCACCAGCAAAGTCTGTGCCCCCCGCTCATCTTCCTCACCACTCACCACTCGCCACTTACTGCCCGGCTTCGCACTCACCGTAGCGTATTGACTTCCCCCATCACCCCCTTCTTTCAAAAATACAGCCATTGTCAGCAGCAAAGCCACCGCAGCCGCAGCCATCAAAGCCACTCGCCTTGCACTAATCCAGCTAGGAAATGCTATTACTTTTTGCTCGGTTGCTGCCCCCCCCCCCATCTTCAACACACTCGTCTCCGCCTGCCAGCGCCAACGCAAGCTGGCATCCAGCGAACGGTGCTGCAAATACAGGCCTCTGGCGGTAGGATCATTTTTTAGCCAGCTCTCGAGGCAGGCAAATTCCTCAACGCTGATCGTTCCGTCGATCAGCGCCTCAGTCAAAACGACCACTTCTTCCCGGTCCACCGTCGTCATGCTTCCACCTCCCCGGTTGGCATGTTCTGTCCAATGCAAAGACGCAGCGAGTTGCGGATCCGGTACAGCACCTGGCGCAAAGCTCCCACTGTCCGCCCCGCCTGCGCAGCGTGATCGTTCATCGCCAGACCACTGTAGTAGTGATCACGAATCAATGCCCGGTCCTCGTCCGGCAGCTTTTCCAAACAAGTGTCCAAGGCTTGCTCCCTCTCATCATTAAGCGCAAAAGTAACTTCGGCCTCCACTGCCAACTTAGCGATCACCTCTTCATCAAAAGTAAATTCCGGACGTCGTTTTTCCCTTTTTAAAAAAGCCAGACTCTGGAAACGCGCGATCTTAAATGCCCAGGCTTTAAAATTAGTGCCCAGCTCGAAATCTTCCCTCTTTTTCCACAACACCAAATTGGTCTCCTGCAACACCTCGTCCCCCGCCGTTCGATTTCCCAACAGACTGCACAAAAAACCCGTCAACGCAGCCTGATGCCGAGTGATCAGCATCACAAACTCCTCCTCACAGGCACTGTTTTTTTCTTCAGACATAAACGCTCTTCACAAGGTAATAGCCAAAACTCCCAATCCATCAGGGCATATTTTGAAAAAAATGTAAATAACCATCAAGAAAAGTCTACAAACCCTATCCCAACACGATCCGCGGCAGGAAAAATAATTAAGAATCTAACCGCAGATGACACGGATAGCGCAGATATGAATATAACACTTCGCTGCGCTCGCACTTCATACCCAGCATAACCCTACATCCACCTATCCCTGAAAAGTCACATTTGCATCCACCTTCATCCTAGCTCATAATTCTTTTTCTTTATACCTCCTACCCCTCCATACATGAAAGGCCTCTACCCAGTTTTCCAAACTCCCTACCACAACGATCTTTCGATCGCCTTTGATACTCTCTCTAGCGAAATCGACTGGCTATTTGAGAACGGCGTTCAAGGTATCACCATGGCGATGGTCTCAGAAATCCTGCGCCTCTCCAGCGAAGAACGCGACGAGCTCGCCAGCAAGGCTTGCGAATTCGCCGGTGACCGTGGTGGAGCCGTCATCAGCGTCGGTGCCGAATCCACCCACACCGCCGTCCGCCACGCCCGCCATGCGGAAGCCGCTGGAGCCGCTGCCGTCATGGTCATCCCACCGATCGCCACCGCACTCAGCAATGCCGAAGTGCTCGCCTATTTCACCACCATCATCGAAGCGATTTCCATCCCCCTGATCGTTCAAGATGCCAGCGGTTATGTGGGAAAACCCCTGCCCATCCAAACCCAGGCCCAACTGCTCAAGGACTTCGGTGCCGACCGTGTATTTTTTAAACCCGAAGCCACCCCCATCGGCCCCAATCTCTCAGCCCTGCGTGACGCCACCGATGGACAAGCTGTCATCTTCGAAGGCTCGGGCGGCATCTGCCTGGTCGATAGTTATCGCCGCGGCATCGCTGGCACCATGCCCGGCGCAGAAATCATCAAAGCCCAAGTCGCCCTGTGGAATGCGCTCGAAGCCGGAGATGACGCAAGGGCCTACCGCCTATCCACCCCCATCGCCTCACTCATTTCCCTGCAAACCAGCCTCGACGGATTCCTCGCGGTGGAAAAATACCTGCTCAAAAAACAAGGTATCTTCAAAAACACCCTCACCCGTGGCCCCGTCAGCTTTCACCTCGATCCGGAAACCGCTGCCGAAGTCGACCGGCTATATGGCTTGCTGGAAGCTGAACTGGCTTAATAAAAATGTGCACTAGCCACAAAGCATTTGCCTCTCAGTCCGCTTTCACCTTTGCTCTCAAAAAAGCGTGAAGGTCTTGGTATTCTTTACTGGGATGATCTCGCCAGGTTAAGTGGTTTTCCACCCCCAATTTATCCATCGCCTGCTTGAGCTTTATCCCCAAGCGCACGTGATGCACCCACACGCTCGGATTGGTATTTTAATCAACCGGTGAATCCCCTTTGCCGTAAGTCATAAAAACCGGCACATCATCTTTATCCAAGTGAGTGATCGCTGAAGCATCCTCCATCAGCTTTAGCACCCGCTCAGACTCCCAGTCCTCCTGGTCCCTCAATCCGTAAAAAGCAGCCATCGCCGGGTGCGGTTTCAGATTCGGAACCTCGAACCATTGCCGGAAGGTCCTCAAGTCGTAAGTTGCCTGACCGCTCAAAGTTGCTGCAGCTACGATTCGAGTCGATTGCCGCGCAATCGGATCCTTGCTTTTTTCATCTGCCAGATCATCATGAAAAGCCAGCCACAACGAAATCCCCGCTCCGGCCGAGCCTCCAAAACAGGCAATGCGTTTTGAATCCAAATTCCACTCACCCGCTTTGGATCGAATATACTGCAAGCCCCTAGCCGCATCATTCATCATCATTGGATACGGCCCCACATCACTGAGCCGGTAATTCATCGAAGCAAAGGAAATACCCTGGTCCAAATAAGATTTCACCCAAGCAGCACTCACTCTTTTTTTATCTCCCCCACGAAATCCGCCGCCATGAATATATATCACTAACGGCGTTTTTTTGCCGTCCGTAGGTTTAGCCAGCCAGATATCAAATGCTTGTTTTTCATGTTTCCCGTATTTCACCTCCTGATGAGTGGGAGTAATCTCCGAGGAAGCGTCATTTCGTTTCCCTCCCCGGCTTCCCTGCCTCATTTTTTTATACTGCTCCAGCTCCTCACGCTCAAGCTTGCCGTCCTTATTAAGATCTGCTTCAGGGAATTTTTTCAAAACCTGCCGCAGACGCTCATCGACTTCCTGATTTTGAGCGTATGAAGCTGGTCGGATAGCGATCAGTAATAAAATGACCAACAAAGTGTTAAATAATATTTTCATAACGAATGAAACCGATGCGCGCGGTAAAAGTTGCAGAAATAATGTGGGGCAGTTTTCTCCAAAAAAAATTGCCCTCACTCACCGCGTCATTCAAAAACACCACCGCCAAACATGCTGAAAAAAAAACAGCTTTATACTTCTTCGTGCCCCCCCTCTTATTCTCAAAATCCTTCTCCCATCCGCGCTATCCGTGACATCCGTGACATCCGTGACATCCGTGGTTAAAAAAACTTCTTCATCCAAAGACAATCTCACCGAGCATTCCAGATCAATACCATCACCGCTCACTCCCCCACCATCCTGAAAATCCGTCCATCCCAGTTCAGCAACAAAACTTCACCATCCTTATCAGCAGCAAAAGCCGTCCAGTTAAATTTCTCCTCGGCGTTATCCTTCGCTTTGAACAGCACCACATGGTCGATCACCTTTTTGGTCTTTTCATCGACCTTCAATCCCCACACCGTTCCCAGCTTCCAGTCCCCATAAACATAATACCCCTGTAGCGCGGGAATCTTTTCACCACGATAGACAAAACCACCGGTGATGCTCAAGCCGTCCGCATGAGAATACTCAAACACCGGTTCGATGAACTGGGTGCCGCGCGGCGGATCCGCTTTGCGCATCAACAATTTCATCAACTCCTTGCGAAACACTTGCGGGTGCGTTCCCTCCATATACTCCCAACCGTAATTACCCCCTTTTTCCACCCAGTCAATTTCCTCCCACAGATCCTGCCCCACATCAGCCAGCCAAAAAATACCGGTCTCTGGATCGATCCACGAGCCCCAGGGATTACGAAAACCAAAAGCATAGATCTCCGGACAGGCGTTAGGCACATCTACAAAGGGATTATCCTTGGGAATACCATACTCACGCCCCGGTGATTTGCCATCCACATCAATCCTCAACACCTTGCCATTCCAACGCGTCAACTTCTGCGGCAGCATGAAAATTCCATTCTTAAAACCACCATCACCCACAGAAATATAAAGCAATCCATCTTTAGGCCCCATCGTCAGGTTTCCTGAATTATGATTCCACTCCGGCTGCTGTATTTCCATCAAAATACGCTCACTGTCTCCGTTTGCCTGCTTGCCGTCGGTCGCCGTGAACTCACTGATCCGCGTGCGCTTCGGTCCCTGTTGTGAATAACTCACATAGAACTTGCCGTTCTCCTTGAACTTAGGATGAAAAGCCAGTCCCAGCAGACCTTCCTCAAAATCCTTCTCCGCCATCTTGCGATCAGACAAGTCGAGAAACACCTTGGACTCGCTACCTTTGTCATCGACCGGCATGATTTTCACCTTACCCGTCTGCTCGACCAAAAACTGCCGTTTCGTGCCATCAGGGGGGATCACCACAGACACCGGTCGCTCCACCTCCAAACTCTCGTAAATACGCTGCAATTTGACCTTTGGTGCCGCCTCGGCAAGCGGCGGCAGATTTCCAATAACGGCAAAAGCCGCACCAACAATTAAAAGGGAGCTTAATTTCATGGAGCTATATTAAAGCCTCCTATTCTAAAAACAAGCCCAGCGTTGAGCTCTACGTTTTCACCTTTTTTTCACACCTTTTTCACCCAAGCTTCACCCAGCTTTCACATGAGCCGGCCAAGGTGGGAACATGGACTCACCACTTTACCCTTCTGAACTACCCTCATCAGGTACAACTGATCAGCATCCACAAAAAATGCCGTCGGCATTAAACTCACCGCTCAAGCTTAGGCTCTCCATTTTCCTACTGATTCTGGCAGCGGACTTCCTCACCTTTGGCATCACTCTTGGCGCAGGGGTCGCTCTACTCTGCGGGCTAATCTGGTTTACTCTACGCATCAACCGCCCCGCCCGCCCTGCCGATTGGAAAGACCTGTTGCTCTACGCTTTGATGGCAAGCACCGCAATCCAAGCCGCCATCGAAAGTTCATTTTCTAACTGGCTGGTTATATTTCTGCTCACCATCTACGCCTCCGGCCATTTCCTCCACCGTCAGATCGCTCCCTACTGGCGACGTGCGCTAGAAGGTTTATTCGGGCTGTTCGATATTTATCTATCCTACTTCCATCTCAAACGCATCCTGCAGGAAACTGCCCACTCAACTCAAACTTCCGCTTTCAGTAATAGTCTGAAAAAAACCCGTCGCTGGGCGAAGATCATTTTACCTGCCAGCTTGCTCACCTTCACTTTTCTCATTTTGTTCTCCAACGGCAACGCCATCATGGGAGATGGAATCAAAAACCTATTCGCAACCCTGTTCTCATGGATAGGCAACTTTCAATTCCCCTCTATCCTGCGCATTCTTTTCTGGATAGGCAGCGGCTTTTTATTACTCTCTTTATTGAGCCGCTCCCCACTCTCCCTCGACCTCATTCGCTTGGGAAAAAAACTGCCTCGAACATGGGCCAGTCCAAGTGACCTGAACGCCAGCATTTGGAGCAGCCGCTTCTTGCTCATCGCCGTCAATGTGATCTTTTTCTCCGCCAATACCGTCGATGTCTTTTACCTTTGGATGGAAACCTCATTGCCAAGTGACGTTAACTTCAGTGAATATGTTCATCAAGGCGT
>JAJRVS010000160.1 GCA_024277195.1 Verrucomicrobiota bacterium | reverse complement strand
TATCCATCCAAATACCGCGTGATTTTTACTATACACAAAAACACCGTGAGAATTCTAAATATCCGCCACGGGTCACGGCGATATCTGCATGAAGAACATGACGGGGAGCCAAGTTGATGGTCAAATCAGGGATACGCAAAGCCTGCACGGCCCTTTTACGTATTGCGGGTGGCTACTCAGGAATGGTATCAGAATAAAACGTGTCCATGTCTGGTGTTCTGAAATTCAGTGAACAGATGTGGATTTTGATGGGTGGATAAGTTGAATGGCGCAAATCATCCGCTGATTTATGGGCGTTATAGCAAAGTGGTTTTTATGGTTATTTGCGCGGAAATCAAAACTCCACCCAAAAAACTCCACCCTATACCATTGAACACTCGCGGACCTCACTAGCACCCTTAACCTCATCGCGAGTATGCGTCCCAATCCTTATAGGACGTGGATTGAGACGTGGATTGTGACTGCTTCGGGCTAGTAGGTGAAGTAACGAACAATAAACAGCAAATAAAATGAATATAGAACAAGAAAAAGCAATATTACAGAAACTCAAAGCAGCAAGCATTGGAGAGCAATTGCTGATACGCAATACGCAATACTTCGTTGTTCCGAACGGATGGTTGGCGAATGGGACTTTTGTCCCAAATCCTGATGTCTACAGGGATCTGCAAAACCGGATGGATGCTGTCGATAGCAAGCTTAAAGCTCTACTCGATAAAGATAAGAGCTAGCAGGCAGTAATTGTCCCCCTCCAAGCTCGGTTCGCTAGCAGAACACTCCTTCGCCGAGGCTATGGCGGGCAAGAGGGCAGGGAGGGGAAAAAAGTAAAAGTAAAAATTACGGCAACGTAATCCGCTGGCTCTTTCCGCATGAGGAAGGATGTCAGCAATTTCAGCACTAAAATAAAAAAATGAGAAAAGAATCAGAAGAAGAAATATACAGGAAATTCAGAGGAGCAATCATCGGAGATACATTGTGGATAGGCAATACGTCATACGTCACTGTTCCAGGTGGGTGGGTGGTGGAGAGGACTTTTGTCCTAGATCCTATGATCCGCCATAATCTGCGAAACCGGATGGATGCTATCGATTGCAAGCTTAAAGCTCTACTCGATAAAGATAAGAGCTAGCATTCGGTAATTGACTTCCTCCAAGCTCGGTTCGCTAGCAGAACACTCCTTCGCCGAGGCTATGGCGGGCAAGAGGGCAGGGAGGGTAAAAAAGTGAAAGTAAAAATTACGGCAACGTAATCAACTGGCTTTTTCCGCATGAGGAAGGATGTCAGCAATTTCAGCACTAAAAAAAACTGAGTAAAAAACTAAAAGGAATGAACCTAGAAGAAATAATGTACCGGGAATTCAGAGAAGCCATCTTCGGAGATACATTGCGGGTAGGCGATACGTCATATGTCACTGTTCCAGGTGGGTGGGTGGTGGGGAGGACTTTTGTCCTAGATCCTACTATCCACCACGATCTGCGAAACAGGATGGATGCTATCGATTACAAGCTTAAAGCTCTACTCGATAAAGATAAGAGCTAGCAGGCGGTAATTCAAGCTAGCACTGCCGCCAGACCTTGGCATGGTGGTGCTAGTATTGGGCCGCGACGGATCCGTTGCGGCATGAGTCGAATGCTTTTCTCAGCCGCCTGCAAGATGGTCATTAAGTTCAGGAAGGTATGAATACTGAAACAGTAAAAAAGATCAGAGGGGTGGTGATTGCGGTAATTATCTCCTGACACCTGAATAGCTCAAAATAGTCTAACTTTTTAGATGGCTTTTCATTAGAAAGGGATGAGCCTGCTATTCCTATGATTTGAAAAAATGTTAAAAAAGACTTGTGATCACCTGATACTACTGACTCCGATTCATGGGCAGTTTCGTGTATTCCGACTTGCAGTTGAGAAGATTGGCTTTTTTGTTTGAAGCGTCAGCCCTGAAATGACAGGGGAAAGCGGGTTTCCTCCCAGGCACTATCTATCATCTGCCTGATCTACACCCTCAAATGTACCCTTTGGGTTCATGCGCTGAGGGGAATAACAATTATGCTTTGTAGTCAAACCACCACTCTCAATATGAAAGAAGAAATAAAGTCAGTAATAACTAAATATACCTTAAAGCCCCTTATTATAGCTGTGGTCACCATTACCTCCCTTTCAGCGAATGCACAAACAATCAACTTTGCTGAAAAAATGCGATTAAAAGAGGAGTTTGAACAATTGAAAATAGATCAAGAACGCACAATGCAACAATTGGAGCAAATGAAGCGTGATACTGAATATGAAAAAATGAAAGCCACTGAAGCGGCTCGAAGGGCGGAATCTAAACAGATTTTTTCTGAGATGGCGCGCGCAAGAGAAAGGCGAGAAATGGAAGACCGCAAGGTAATAGGTAATGCTAGGGAGCGTGATGAAGTCGACTTTGTAAGACGGCTTACCGGAATTGAAAAAAATCAAAAAACAGATAAACTAAATGCTGTAACATTGGGCTATATACGTTCATGGATTGCATCAACTGATAGGAGACGGGAACAGCTTTCAAGTGCACTCGAAAGCTTAAAAGGTCAACCGTCAGTGTCTGCAAACTATCAAAGAAAACAGCTTGCGTTAGAAGTAGCTAAATTTTGGGAGCTGAGATATTTAAATAGGGTAAGAAGAATTTATTCGACAGCAAGAGGGAGAACCTCGATTTCAAAGCCGACTCAATACCTCCATGCATCAACACTTCATACCCAACGAAGTAAATCTCAAGACATTGCTGCAGAGTGTGAGCAAAACTTAGGTTACCTTCAAGAAGTACAAAAAACGCGTTATCTTACAACCGTCGAGGTGCAATGGCTTGGCACCTATATCAAATTATTACAACGGGCGGGTCGCAGAATGGAATCATTCTATGATAGAGGCGAAACTACAAGATTATACCCCGAGCGAAACCAACTTCCATTAATGGAGTCTATTTATTCCAACGAACGAAACCGATGGAATAAGGCTGGAAAGCGGTGAGTTTTGACCAATCTCGCCAGAGAAAGCGTGGACGTTGTAGCGTGTAAATGGGGCGGTGATGTCAGATAATAAACCTGATTTGCCAGAAGGATTCTTTAAAGCAAAGAAATGACGATTGATGGTCAACTTACGGTTGTGAGATAAACATGGATGCCCAGATAAGTAAGTATTACAATGTCCGAGCCGATCCTTTTACGCGGTTCTCATCTCTGGAGATTTGAACCAAAAAGAGAAGTTCAAGAAGTGCAAGACTTGACGAGCGTGCTATTATTGCTGAAGCCATAAAATACAGATTTTTATCTATGAAATCCCTTTTTACAGAAAACCTCGACCCTGATCTGATTGAATCCCTCGCCAATCTGGAGGAAGTGGTGCCAACGGGATGGTTCATGTCCATACACCGCAGCCCCTTTTGCCCTAGCAAAAATCCGTTTAGGATTAGTTTTACAGAAGGGCTTACATGGCCGCTTATTAAGGATCTGATCGACGAAGCTTCACTTCCAGAGCACGACCCGGTTTCGGTTCTCATTAAAGAGGTGGAACGTAACGCTTGGCTATTTGGGATGGATGGGAATTTATTATTATTGGACAAGTTATGGGGGCACATCGCTCCAAGTGTGAGAGGTCAAGTGCTGGCGGGAGTGTCTGAGCGGCCCGAAATGAAGTGGGTGATTGGGAAATGTGAGCGAGGCAATCCCATAGTTTTCGAAGCTGCTTCTGCAACACAGATTTGTTGCAATCTGATTTCAGACAAACGGCTGGTGCGTTCTGCTGTTCAGAAAACGCTGTCTTTTATATTGGAATCAGCAGTGGATTGGGGGGAGCAAATTGTAGAACGCTTGGATGATCTCAACGGGGAAAGGGAGGTGCGTTGGAATGATTTCATGGAGCCTCTCAGTCAGCGAGCTATCGACAGATGCCTTGAAGCGGCGGTGAGGAAAGGTGACGCTGAATCAGCAAAATTATTCTTAGCTGCTGGAGCTGATCCTGATGTCGGCATTTGGCGCCTAGAGCGTGGTTATAATGAATGCTGTTGCGCACTGAGCTACGCAATAGAAAATAACGGTGAAGATTCATTAGTTCAATCCCTACTGGACGCTGGAGCCGACCCTGCCGGCACGGAATATGGCGGGCTCAACAAGCCTCTTTACTTAGCTGTTTATTGTGAAAAATATGATCTGGCAGAATTGTTGTTGGATATGGGTGCAACTTTTACTGGTGGTCAAAAAGGAGCTATCAATCCCTATAACAGTAGAAGAACACCTATCGCCACTTACCTGAGTATGGGGAAAGAACCTACGGACATCTCGTGGATGGAATTGTTTATCGGTCGGCATATGTTTTTTCGAAATCCGGAGGATATTCCATATTTCCACCATAGTAATTCTCAAGGGGGTTATTTTTATAGTTTCCTATCTATATTAATGATGCGAAATGACATTGCAATACTCCGCAAATTTTTATCTCATCGTTTACCTCTAGATCTTTCTGTTTATGATATGTTGGTAGCCATTGCATCGGATTCCAGTCGCTGCTTACCGTATGTGTTAGAGCAATTGAACGCGCCTAGTGAAGTTATAAATCAAATCTTGGACCACTTTCCAAATTTTGCGAAGGATCGTCAAGAAGAGCTTAAAGCCACAGCAAAAGCATTGAAGCTAAAAGAAGATGCCGTCGAACGCCCAAGTATAGCGGAGCTGGAGGATAAGCTTAGAAAGCGTGCGGAAGAACTGAGATTAAAGCTCATAGCTTCTGAGCAGGAAGACCTGTCATAACAGAATTAAGATATATAATCTTCAATTGTAACTATTCAGGTCTATTTTCCCTCGGAAAGATTTTTGCCGAGGGATGTTGGGGACTCAACCATGTCAACCAGAGTTTCTAGCATAGAGCAGGATTGCTTGCGTGCACTGGAGATGATTGTGTAACGACAACTAAAAGTGATCCTGACGTCAATTGAAAATGAGCATCCCTGCAACATGTATGGGGAAGTTTTAGGGGGGAAGTTTTAGGGGAGGTTCCCCAAGCGGAATAAAAGTTGTCTTTGATGCAGGAGCTGATAGGATGGGGAAATCACAAGCAGAAAGGGAATCGGTTATGAGGAAAATACGGGAGTTTTTATTGGGGCCGGAGGGGCAGACGAACTACTACCATGTGGTGAGTCGGACGGCGGGGCGGGATATCTTGTTTGGTGATGATGAGAAGGAGGTTTTTCGGATTTTGATGCTCAAGCAGTTGAAGTTCAGCGGGCTGCGGGCGTTGGCGTGGTGTTTTATGGGGAACCATTTTCATTTGTTGCTGGAGGTGCCAGATAAAGAGGTGGCTTTGGCGAGGTGGTCGCGGGAGGATTATTTGCAAAAGCTCAGTGTTTTCAAGAGCGAGTGGACGACGAAGCAGGCACTCGATGAGGTGGAGCGCTGTCGGGAGATGGGAGTTGAAACTCGTTTGGATGAAATCGCTGAATCGGTGAAGGGGCGTTTGTTCGATTTGTCGATGTTCATGAAGGAGCTGAAGCTGAAGATGACTTTGGCTTATAATAAAAAACATGGGCGTTGTGGGACTTTGTGGGAGGGGCCATTTAAGAGTGTGTTGTTGCAGGGGGCGGATGATGAACGAGGTGAGAGCAGCGATGCGTTGCGCATGGTGGCGGCCTACATCGATCTGAATCCGATTCGGGCGGGGCTGGCGAAGGAGCCGGAGGGCTACCGTTGGTGTTCGTATGCGGCAGCGGTGGCGGGGAATCGCGGAGCTCGACAAGGGTTGTGTTATGCCGTGACGGGGCGCAGTCGAGTGGCGTGGAAGAAGGTGGCTGCGGAATATCGCTGTTTGTTGTATGCGAAGGGAGAAGAGGTGGAGGCTGATGTCAACCTCCGCCGCCAAGGCTATGGCGGTCAAGCGGTGGACGGTTATAACAAAGCTAAAGGCGGGTTCAGTCGGGAGAAAATCAAAGAAGTGTTGGAGTCGGGCGGGCGTTTGCCGGTGGCGGAGGCTTTGAGGTGCCGGGTGAGGTATTTCACCGATGGGGCAGTGTTGGGGAGTCAGCGCTATGTGGATGACTTTTTTGAATGTAAGAGGGATCAGTTCGGAGCGCGGCGGAAGGATGGCGGGCGGAAAATGCGCGGGGCACAATGGGGGGATTTACGGGTACTGCGGGACTTGAAAGTGGAGGTGATCCAGTAATTGCTGCTTCATCGTAATTGTTTTACAATGGTTCCATAGTCTGGGCTGCATGATTACCTCTATAAATAATGGAAAAGAAAATAAGAAATAAAAAGCCCACTGAGTTGATACATGAGGACGAAAATTAAAGTGAATAGAGAGCACCGAGATGTTCCTGCCATTCCCGGGTTTCATGCGGTGGAGGAATCGCGCAAATGGCGCCGAGAAACCAGCACCTTGCTTTCCTCTATGAGTGATGCTGAGTGTGTCGAGTTCCTCAATCGACGAATCAGCCGTTTTGCCAAAGGTAACAAGGAAAGTGTTCAGGAATAAGTGTGTCCCATAAATCAGCAACAAGTTGATAATGGTGAATGGGGGAGATGTGGGACGCAATGGTATTGCGTGGGTTTAGGGTGGTACACAGCCGAAGCGAAGCGAAGACAGCTGGAGGAAACCGCCCGAAGGCAAATTGCCAATCCGTGCCACGTGCACATCCATGCCACGTAGCTGAAGCCTGTGGGCAAAGACTCAATTGCTCTGCCCCCACACGACTTGACAGCGCTCCCCTTACCGTTCGCTCATCGCTGGGATCGGCTGATCCTCAGTCGGTCCGGTATAAAGCGTCAGTGGGCGATAGAGGCGGCTGTCGTCTAGCTGCTCCAACACTTGGGCTGTCCAGCCGGCGGCGCGGGAAATCGCGAAGATGGGGGTGAACAGGTCGGTCGGGATGCCGAGTGAATAATACACGGTGGCGGAATAGAAATCGACGTTGGCTTCGAGGCCTTTTTTGCTGCGCATGATCTCGGCGATGCGCTCGGACATGACCAGCCATTTGCTCTCGCCGAGTTCTTCGGTGAGTTTGGCAGCCATTCTACGCAGATGCGGAGCGCGTGGGTCGAGCACTTTGTAGATGCGGTGACCGATGCCCATGATTTTCTCTTTGTTGTCGAGTTTGTCCTGCACCCAAGCGTCGACTTGGTCTGGCTCGCCGATCTCTTTCAACATAGTGATCACGCCTTCGTTGGCTCCGCCGTGCAGCGGTCCTTTGAGGGTGCCGATGGCGGAGGTGATCGCTGAGTAGATGTCGCTGAGGGTCGCGATGGTGACACGAGCGGAAAAGGTCGAGGCGTTCATGCCGTGATCGGCGTGAATGATGTAAGCCACGTCGAGCGTCTTGGTGGCTTCGACGCCGGGCTCTTCGCCAGTGATGAGGTAGAGGAAATGTCCGGCTTCGGAGAGATCGTTGCGCACTTCAGGAAAGTCGAGTCCTTGGCGAGCGCGGTGAAAATAAGCGACGATCAGTGGGATCTTGGCGATGATCGCTAGTGAGCGCTCTTCGTTGAGCGGACGATCTTGGTTGTTGCCACGAGTGTCGTAAAGGCCGAGCATGCTGACACCGGTTCGCACCACGTCCATCGGGCCGGCGTCTTTGGGTGCGGATTTGATAAAATCGATCACGCCTTGTGGCAGAGAGCGCAGTGAGCGCAAGGTATTGGTCAGATCAGCGAGTTCGCTTTCATTGGGCAGTTTGCCACGATGCAGCAGGTGCACCACTTCTTCGAAAGTGGTTTGCTCAACCAGATCGTCGATGTTGTAACCCAGATAACGCAATATGCCTGCTTGCCCTTGAACATCACTGAGCTTTGATTCGTTGGCGACGACTCCTGCGAGTCCTTTGGCGTATTCTACTGTGTCTGACATTTTATTATGAGTGATTGATTAGGTCTTGGGGGTGATGCCTGGGGATTAACCCAGCGCTTTGATCAGGGCTGCTCCCATCTCGGAAGGGGTGGCGGCCAAGGTGATGCCCGCATCGAGCAGAGCTTCCTGCTTGGCTTCGGCGGTGCCTTTGCCTCCGGAAATAATTGCTCCTGCGTGTCCCATGCGGCGTCCTGGAGGCGCGGTCGCTCCCGCGATGAAAGCGGCGACGGGTTTGTCGCAGTTTTCTTTGATCCATGCGGCAGCTTCTTCTTCTTCGCTGCCACCGATCTCGCCGATCAGGATGAAAGCGCGGGTATCGGGATCTTCGGTGAGAAGTTTAGCGGCGTCGAGGTGAGTCATGCCGTGGATCGGGTCTCCACCGATGCCGATGCAAGTGCTCTGGCCGTATCCGGCTTCGGTCAACTGCCAGACGGCTTCGTAAGTGAGGGTGCCTGAGCGAGAAATCACGCCGATGTCACCAGGATTGTGAATGTAACAAGGCATGATGCCGATTTTGCACTGTCCGGGAGTGATGATGCCGGGGCAGTTGGGTCCGATCAAAATGCTGTCGCTGTGAGTGAGTTTGCTTTTCACCCGCATCATATCGGCAACAGGGATGCCTTCGGTGATAGCGACCACCAGCTCGATGCCGGCGTCGATGGCTTCCATGATCGAATCCGCGGCAAAAGCAGGCGGCACAAAGATCATCGTGGCGTTGCAGTCAGTGGCTTCGCGGGCTTCCACCACGGTGTCATAGACCGGAACCTTGTCGTCAAATTTTTGTCCTCCTCTGCCCGGAGTGACTCCGGCAACCACATTGGTGCCGTAATCGAGGCAACCGCGGGTGTGGGTTGCGCCTGAATTTCCTGTGATCCCCTGAACCAGGAGCCGTGTATCGTTGTTTACCAGAACCGACATGATGTAATAAAATAAATAGGATTAAGCTGATTTAGCGACAGACTCGACGGCTTTTTTAGCCGCGTCGCCCAGATCACTTGCGGTGATGAGGTTGATGCCGGATTCTTCGAGCAGTTGGCGACCTTCTTTGACATTGGTGCCTTCGAGGCGAATGATCAGCGGCAGATTCATTTCGATCTCTTTGGCTGCGTTGATGATGCCTTGGGCGATCACGTCACACTGCATGATGCCACCGAAGATATTGACTAGGATGGCATCCACTTTGGGGTCGCCAGCGAGGATGCGGAAAGCTTCGCGCACTTGTTCTTCGGTCGCGCCGCCACCGACGTCGAGGAAGTTGGCGGGGTCACCACCGTAGTGTTTGATGATGTCCATGGTCGCCATGGCAAGACCAGCTCCATTGACCATACAAGCGATGTTGCCATCGAGGCCGATGTAGTTGAGATCAAACTTCGAAGCAGCGACTTCGCGCGGATCTTCTTCGTCGGTATCGCGCAGAGCGGCGATATCTGGGTGACGGAACAGGGCGTTGTCATCAAAACCAAACTTGGCGTCCAGTGCCAGCACTTCTTCGTCAGTGGTCAGCACCAGTGGGTTGATTTCCACCATTGAGCAGTCAGTGGCCATGAACAAATTGTAAGCGGCGGTGAACAATTTTGCCGCAGGGCGCATTTGCTTGCTGCTGAAACCGATTTGCTTGGCGATTTTGCGTGCTTGGTAGTCTTGCAGACCCAGAGTCGGATGAATCGGCTCGTGAAAAATTTTCTCAGGGGAGTTTTCTGCGACATCTTCGATGTCCACACCACCTTCGCTGCTGCCGACGATGACTACGCGTTCGGTTTCGCGATCCATCAGGATGGCGAAGTAAAATTCCTTGTCGATATCGACTGAAGCGGCGACCAGCACCTTGCGCACCAATTTGCCTTCTTCGCCGGACTGGTGCGTTACCAGAACCTCACCGAGCATTTTGCCTGCGATTTCGCCGGCTTTTTCCGCTGAGTCACACAAGTGCACGCCGCCTTGGAATCCACTTTTAAAAGTTCCTTTGCCGCGTCCTCCGGCATGAATCTGAGCTTTGACAACCACCGTATCGGTGTCGAGTTCGCCGGCGATCTGCACGACTTGCTCTGCCGATTCCGCAACGCGTCCGGCTGGAGTGGCGACTCCGTATTTATCAAAAAGTTCCTTGGCTTGGTATTCGTGAATATTCATGAGTGCTGCAGCGATGATCGCAAGCGGGCGCAACTTAGAGAGCCAGCGCTTTTCGTCAAGGATCGAATCTGCTCCTTTTTTGTGGTATTATTATAAAAATCGCTCTAGTTGGGGTTACTATGGTTTTTGTATGGGTTTTGACAGTGCTCTTGGTGGTCGGCGTGCTTGCCTACGCTACGGTTTTGCTTTCCAGGGGGCCTCGGAGGCGCTCGAAGCGGAAGGGGATCGTTGCGCAACCTTTTCCAGCGCCATGGGCGGCGATTGTCGAGCGGCGCTGCAAGTTTTATGAAAGAATGCCGCTGGATTTGCAGCAAAAGTTGCAAAAGCATGTGCAGGTATTTTTGGCCGAGAAAAAATTCGAAGCCTGCGGGGATTTGCAGCAGGTGACGGATGAGATGCGGGTGGTGATCGCTGCTCAAGCGTGCCTGTTGTTGATCGCTTTGCCCAAACACGACTATTTTGCTGAATTGCGGTCGATTCTGGTTTATCCCGGAGCTTTTCATCGCGGGCGCGAACGCTTGTTTTCGCTGCACGATGAGGATTCGGATGAGGGCACGCAGGTGTTGCTCGGCGAGTCGTGGAGCAGCGGTTCGGTGATTCTCGCGTGGAAAAATGTTTTGCGAGGTGCGCTGAATGAAGACGACGGACAGAATGTGGTGATGCATGAGTTTGCCCATCAGTTGGATCAAGTGGATGGGCGGGCGGATGGGGCACCGAGGCTCAGCAGACGTGCGGAATATGAAGATTGGGCGCGGGTGCTGGGGCATGATTATGAAAAATTGGTGAGGCTGACGGAGGCGGGCAAACGGGATTTGATCGATGCTTATGGAGCGACCAATCCCGCTGAGTTTTTTGCGGTGGCGACGGAGACCTTTTTTGAGCGCCCCCGGCGGTTGCGGAAAAAGCATAGGGAGTTGTATGATGAACTGAGGATGTACTATGGGCAGGATCCGGCGGAGTGGACTGGGTAGGGGGAGAGGGCGAACCACGAATGGACACGAATGAATGATAAGAAGGGGGAGAAGACTTTAGTAAGGGGGGGAGGGGCAGGAAGAGAGGTAGGACAAATTTCCATATTTGTCATTTTTGAGTGCGGTCACAATGGGAGGACAAATATGGAAATTTGTCCTACGGGGTCGCCTTACAATTCTGGTTTTTCATCCTTGAGGATGCGGGAGAGTTTGACTTGTTTGATGAGCACCGGGTATTTGGTGTTGGCTAGGGTGAAGGTTCCTTGGTCTTCTTGCAGGCCTTTTTTCTCGTTGGCGACGAGGAGTTTTTCGCCGTTGACGTAGAAGATACTCATGTCGCCGCGGCGCATGATTTTGAGTTGGTAGTCCTTGCCGGCTTCGACTTTCACTTTGTGCAGCATGCCTTTGCTGTGATCGTCGCCGTTCACTCGGTAAAGCAGCCAGAATCCATCGCTGCGCAGGAGGATTTTTGCTCCGCGAAAGCTGATGCCGCCCCAGCCTCCGGAGGTTTCTCCCTGGGGCACGAAGGTGGCTTCGGCGATCATGTCGCCGGTGAGTTTTCTTTTTAGCGTGAAACTTTGGGTTTTCTGTCCACCAAGCAGTAGGCTGTCTTTGTCGATAAGCTGGGTGTCAGCGGGCAGTTGCCAGTTTTGGGTGCTCTGCTTGGTATCGTCAAAATTATCGGTGAACTCAGTTTTGGTTTTCACCGCTTCTTTCAGCAGCTGGGGCAGCACCCGGATTGCCCGCGAGTGGATGCGGCGGTAGGCGTCGGCATAGTGACCTGCTTGCATCGATGCTGCGATGCTGTTTGACATCTGTTGGGCGAGCTCGAACTCGCCGTTCCATTTTTTGATGTAGCTGACGGATTTGGTGATGGCGCCTTGTTGCTCGGCGAACCATGTTTGGTTTTTGGGATCCAGAGAGACTTGTAAACTGGTGGCTTTGACTTGTTGAGCTTTGATCAAATAAGCGCGCAGTTGGTAAGGTTGAAGGACTTGTTTGAGCTTGCCATGGGGCAAGTCTAGATCCGAATTTTCACCGAGATCGTGAATGCTGTTGATTTTTTGTGAAAATCCGATTTCGGTGGTTACCTGCCAAGGCAATAGGTTGACTTGGTAGAGATAGGTTCCCTTGGTGGTGGTGAGGAAGCGTGCGGTGACGGGGTCTTGTGCTTGAGGCACGTCCTCATAAGCTCCGGCAGGCAGAGCGCGAAAATTGCGAGTGAATTCCCGCATTTCTTCTTCTCGTCCCATCGCGCCGAGCGGTTGGGCGCCGGCGAAGATGGTCTCAGGATTTTGAGCTGCCATGGCGATGGCGAAGTTAGCGAGAAAATTTCGCCCGGCGGCTTTGGGGTCTGAGTTTTGAAAGTAGGAAGCGTATTTTTCGGGATAGAGGGAATCCATGAAAGATTCAAAATAGACATAATAGAGCGAGGCGACTCCTTGCCCTCCGCTGCGGAAGGGGCGGAACAGTGAGGCATGGGTGGTCAGCTCGAAATTTAGATTCTGGGCGTTGTGGGTCCAGTGTTTGTCATGGCGCGATTCGGTCGGCACGATCAGCGGGGTGATGCTGACGGAGTCGATGTTGTCGATCTTGTCGAGATTGAGGGCGAAGTGTTGATAGCAATGTTTTTTGAGATCAAAACTTTCGCTGCTTTTTTCTTTGCTGTGGCGAGCTTGCTGCCATTTTCGGCTGAGATTGATGTACAGCCGTGCGCCTTTTTTTGTCGCTTGCAGACGGGTGCTGATGGCTTGGATCATCTGGCGGTTGATCTGTTCCCGCCAAGCTAACCATTCGTTTTTACCTGGGCCCGTGAGGTATTGATAGCGTTGGGCAAAACGTTGCGGGCTTTTTGCATCCACTGGAACTTTGATTCCGCTGTCTTTTTCAAAAGCTGCGATGGTGTAGTCGCCGTAGCCTTTTTTCAGGTCACTGAAAAAGACGGGGGTGTGCATCCACAAGTTGATGCCTTTGAAGGCGGGGTGATGACCGAAGCGCTGTAAGAGGTCATCGATTTGCGAAAGGAATTGTTTTCTCACGGCGGGGTGGGCGGGATTGTTGCCGTAGGAATTGGCAGCGCCGTAAACGATGGGTTTGCCGAGTTGGTTGTAAACAAAATGTCCTTGATCGATCAAAGCCTGTCGTTCTGCGGGTGAACGATTCAGGTCATCGGCGATGGTGTAGAGATTGATGGCGGGGAAAAAACTTTGTCCGCGCTGTTCCATCATATCGAGCAATAAATCGATCCAACCAGCGACGCGCATGTTGCTGCCGACATTATTAACCGGCGAGCGGTCCAAGTGGCTCCAGCTGTAACGGAAAATAGGGTAAGAGAGGCTGTTTTGTCCGGTGTAGTCATTGTGATCGAGCAGCTTCTCGATGATCTGGAGGGTATAGTCAAAACGAAGCCCGGAGGAGGCGTCGGGGGTTGGCGGCATCAGCACCTCGAAGCTTTGGTCTTCGTCGAGATGACCGATGTTTCTCTGTGGCAGGTCGGTCGGGGTTTCGATTGCCAGTTTGGGCAGGCGTCCCGCGAGGGTGTAGATTTTCAGTTTTGATACGGCGGCGGGCAGGCCGTC
>JAJRVS010000159.1 GCA_024277195.1 Verrucomicrobiota bacterium | reverse complement strand
TGCTCGCAAAGTCACTTTACCACCGCGCATCGACGCCCCCGTAGCGCGAATCGAACCCGAGTTATTAATCGCCAGCGCATACATATTCCCATGCGCCTTCAACTCCACCATCGCGCCTTCAATCGAACCACTGTTATCCACTCCCGTGCCACTAGCCACACCCGCCGTCGGGCGCACAAAAATCCGTTCCCCTGCTGCATCGGGTGCCGCCGTGATCAATACTTCCTCACCCGCAGCCAAACCCACGGTGCCATTAGCTGCCGTGATCGCCCCCGTATTCACCACCGTTTTACCGATCAAAAACACATCGCCACCCACTGCGTTGATGCGCCCCATATTGGTCACCCCCGCAGATCCCGCTCCACGAAAAAGCATATCGCCACCTCCCATGAAATCCGCATTATTCACATCCAATGTCGACAGCAACAAGCCATTCACGTCAATCGTGCCGCTCGGTCCGACCAAAATTCCCGCCGTATTGATCACTGCCACATTACCATTCGCCTGCAAAGCCCCCATGATCGCCGTCGGCGTACCACTGGTCACCCGATTCAATACCGCCGCATCCGCACCCGGCTGAATGAACTGGGTCAATTCCCCCGCTGCAATCGAAAAGCTCGCCCAATCAATCACCGCCCGACTGCTAGTCTGGTTGATCTGCAAATGGCCGCCTGCCCCCAAGCCGATCTCAGCGGCTCCTCCCGTAACAATTCCTCCTGTGGGATTGGCCTGTAGGTTGGATGGCAAAAACACCATGCTCGGAAACAAGGATAAAAGTACCAAGGACTGCATCGCCTTATTGGCACGAATGAATTGAGTTAATCTTTTCATAAAAACGGACTTATGTTAGTAGTAAGTGGGAGAAAAATTTGCTCTATTTAAAAAATTTAGGTCACATAACTGTCATGCTCCCATGCCTGAGTGCTCTGAAAAATACTATTTATTCAAAATAATTTTACAAGAAATTATTTTGAATAAAATTATGAAACTATATTGCAAAAATAAAGCAACGTATATCAATTAAATGTTGTCGCCATTTTCCCAGTTGTGACAAAAAAATTAATTCTATCAAAAATACACAATTTTTTCCTCTTTACGCTGAGATTAACGTGATTCTGAGCGTTTAAAGCTTAAAACTTTGTCTCTTCAGCGCTGCTCAAGCCTGTAACACCATTTCAACAGTCAAATTGTGTAATTCTGGAAAGATTTTTGAGCAGGTCGGATTTCTTCATTCTGCTGATAGAACTGTTGGAATGGTATAACAAAGGCCTACTCTAACAAACACCCTTAAGTGTTTCAGAAGTTTGCCCGTCCTCCGAAATGGATGCGCCCACTCTCTCCGTCATTAAAATTTTCTTCGATTACCTGATAGCCGTAATCTAAGCGCAGACTAAAATTATCATCCAGCTGATAACGAAGTCCCACCCCTACACTGCCCATACCAAAAGACCCCGGCGCACCTTCGGGACTATCTGCAGAAGCAACAAACCCATAATCAAAAAAGGTCAGAAACTGCATACCGTCCTGGGCATTATGAAAACCAAATAAATTTGCCGGACTCAGAGAAGGTGTGCGCAACTCCAGATTAGCCACCACCCCTTGGTCACCACGCACAATACGCTGTTCCCAACCACGCACGGTATCAAAGCCCCCTGCCCCCAGAGTTTCACTAGCTAGCAGATTAGTGCTGGAATATTGCCCTTCCACACGAGTGATCAAACCCCAGTTTTTAGGCAGGTAAAAATTACGCTCAATCGAAGAACGACCATAGACATAATTAGCATCTGCTCCTCCCCGCTGTGAACGGAAAATTTCCGAGTCATTGTCACTGGAAAGCCCACCCGGACTCCAGATCACTTCATTGTCAACTTTCGTCGATCCCCACCGATCGCTTTGGATGATATTATATCCCAATCCAAACTGCAAAATCTCGGTGGTGGTATCAAAAACTTCCAATCCGCCAAAAGCCAGATTACTATTCGAAGACTTGTAATCAAATCCCAACTCAAGCTCGTGCACCCAACGCCCCGTGCTTCTCAACGGAATCGTATAACGTATGCTTTCCTGTTGATCCTTACCGCCGATATTCACCACCTCTCCTGCCGCCGTGGTATTGATGCTCTGATCCACCCACGCTCCCAACAAGGTCAAATGATGCCTCCATGGCAAGTAACTGGTCCACACCACCGAGTGGCTAGTCAGTTTATCAAAATCGAGATCGCTTGAGTATTGATAATTCAAGGTGTTCTCTTGACCGAAAAACAGCGGCCCGGCCCAGTTGAAACCAGAAATAAAACGATTATCCCCTAACAACCTATTACCCGAATTCTCCACCCCCACATAAAACGACAGCGGCTTGACATCACGAGTGCGCAAAATCAAATCCGTTGTTCCATAATCAAAACCAGGGCTGTAAATCATATCGACCTGTCGGAAAGGATTTTTATTGATCCACTGCAAATCAGCCAACAAGGTGCTCTCTTTAAGAACCTGCCCCTGCTTCAAACTGATCTGATCCTTGATAAATTCAGGATCACTGTATTTCGCCCCCTCCACGATCACCTTGCCAACCCGACCCTCGATCACTACCAATTGCAACACCCCGTCATTGATTTCCTGCTCAGGCACCAGCACATCGACCACCGGCATATCACTTGCCCGGAAAGCCACCACCGCAGCACGCACCATTTGATCCAATACCGACAAAGAAAGAGGTTTCCCTAAATACTCAGCAAAACTGTTCTGCACCTTCTCCGGCAATGTCACCCCTTCGGTCAAAACTCCACTCACACCAGAGCGGCCTTTTTTCACCACATCGAGTGTTCTAGGAACCACCACCACTCCCCTCAAATTTGCTAATAACTGTGTTTCATCTGAAACACCTGGCGCTGCCGTGCCCGAACCATCAGGCCCCGTCACTTCACCACCAGCTTGAGCTCCTCCTACTGGTACCGACTGCATCGCCGGCTTGCGTCTAGTTGGATTGTTAAACGGATTCTCCCATGACCACTTGGATCCAGAAGCTTCCTCACTCTGAATATTACCCGCCCGCTTCAACCAGCGGCTACCTCCACTTTCCGGCACCGTTCCTTTAGCCACCACTTGCTGGTTCTGGATGTGTCTCGAGTTACGATTAAAAGCCTGTAGGTTTCTGCCCGAGGGAGTTGTCGGCTGAATCGCCGGACCATCATACTCATAATAAACCGGAGCAGGCAATGGAGCCGGAGCTGATGTTGTCGCCGCTTGCTGGTTAGCTCCCTGGCTACTTTGACCTTGGAACACATGTTCCAATTGCGGCTCTTGGATCTGATGACTTGTTTGATTGCGCTTTGCCTTCCTTTTTGCCAACCAACCTTTGGGCTCTTCTTCAAATGCACTCGGTATCGGTGGCAAAACCGCCAAATTGCTAGAACTCGTCACAGGAACATCATTTGTACTTTCCCGATTGGTCTGCACTCGATTACTCTTAGGACGTTTCAGCCAGCTTTTCTTTTTCTTCTTCTGACCATAAACTTGCATCGGCCGACCTGATAAAGATGTTGGAGTCGCATAACTTGCTGCCGGGCTTGAAGCCGCCGGAGCCGGCGCACCTGCTGGCGATACATTCCCTGCTCCCTCTTGAGCCTGCATGTGAGATCCGCTTAACAATAAAGCTAATCCCAAGCAAAATGCTATTTGCCAAGTATGATCTACCATTCTCATATTTATTGTTTTTTGATGCTTCATTATAAAAATAACAACGCCACCTACGGCACCTCTTGTATAAATCGGAGCCGCCAAAGTGGATTTCAGAGTGAATTCTGAACGATTTAGGCCTAAACTGCAAGGGGAATCGAGAATATTTTCACCTAAAAAAGCACACGAAATCCTGCATTTTTCATTGTTTAATCACCATTCAGCAGAAAACTCCCCACTTAAATCCCATAGCACCCACTGCTCCAATCAAATTGCAAAGCTTTCTCTTCTTTCCAATACCAGAGGCAAAAAAGCAAAAAGAAGTAGTTTTACCCTTGTCCAGTTGACGCCATAGTCACCCAACATACCTGTCTGCCGCCCTGCCCCACCACCACAATGACCATCGCTCAAAGTTCCAATCTAAAAAAAGCCCGCTATATCATGATTGGCGGATTCCTCGGAGCTGGAAAAACCACTTCAATCCAAAAGTTCGCGCAACATCTCGACCAACAAGGTCTCAAAGTCGGACTCATCACCAATGACCAAGGCGCCGGACTAGTCGATTCCGCACTAGGGCGCTCCAATCATTTTCCCGTCGAAGAGATTTCCGGCGGCTGTTTTTGTTGCCGTTTCAATTCCCTCATCGACGCCGCCCACCATCTCAGCGAAGCAACCCGGCCTGATATTTTTCTAGCTGAACCGGTTGGCTCCTGCACCGATCTGGTGGCCACCGTCAGCCTGCCGCTGGAAAAAATCTACGGCGAAGAATTTGTCGTCGCTCCCCTCTCCGTGCTCGTCGACCCGACACGCGCCCGACGGGTTTTTGGCCTCGTAGATTCAAAACGAAAGTTATCTGAGAATGTTCGTTATATTTACCGCAAGCAGCTTGAAGAAGCCGAGATCATTGTGATTAACAAAATTGACACCTTGACCGAAGCAGAACTCGTTGTTTTGCGAAAGTTCTTTTCCACCGAATTCCCCGACGCTCAAATTTACGAAATTTCAGCACGGCAAGACCAGGGGCTCCAGCCTTGGTTCCAAACAACTCTCGATTCCAAAATAAATGTCTCCCGATTTCTTGAAATCGACTATCAACGTTATGGTGACGGAGAAGCCCTGTTAGGATGGCTCAACAGCACCATTGAAATCGAAAGCCTGGATGGCGACCTTGAATTTGACGGCAACCAAATCCTCGACGAACTCGCCCGGAATCTACGTAGCACCCTAGCCGAAAAAGACGTCGAAATCGCCCATCTCAAAATGACCCTAACTCCGATCAATGATCCGATGGAAATTGCCGCTATCAACCTGGTTCGATCCGATGCCCAACCCGAACTCTCCCACCGTCTCATCGACCCGCTGGAAGACGGCGAAATCCTGCTCAACATCCGCGCCGAAGCGTCTCCAGAAACCCTCGACCAAGCCGTCGCTCAAACGATCGAATCCATCCTCCACTCAAAACATCAACTCAAATCCCGCATCACCCACAGCGAACACTTCCGCCCCGGCATGCCCAAACCAACGCACCGGATCACTTCGTAAGCATCTATAATAATCTTAATTTTCAAATCATTCATGCTCATCCCTTCCATCCAATTCGCAGCTCGCACTTTAGCTACTGCTGACAAACGCCACCTCGCCAAGTTCATGTGGAACTTCGGCTTCAAAGGGGTGCGTTCGGTGCAGTTATTCAAAAAACGCATGAAACAAGGCGAGTATTTCCCGCCCTTTCTCTATCTCTCCATCCTCAACTCCTGCAACCTGCGCTGCCAAGGCTGCTGGGTCGATGTCGACAAACCGCAAGTCAAAATAGACTTCGACCGACTCAACCAGGTCGTCAACGACGCCCGCGAACACGGCAACTCCTTCTTCGGCATCCTCGGCGGCGAACCTTTCATGCACACCGAGTTGCTCGATTTTCTCGCCCAACACCCCGATTGTTTTTTCCAAGTCTTCACCAATGGGCAACTGATCACCGACAAAGTCGCCAAACGCCTACGCCAGATCGGCAACGCCACCCCCTTGGTTTCCATCGAAGGAAACGAAGTGATCTCCAACGAACGCCGAGGAGGCAAGGACGTTTATAAACGCGCCCTGCGCGGCCTCGACAACTGCCTCAACAACGGACTGCTCACCGGCGTCGCCACATCCCTCTGCCAAACCAACATCGACGAATTGCTCACCGAAGACTGGCTACGCTCGCTGGCCAAACGCGGAGTGCATTACGCCTGGTACCACACCTACCGTCCGGTAGGCCCCCAGATTCACGAAGAACTCGCCCTCACCCCCGAACAAGCACGCCGGGTGCGCCAGTTTGTCGTCGATATGCGGGTCAAACTGCCGATCGCCATCATTGACGCCTATTACGACGGTCAGGGAAAAGCACTTTGCCCGATGGCCACCGGCATCTCCCACCACATCGGCCCCAGTGGCAGCATCGAACCCTGCCCGATCATCCAATTCGCCGCCGAGAACATTCACGACAGCGATTCGATCTACGAGCAAATGACAAAATCTGAGTTTCTCAAGGATTTCCGCCAGGTCGCCGCCCAACACACCCGCGGCTGCGTGGTGCTCGAACGCCCGGATTTGGTGCAACAAATTGCCAAAAAACACGGCGCCAAAGACAGCACCATCCGCCAAACTGCGATGGCTGAACTCGAAAGCATGACCCCGCGTGGCAGCCAATTCCTGCCCACTGGCGAAGAAATCCCTGAAAAACACCCTGCCTACTGGCTGGCAAAAAAAATCTTATTCAATGACTTTGGTGTTTACGAAAATCTGGATAAAGGTAAAACAAGTGAGTGATCCCAACCAAGCCAAAGCTAAAATTCTCTACTGCCGCTGCGCCTACGCCAAAGTCGTTCCCGACGAGGTGAAAAACGAGGTGCTGGAAAAACTGTGCGCCTCCGGCCAGCCCTTCGAATGTGTTGCCGATCTCTGCGAAATGTCCGCTCGCAAAGACCCTCAACTGCAATCACTCATCGACAGTGAGCACCCCGTGCAAATCGTCGCCTGTTACCACCGTGCGGTGAAGTGGCTGTTCCACTCCGCCGGCCACCCCTTCCCCGAAGAAGACGACTCCACCATCAAAGTGCTCAACATGCGTGAGCAAAACGCCGGGGAAATACTCGCAGCCCTGCTGCCGGAAGATGAGTCAACATAGCGGGTCGCTGCAAAGTAGAGAAAACTTTTCATTTTGAGTTTTTTCACTTATGGTGCGTCACCATGCCTCAATCCCCCCTTCGTTCCTTTCTTTTATTACTCTCTATCGGCCTTTCCCTAAGCCTGGCCCCCTCAGCATTCAGCAAGGACTGGCCAACTTATCACGCCGACGCCTCACGCAGCGCTTATACCGCCGAATCCGTTCCCAATCAACTCAGTCTACGCTGGGTCTTCCAATCCCCCACCCCACCGCAACCCGCCTGGCCGACTTCCGCCCGGGTTGAATTTGATTTGGTGTTCCAACCTATCATTGTCGGCAGCACCGTGCTTTTTGGCAGTTCGACCGACAACAAGGTTTACGCTTTTGATGCCGTCAGCGGCAAAGCCAAGTGGGAGTTTTTCACCAATGCCCCCGTCCGTCTAGCTCCCACCGCTTGGCAGGACCGGGTTTTTGTGACCAGCGATGACGGCTGGCTTTACGCCCTCGCCCTCGCCGACGGCAAGCTGTTATGGAAACACCGCGGCGGCCCTTCTGACGTCACCGTGATCGGCAATGAGCGTATCACCTCCAAATGGCCTGCTCGCGGCGGCAGCGTGGTTTTGGACAACATCGTCTATTTTGCCGCCGGCGTCTGGCCCAGTGACGGTGTTTACCTGCACGCCCTCGATGCCGCCACCGGCAAACCAATCTGGAGCAACGACAAAACCGGACAACTTGAAATGGCCCAACCTCATGGTGGTGCCAATGCCGAAAGCGGAGTCTCTTCACAGGGGTATTTGTTAGCCGATGAAGAACGCATCATCGTGCCTGCCGGACGTTCGGTGCCCGCAGTATTTAACCGCAAGGACGGATCCTTGCTCTATTACCAGTTGTCAAAAAACCAACACCGCGGTGGCACCCTCACCATGATCACTGACCAGGTTTTCAGCAATGGCGGCTGTTTTTTTGACCTCAAAACCGGCGACCTCAAAACACCTTTCAGCATGGGCCCCAGTGCCGGCATTCCCGGCGGCTTGGTACGCTCCAACGGACGATCACTGACCGCCTACAAATGGGAAGACAGCCAAAAAGTGGACCGCAAGGGCAAAACGGAAAAGGTCCGGCAACTGGTGGAAAAACGCCTGACCCGACTCAACACTGATGTGATCGAGTTCATTATCGCCGGAGGCGATGCCATTCTCGGCGGAGACGGTGAGGTCAGTGCGGTTGACTACGCTGCTATGCGCAACGCTTGGTGGACCCACAAGGTTAAAGGTAAGGTGAGAGGCATCGCAGCAGCCAACGGCTATCTGGTGGTCAGCACCGACCAGGGTTACGTTTATGGATTTGACGGTGAACCCGCTCCGGCCAATGGACCGCTGATCACCATTCCGGGCAGCCAACAAAAACCGCAAGCCGCACCCGCCAACATCATCGCTGCGGCCAAAGAAATATTAAAAAAATCGGCCATCACCAAAGGTTTTTGTGTCGATCTCGATGCTGGCAACGGTGAACTCGCCATCGAACTCGCTCATCAAAGCGAGTTAGTCATCTACGCCGTGCAGTCCGATCCCACCAAAGCAGCCGAAGCGCGCCGCAACATCGAAGCAGCTGGATTTTACGGCACCCGCATCACGCTCCACCAAATCGATCCAACCCACACTTCTTACCCACCCGACTTTGCCAACCTCGTTATTTCGTCCACCCAACTTGGTGGCAATGCAGCATCGGCCGAACTCAGTCTGGAAATGAAACGCCTGCAACGCCCCTACGGAGGCACCATCGTCACTGGAGCCACAGGCCAGATGAGCACCGATGTGCGTGGCGAATTGGTCGGTGCCGGATCCTGGACCCATTACAACTCGAACCCTGCCAATACCCTCTGCTCTGATGACCGCCTGGTAAAAGGTCCGCTCTCGATGCATTGGTTTCGCGATGTTGATTTTGAAATCCCCAACCGCCACGGCAACGGCCCCGCACCACTTTCACATAAAGGTTATTTGGTGGTCGGTGGGGTGGACGGCATTGCCTGCCTCGATGCCTACAACGGTCGCACCGTGTGGATTTTTTCGCTCAAGGATCATCTCCGAGACTATGATGGCATCCATCACGACGTCGGCACCGCCGAAACCGGCAGTCCTTTTTGCATCGGAGACAATCAAGTCTTCGTGAAACAGGGCGACTTCTGCCTCAGCCTGGATCTGGCCACTGGTAAACAACTGCACCGCTTCAAAACACCCGTCGCCAAAGAGGCCAAAAACCGCAACTGGGGATATCTAGCTTACCATCAAGGCAAACTTTTCGGATCAGTTTCCAACCAATCTCACAACGTTAGTCCACGTTACAAACTAACCAATCTGCGCACCGAATCTGTCATGCTCTTTGCCATGGATGCCCAGGCAGGCACCCTATTTTGGAAACGTCCGGCCAAGCACTCAATCCGTAATAATACCATCACCATCGCTGGTGAAAACCTCTATTATATCGACCGCCCCATCATCTCTGCCGACCGCATTGACAAACCCACCCGCAATGGCCGCCCGCGCAAAAAACTGCCTGCGGCGGATATCCCCAACGGCACCTTGTATGCCGTCAACAGCAGCACAGGCAAAAATGTCTGGACCAGTCAGGATAAAATCTGGGGTACTCAACTGTCCGTCAGTGCCCCGCACCACGTGCTATTGATGAACTACTCCGGGGTGCGTCACGGCTTTTTTGCCCTGCCCTCCGAAACTGGTGGACGCCTCGCCGCCTTTGATAGCAACAGCGGCAAACGTCTATGGGACATCGCAGCCAAATACCGCTCGCGCCCGATCATCAACGACAACATCATCTATGCGCAAGACGGCACCTGGGATCTGAAAACCGGCAAAGCCCTGCCTTTCAAGCTGGATCGTTCCTACGGTTGCGGGCAAATCGCCAGCGGCAGCAACATGATGTTATTCCGCTCCGCCACACTGGGTTATGTTGATATCAGCAGCAGCGAACCCAAAACCAAAAACTTCGGCGGCATCCGCCTCGGTTGTTACCTCAACGCCATCCCCGCCGGCGGTCTGGTACTAGTGCCGGACGGCTCCTCCAAATGCCAATGTTCATACCAGATGCGCGCTTGGTTCGCTTTAAGACCCCAATAAATCAAAAAATTATGAAAACATCACGTCGCCAATTTTTCCAAACCTCCGCAGCCACCGGACTAGGACTCGCAGCCGGAAGCTCCGTTGCTTCCGCCCAACTGCCCCGCTCTGCAGCTCAGGCTGATTTCACCGTCAAAAATGGCAATATCCGCCAGTCCATCATGGGCTGGTGTTTTGCTAAACATTTCAAAGCCATCGAACTGGCCAAACACTGCAAAGACATCGGCTTGGTCGCCATGGAGGGCATCCCCATCAGCGCCTACCCTGAAGTGATAAAAATGGGATTCAAGATCTCACTGGTCAGCAGCCACAGCTTCAAAAAAGGTCCCTGCAATCCCGAATTCCACGATGAAGTGGTCAAGACACTCACCGACCGAATCAACATCGCATCCGACATCGGCTGCAAGAATGTCATCACCTTCACCGGCATGCGCTATGATGACATGGACGATGAAAAAGCCGCCCAACGCTGCATCGACACCTGGAAGGAAGTGCTACCACTGGCTGAGAAAAAAGGCATCACCCTGACCTTCGAACACCTCAACTCCCGTGACGACAGCCACCCCATGAAAGGTCATCCCGGCTACTTCGGTGACGATGTGGACTTCTGCATCGATCTGGTTAAACAAATCGGCTCGGAAAACTTCAAGTTACTCTTCGACATCTATCACGTCTCGATCATGAACGGCGACATCATCCGTCGCATCCGCAACGATCACCAATACATTTCCCACTACCACACCGCCGGCAATCCCGGCCGCGGCGAAATCGACGACACCCAGGAAATCAACTACCCGCCGATCATGCACGAAATTTTAAAAACCGGCTACAAAGGTTTTGTCGCTCAGGAATTCATCCCCACTTGGGACGATCCCGTGCTCGCCCTGAGACATGCCGCGATGACCTGTGATGTGTGACGCCTATTCAACCGTAAGTCGTAATGAAAAAAAGCGCCTTCACTTCAATCACGGAGATAATCAGTTGGCTCGCCCTCGCCAACTCGTTTTTTATCAGCTATGCGCTGTTTGCACAAATACGTCGAAGCGCATCCAACTTGTATGAGCAGATCCTTCCTGCCGATACACCGCTGCCAGCGCTCACTCGTATCGCGCTCGATAACGGCTCCTTGCTGCCAATCATCACTATCAGCGGCATCATTTTTTGCCTGACAGCCATTTGGTTGAGACGTTTTGAAGCCTTTCGCACCCATCAACCCTTCATCCTGACTTTGGGCTGGGTCACAGTGCTCACAATCATGGCCACATTTTTCATCGCCCGTCATCACCGCCACCACGATGCTAGGAGTCCAGTGATCCAATGGACTCAGTATAGGTAAAAAATCAAATCCGCTCCTTCCACAAATCGAGCCCCTTGCTGTGGTGGAACACCGATACAATGAGCACAGCCCGTTGTGCTTCGAGCACTTCAAAAATAACTTTGTAAAGGACCAAGGAAGGACTCGCACAGCACCACAACACCCGACGATATCCCAAGTAAATTTACGAACGGTGCCGCAGCAACTCTTTTGCGCACTCGATTTCGCCCATAAACAGCGTCAGTCAACCACCTTACTAGTTCGGAGCCCTCCCCCTACACCTCATTGAACAGCCCCCACGACGCCACCGTTCCGCCCCACCCCTTCCCAGGAGGCATATACGCCATAGCCTCCGCCCGCTCCTCACTGCAGAAGCTCTCAAATTACCGAAACTTTGTCCGACCGGACAAGTTTTCGGTACCCCTCACCACCAAGAGATCCCCCCTTCTTAACAACATGTCTCCTTCGTATTACCGAAACTTTGTCCGGGCGGACAAGTATTGGGTAC
>JAJRVS010000158.1 GCA_024277195.1 Verrucomicrobiota bacterium | reverse complement strand
TTCAAAATGCCATCGGCGACGATCAAATTGGCAGTGCAACTGGATTTAAAACCACCAAAATTTCCTGTCCCTGAATCACCAGCTAGGTCAAAAAAACCTGCAGCACCCGAACGAAAAGTCAGCAGATTTTCACTGCCGATCGCTGTATTGCACCCGTAAGTCCGCGCGTATTTCCAACCGGTTTTGCGACCACTTAAAAGCTCAACCGCAAAACCTCCGGTCCCGTTAGTGAGAATTTTATCCCGCCACAACAAACAAGGCCCATTGTATTCAATGTCAGCATCAAACCACAATACTTTACCATCTTTTCCGCGCAGCACCATCATGCCCTTGCCACTTTCATCAACTGCCCGGTCCCGGAAAGCACTACCGGCTTGCAACAACAGTCCGTGCTGACTGGAATAGTTGAGAAAAGTTCCAAACACATCCTTCTTCCGCTCCCAAATCACCTCACCACTTTCCAAATCCAATGCGTAGAGCACCGGCTTACCAGTGAACTTCATCCCCCTGCGAGCTAGACTCGTTTCTTTCTGCTCGGTCAGGCGATCGATGCAAAACACCCGGTCTCCTGCCACCGCAATGTTATTGTGACGAAAATTAAACTGCGCCTGCCTTTTCCACAACATCCGTCCGCTATGCCGGTCATAAACCACCAGTAGACGACTGCCCGAACCCTGCCCTGTTTTCAAAGAGCCTGTCCTCTTTTTATCATCACCTTCCAAAGCCAGCGGCATAGCGGTGGCGATCAAGTAGTCCCCCGATACCCGGATAGATCCCCAATCAGGAGATTCTCCTGCTGGTTTTTTCTCTTTATTATCCGCAGCCAGTTGGAAATTTTTGATAAGTTTCCCATCAACTGCGTTCAGTTCAAGAATCACATTGCCCTTCATCGCATAAATTCGATCGGGCATGGAAACATAATTACTTCCCGTCTCACCAGCCCCCGCAAAGTGATCGGTGCGATCAAAATACTCACCAAAACCAGGGATTTCCCGTTCCCACATCACTCGCCCGCTATAAACATCCGTGGCTCGCAATAAATTTGGGCCTTCTATAATCAATCGGCCTCCGGCCACCTGCGGCGAAGGCCCGTGACCATGTCGTGGCAAAATCCCCGCATGCGAAGCTCCACCAAACCACAATACTCCGAAAGGAGCTTTTACTCTTTTATCCCGCGATACCAAAGTCTGCTCCACATTACCATACTGATGAGTCCAGTTATCGCTGTCAGGTAAAGCTCCCGCACGCACCAAAAAGGACAATTTCCCCGAGCGCTTGATCTCCACATTGGCAAACTTGTCACCACTGCTCACCATACGGGTCAAGGTTTTATGCCCGTCCTCCGAAACCGGCAGACAAAGCAGACCGCCGTAAGGGCGCAAAGCTTGAAACACTTGTGCAAGTCTCGTCCTCTTTTGTGCCAGTAATTCCACCAGTTTGTTATTTTCCGAGGCAATCAAATTACACAAATAAGTAGGCAAGCCTCCTTGAAAAATATCCCCCTCGATCACCGCTACTCGCGAACCATACCAGCGCGCCGCCTGCATTTTCCGCCGGAAAGCTAACACCTTGCCCGCATCCGGTTCCAAAACCATCACGTTCAACTGCGACCGGTTTAACAATTCATCAATCATCTGACCCGAGCCAATCCCCAAAACCAACGCGTATCCCTCTCCAGCCCCTTGATGTTTAAGAATTTCCGTTACCTTGCCCGACCAATCGCCCTGCGTTTTTTTTGTTATATTTTTCTTTAGCAAAGGAATACGCTTCGCCGCACCTCCTGCCGGATCGCCTTCACCAAAACAATACAATTTTCCCTCGTCCGTTACCACAAACAGACGCCCGTCTGCAGCTAACAGGCTTTGTGCCTCACCTTCTATTTTGCCACTCCAAACAGGCTCACTCTTCCCTGATTCATAAGCCGAAACAACCTTTACCCCACCGGTATAAAATCGGTCACCTGCACCCATCATCCAACGACCTGTGATGGCCTTGGCCAATTTATTTTGTTCCACTTTTTTATATTTGGGAGTCAAAACCACCACTTCACGGCCACGAAAATCTTTCTTTTTTTCTGCCACGATCTCCACTGCTGCAGAACGCGTCAGCATGCTATTGGGATCCGCCGCTAACATGCGCTTGTCATTAAAAACGGCTGGAGCGCCCCCACCAATTGCCAATCCATTTTTCATCGTAAAAGCCCGCGCCTCGGTGAACAACAATTCGCCCACGGCTCCCACCTGCGAGCCCCCCTCTTTTTTCCCTTCGGCAAAAGCAAAATTCAACTGCTTGCCACTGCCCGCATCGTAAACTCCGGGAATCGAACGCCCGCCTGGAACGACTAACTTACCTCCCGATGCCGCCAGATGCCCCTGAGGCACCAAGCCGGAAAACGCCACCGCCCCGCCATGTGGTTGATTGATGTAGTTGCTGCCATCTCCGCTATTGGTCCAGACCACCTTGCCATCTTCCGGATCAACCGCTCGAATAAAAATACCCATGAAAGGCCAGATGCTCGCCCCAAAATAAAGTTTATCCTGATGCAACACCACCCCGCCTCGCGCCGGCCACGACGAGATCAAACGATGGTTCCCCAAAATCAAACGCCGCTGATCCGGCCCTCCTTTCACCTTCCACAACTGTTTCCCATTCTCCTCATTCAACGCATACAAAAAACCATCATCGCTCACAAAAAACACCTTCCCCTTATAGGCCACTGGAGCAAAACGCACCGGACCATTGCTATAAAAACGCCACAACTCCTTGCCGTCACGAGTGCTGTAAGCCGTCACCGAATCATTTCGGCTCGAAGGCACAAAAATACGCTGCCCCATGACTACCGGCTGAGCCACCGCATCAAACTGCAACTTAGGCTGGGTCTCCGGCCAGGCAGGCATCGCCTGAGGCAAGTCCCTCACCCACTGCAACTGCATTTTTTCCGGTAAGGCATCCGGCGACCAGGCTCCCCGCCCAGCGTCATACCGCCACATCGGCCAATCACCCGCCCGGGATTGAGCCTTCCCGCCTGCAATTAACAAAACTACCAGCCATAGAGCCATCCATCGATTTAAAAAACACATAGACTCCAAGTCTCGAATCAAATCCCCCTCCCTTCAACCCCTTTCAGTATTCCATTCTTTATTTCCCATCCTACATGCCTGTTCATTCGTGGTTCCCCGCATTCATATTTGGCATATACAAACAGTCTGCTAAAGTGCCAACGTGAAACAAGCATTTGTCCTAGGCGCCGGAAAAGGCACACGTTTAAAGGCGTTAACTGCCACCCTTCCCAAGCCACTTATTCCATTACACCAGAAACCGCTCATCACCTACGCCTTCGATCACCTGATCAATGCCGGTTTTGATCGTTTTATGGTCAACACCCACCACCTGCCCAATACTTTTGCCCCGGCCTTTCCCGATCAATCCTACCGCGACTGCCCACTCGACTTCCGTTTCGAAGAGCAGCTACTGGAAACCGGGGGTGGCATCGCCAACATCGCCGACTGGTTACCGCAGGGTGAATCTTTCATCGTTTATAACGGCGATATCCTATCCGATATGGACCTTGCTCCTGCCATCGAAGCGCATCAAGACTCCTCCAACCTCGTCACCCTCGTATTACGCAGCAAAGGAGAAGCCTTGCAAATCGCTCTCGATGCCAACTCGGGGCAAATCACCGACATCCGCAACAGCCGGCAAACAGCAGCAGCCACGCTCTATCAATTCACCGGTGTGTATTTAGTGCGTCCCGACTTTCTCGCTTTTCTCACCCCCGGCAAAAAAGAATCCGTCATCCCTGCATTTCTAGAGCTCATCGAGCAAAACCAACTCGGGGGCGTGATCCTCGACGACGGCACCTGGTCGGATCTCGGCACCCGGGGGACTTATCTGCGCGCCAGCGCAGCCCTTTCCACCAACGGTTTTCCTCAATATGGCAAACAGGCCGAACAACAACGCATTCACCCGACTGCCCAGATTCATCCCGACGCCCACATCTGCCCCCTGTCATCGATCGGCCAGGATTGCGTGATCGCCGCCGGCGCCCGCATCGACAACTCCATCCTCTGGCCCGGTGCTCAAGTCGAAAAACAAGCCTCCTTACGCAATACCATTATGTGCAGTGGCCAAAGCGCCGCAGGCGTCCTGCTCGACACAGACCTTTGATCTCCACAAACTCATGACTGCTGACCTCGCCAACTTAGAAAAGCTCACCCGCGAGGCTTTTGCCCTGCCTACCGATCAAGTTCTGCTAATCGAAGAAATCATCAAAGGCGGATCAGGACGGCGTTTTTTCCGCATCACAAAAAAAGATCACAGCTGGAGTGTGGTCGCCATGCACTTCACCCTCGAACGCCCTGAAAACGCTCGCTTCGAAAACGCTAGTCAATTTCTCGCATCCCACTCCATCCAAGTGCCGGCCATTCTCGCCCGCAATCCCAAATCCCATCTTCTCTGGTTGACCGATCTGGGTACTCAGGATTTATGGGAAACACGAAACTCGAATTGGGATAAAATCCAAGCCCCGCTGTATCGGTCAGCCTTGCAACAAGCCTTCAAAATCCACAGCCTCGACATCTGCCCCGATTCACCCTCACCAGATTTGGAGCCACCCTTCGATGCGGCACTGTATCAATGGGAACAGGATTACTTTTTCGACGAATTCGCCAGTCGCTTCAGTGATTGCAGCGCAGAGGAAATTAAAACCCTGCGCAAGTCGAAACAGGCAGGCTCTTTAGTGGACAAACTCTCCAGCCTGCCCCGCAAGCTAATCCACCGTGATTTTCAATCACAAAACATCATGATCCAGCAAGACCAAGCCTGGCTGATCGACTATCAAGGCATGCGCCTTGGCCGACCGGAATACGACCTAGCCTCCCTGCTCTTCGACCCCTACGTCTCCATCTCGGAAACCCAACGTGATGGCTTGATCGAATTTTATTTCTCCTTAAAACAACAAGCCGGTCACGAAGATAGTCTCGAAGTGTTCTGCCAACGCCTTTATCTCTGCGCCTGCCAACGCCTGATGCAAGCCCTCGGCGCTTATGGTTTTCTTGGAATCGGCAAAGAAAAAACCGCCTTCCTACAACACATTCCCCCCGCGATCAAAAGCCTGCATGAAGTCGCGATCAAGCACAACACCTTTCCTGAATTAGCTCCGCTGTTGCAGTTGAAGAAATAGGGGCATCGAAAGCTGTAGGCTCCATTAAGGATATTTGTCTCAGTTCACGAATAGCCAAAACGAAATATGCGCATAAGGGCCGCGGCAATTAATAGATACCCCAAAATGCGCAGAATTTTTGATTTCCATCAAGGCGAAATTCTCGATAATAGCAAGCTATTTGAGAGAATTTGAACGTAGATGGAGATTAAAAAGGCAAGTAGTTTGGGGTATTTTATTTTTGCCGCGGCCCTAACGATCCTAGGAGAAATTTGAACAGCTGTAGCAAATCCTGACTGAAGGGACATCTCCGAGCAACTTGAATTACCTTGAAGAAGGGTGTATTCACCCCATTTGATAAACTTTTCTCCATCGCCCAGCGAACACGGAATCCGCACTTGAAACCTTTTTGCCCTATAACATGCTCGCCTTCCCAGAATCTGTCGTCATCCAAAATGTCACCCCGAGCATCCACGGCGGAGAACATCCGGTAAAACGGGTGATCAACGAAACTCTGCTCGTTAGCGCTGACATCTTCAAAGACGGTCACGACGAAGTAGAAGCGGTGCTCAAATGGAAAGCCCGCCGAGCCCGTGTCTGGCAAGAAACCCCTATGAGCCACAGCGGAAATGACTGCTGGACGGCAAGTTTTTCCCTAGACCAAACTGGTGAATACCAATTCACGGTTGAAGCCTGGGGCGATCCCTTTTTCTCCTGGTTGCACGACTTCGAACGCCGCCTGTCCGGGGATCAGGATGTTTTTATCACGGAGTACGCCGAAGGGGCTCAAATTCTGAACGCCACTGCTGAACGAGCCTCTGGTAAAAGCGCAGGCAAAAAAAAATCCGCCACTTCCGCACAAGCCGATGGCAAAAAGCTCAAGCAACTCGCCGACGCGCTCAAATCTCCCGATTCGCCGGAATCCATCGTCGAGCTGCTGAAAAACGACGATATTTTTGCCCTCATGCGCCGCTGGCCCGATCGCAGTCTTGCCAGCAGCCTCGCATCCCCCCGGCCTTTGATCATCGAGCGCCGCAAAGCCAACTTCTCAGCTTGGTATGAATTCTTCCCCCGTTGCGCCGAGGGACTCGCCGACAAACACTCGACTTTCCGCGATTGCCTACCGCGCATCGAGGATGCGGCGGACATGGGATT
>JAJRVS010000157.1 GCA_024277195.1 Verrucomicrobiota bacterium | reverse complement strand
TTGCAGCGTTATTGTTTTGACTGTCACGGGGAGAAAAAAGCTAAAAAAAAGCTCAGGTTGGATCAGTTTGGTACGGTTGAATCCGTGTTGAAGGGAAAACGGGTGTGGGATCGGGTATTGTTTCACATTCGTGAGGGACAGATGCCGCCCGATGATGCTGAGTTGGTGCCGGATTCAGATGAACGGCAAGTTTTGCTGGGACGCATCGAGAAGATGTTGGATGAGGTGGATTGGGAAGACTATCGACGTCCTGGGCGCGAGGTGTTGGCTAGACTTTCCCGACAGCAGTATCGTTTCACTATGAGGGATTTGCTGGGCATCGATTTGCAAGTGGGGGAAACTTTCGCTGAAGAGGGTGAGGGAGCGAGTGGTTTTCGCAACGATCGCAGTGGTTTGAGTGCTGATGGAGCCAAGGTGGAAAAATACCTCGATGCGGCTGAGCGTGCGGTGGATGCGGTGATGACTTTGGTTTTTTCGCCGCTCAAAGAATCCCGGCTTTACAGCGCGGTGGAGATGGAGCGCAGCATGGAAGATCGAATGAAACCTCATAAGGGCGGGATGGTTCTTGCCAACCCAGGTCAGGAGCTGAGTGCTGATTTTGACTTTCCTGTTGATGGTTATTATCGGGTGCAAATACAAGCATCGGTGATGGGAAAACCGACGGTCGCGCTGCTTAGGGTAGAGGGACGGGTGGCGGCAGAGCTTCAGGTTTCCGCGACCGCAAGAGAGGGGGAGTTGGAAGATGTGGTGATGTATGTGCGCCAGGGGCGGCAACGTTTTTCAATTGAAAACAAAAACCTATTTCCTCACCGCAGGGAACTGCCGCTCAACGCGGCGGGTTTGGCGGTTCAACGCGGGCAGGAAAATGCGCCGCGTTTGCAGATCCTGCCCAATGAAAATGCCCAGCTGAAAACTGCGCGAGATCTGTATAATGAGCGTTCGGCGGGAGTGCAGGAAGCATATGAATGGTTGCGTCTTTTGGGGGTCGAGGGGGACTCCCGCGAAATCGACCGTTTTGTGACTTATGCGGTAAAAAGGGACAAGGCGCTGCGGCTCGCTCGCATGGATCTGGCGGTGAAAGCGGGATTGGGGAAGGGGGAGTTGGAGAGCTTGTGGGAAAAACAGAATCAAACGAGGTTGGCTGATAATGCCCTGCTGTTGAAACAAGTGAGTGCGGTGCAGTGGAGAGACTGGATGGATTATCAGGGCAAGGTTTATTTGCGCACGGTAAAAATAGAAGGGCCGGTTTTGCCAGATGAAGGGGGTTTGATTACTGTCGCCATAGCTTCACCGCGGTCTTTGTCGAACTTGTTACGGGCTTGGGATCAGGGTGACGAGGGGGTGAGAGACTTGTTAGCGGTTTTTTTGCCACGGGCTTTTCGCAGGAACTTGGGCGAGCGGGAATTGAATCGTTATGAGGAATTGTATCAGAGCTTGAGGGAGGGAAAGGAATCTGCGCGAGAGGCTTTGCGACTGACTTTGATCGCGAGTCTGGGCTCGCCGGATTTTTTGTTTCGCGAGGAGTGTGGTGGTGGTAGTGGGGAGGGGGCGGTTGAGCGATTGGATGATTTCACCCTGGTTTCGCGCTTGTCTTATTTTTTGTGGTCAACGATGCCGGATGACCATTTGTTTGATTTGGCAAAATCGGGAGCTTTGAGTGATGACGCTGTATTGGAAAATCAAATAACCCGAATGTTGGATGGTGGGCGAGCCAAGAGCTTTTACCGTTCTTTTGCCGGTCAGTGGTTGGGGATTGATTCGTTGGGCAAGACGGTGGTTCCCGACGCGCAGAGTTTTCCTGAGTTTACGGCTGATTTGGGGGAATCGATGAAGGAGGAAACGCTACGTTTTTTTGAAACCATTTTCACCGAGAACCGCCCGCTGACTGAGTTTTTGGATTCCGACTGGACCTATTTGAACAAACGCCTAGCGCAGCATTATGGTATCGCCGGGGTAAAAGGTGAGGTCTTACAGCGAGTGTCGTTGAATGATAGAAGGCGAGGAGGTTTGTTAGGAATGGGCAGTGTGTTGACGGTCACTTCCTCGCCGGCCAGAACCAATCCGATGCGACGGGGGTTCTGGGTATTGGAGGGACTGCTGGGGGATCATCTGGGTGAGCCTCCGGGGGATGCGGGGGAATTGCCGGGAGATGCGGGAGAGGCCCGGGGCAAAAGCTTGCGTGAGGAGATTGAGCTGCATAGAACCCGCAAGTCTTGTATGAGCTGTCACGTGAAGCTGGATCCGATTGGTTTTGGACTGCAGAATTTTGATGCTATTGGCCGGTGGCGGGACGAGGAGGCAGGGAAAGCGGTAGACAGTTCAGGCGTGATGCCCGACGGCAAGGTTTTTGATGGACCGATAGAGCTCAAGCAAGTTTTGTTGCAGCGTCAGGATGAGTTTGTGAAAAACCTCTGCGCGCGGATGTTGAGTTATGCGCTGGGGCGCAAGCTGGAGTATTACGATGAAGCTGAGCTGCATCGTATTTTTGAGCGAGTCAAAGATGATCGTTACCACGCCCGGACTTTGATCCGGGAAGTGGTGAAGTCTTATCCCTTTAGATATAGGGACGGGGGAGGTTGAATTCAGGGAGCGGGAGTCGCTTGCCCCTGTGCAAGATTAAAGACAGGGGTCAATAGAAAAGGCATATTTTTTGCGGAGAGATAGGCATTTGGCTGTATATTGTCCAGTGATGGCAAGTTCATGGAAAATTTCCCGGAGACGAATGTTGCGCGGTTTGGGCGCGACTCTGGCTTTGCCTTATTTGGAAGTGATGGGCAATGACGGTTTGTCCAACAAGGCTCCGCCCCGGCGATTGTGTTGTGTGTTTCAGCCAAACGGTATGTACCCTGCGGCGTGGGATGCGGGCTTGCCTCGGGGTGGTGATAGAGCGGCTGCGTCACTGCTGTCCCCTTTGTCAAAATTGGCAGATCAAATCAGTTTGGTTCGTGGTTTGGATAATAGCGGACGCGGGCATGTGCAGTTGACGAGTTCGTTTCTGTCAGGGGTGCCGGTGACGGGGAAAAAAGCGGCTATTTCACTGGATCAGATGGTGGCTCGTCACTTGGGGGAGGCTACTTTGTTTCCTTCGATCACATTGGGAACGGAATCACCTCGCCAGGGCAATGCCAGTGGGGAGCCGATTTCTTATGCAAATACGGTGTCCTGGTCTTCGTCGACAAGCCGGATCTCGCCTGAAATTCATCCGTATTTGGTCTTTGATCGTTTGTTTCGTCGCCAGACTCAAGCTTCGGCGAGGCAGCAGGATGAGAACCGTAAAAGTGTGGTTGATTTTGTGCTGGAGGATACCCGGCGTTTGCAAAAAAGAGTGAGCGCAGTGGATCGCGAAAAAATCGACGAGTATCTGGAGGGGGTTCGGCAAGTGGAGGTGAGAATAGAGAAATCCTTGAATCCGCCTCAGCGGGATTGGATTCCTCCCACGACTCCTGAACTCAAGCGTCCTCCGACCAGTATTCCGCAGGATCGCGCGGAATATTTGCAGATGATGGCAGATTTAATGGTGCTGGCTTTGCAGACGGATTCGACGCGGGTGGCAACTTTTATGATGGCCCATGGTTTCAGTCGTTTGAATTTCAGTTTTTTGCAGGGGGTGAATGGGGATCACCATGCGATGTCCCATCACAAAAATAAAGCAGAGGTGATTGATGAATATTTGATCGTGAGTCGCTGGTATGTGCAGCAGTTTGCTTATTTGTTGGAGAAGATGGAGGCGGTGGATGAGGGTAATGGCAGTTTGTTGCACAACAGTGTGGTGTTGTTTGGATCGGGGATGAAAGATGGCAATGGGCATGTGGCTAAAAATATTCCGCTGTTGCTGGCAGGTGGAGCGGGGGGGGGATTGAAGCATCGGCAGGAGGTGATTGAGAATGCGGTAGATACGCCGCATGCAAATTTGTTGTTGGCGGTGGGGCAGTTGATGGGGTTGGAGGAGGATGATTTTAATGGGGTGAGCACGGGTAAGGTGGAGATTTAGGAGGGGGAGAGCGGGTGAGGGGTGATTGTGAATGGTAGGGGCAGCGCGGACAGATTTGGAAATCTATCCTACGGGCTTGATGAGTGGGATGTGGGAGGAGGAGCGGGTGAGGTTTGATTGTGAATGGTAGGGGCAGCGCGGACAGATTTGGAAATCTATCCTACGGGGCTTGATGAGTGGGGCAGGCGTGGCATGTTGGCGGGATGATGATGAGAGTGCTGCCTTTTTGCCTGTTGGTTGTTTTATTGCCTGCCTTGATGGGGCATGCTGAAGATGAGTGGCCGCAGTGGCGGGGGGGGGATGGTCAGGGGCATGCGGCTGGCGCTAGTGATTTGCCGATTAAGTGGTCAACGACTGAAAACGTGGTGTGGAAAGCGGCTTTGCCGGGACGAGGGTATTCATCGCCAGTGTTCAGTGGGGGCAAGATTTGGTTGACGACGGCGATCGAAACGGAGGCGAGTGAGGCGCAGGCAAAGAAACGCAAAAAAGGTAATACCGGGGATCAACCGCTGACGCTGTTATCTCACGTTAGTTTGCGCGCGATCGCGGTGGATCAAACGACAGGAAAGATTTTGCATGATGTTGAACTGTTGAGTTTGGATGACCCGCAATGGGTGCATAAGCTTAACAGTTATGCTTCGCCGTCACCGGTGGTGTCCAAGGGACGGTTGTTTTGTCATTTTGGCGCGCTGGGAAGCGCCTGTGTGGATATCAATACGGCTAAGGTGTTGTGGACAAATACCGATCTCAAGGTGAATCATGAAAACGGCCCCGGCAGCACGCCTGTGGTTTGGCAGGATTTGATGATCTTTCACATGGATGGCAGCGATGAGCAATACATCGTCGCGATTGGGGTTGAAGATGGCAAGGTGGTTTGGAAAACTCCGCGTAGTGGCGCTTTGCGAGACAACCCCCAACTGAGGAAGTCTTATGCGACGCCGTTGTTGGTGGAGGTCGCTGGCAAGACTCAGCTGATATCTCCGGCTGCGGACTGGCTGTATGCTTACGATCCTGCGACAGGGCAGGAGCTGTGGAAATTCCAGTATGGAAAGTTGGGTTTTTCCAATGTGCCGCGTCCGGTTTTTGCCAATGGCATGTTGTTTCTGTCGACGGGTTTTGGCAAGACTGAGATGTTGGCGTTGAAGTTAAATGGAGAAAATAAACCGGTGGAAGTATGGCGTCACAAAAAGGGAGTGCCTAGAATGCCTTCGCCGATCCTGGTGGAGAAGCAGCTTTATTTTGTCAGCGATAACGGGATTTTGTCCTGTCTGGACGCGGTGAGTGGCAAAGTAGTTTGGCAGCAGCGTTTGAATGGCAATTATTCGGCTTCACCTCTGTTTGCCGACGGTCTCCTTTATTTGTGTAGCCAGGAAGGTAAGGTGCAGGTGGTCAAGCCGGGCGACACTTATCAAAGTTTGGCGGAAAATGATATGGGCACTGCGGTGATGGCGAGTCCGGTGGCTTTGGGTAAGGCTATTTATTTACGCAATGGAGAGGGCTTGTATCGGATTGAAAAATGAATCGCAGCGCGGTGGCAGGATTTAAAAAGGAAAAAGCGGCTTTCGCTTGGAGCCTGTGCGTTGCTCTGTGGTTTAGTTTCTGCCTGCCGCTAGTTGTTTTGGCGGAGGTGGATGAAAATGGTGAGGAGGAGGAGGTTCCGGTTGAAATGCCTTCTGATTTGTTGGAGCCGGCGCTGCGATCAAGGTCGGGGCTGGGAGATCGTTTGGCACGGATGATCAGTTCGGAATTGAGGCATTTGGAGTTGCGCCAATCGGTGATTGTCGGTGAGTTGGAAAATCTGCCACAGTTTGCGATGCAGTCGGTCAAGCCGGTGGAGTTTGGCTATCATGCCAATCCGAATCGCAAGCGTCCCAAGTGGGTGCAGTTGGATTTCGGGCGCGAGATCGAACCTGATGCTTTGGCCTTGATTCCAGTGACGGTGCAGTTTCAGGGGCGTTCGGTGCCGGGTTATGGTTTCCCCAAAGCTTTCCGGGTGGACATTTCGGACGATGAAAGTTTCGCCACTTATGAAACATTGGTGGAGTATAATAACGAAGGGGCTGAGGTTTTTCGTCAGGCTCCGTTTTTTGTCAAAACTCCGCCCGGCATGACCGGGCGATATGTGCGTCTGACGGTGACTCGTTTATGGGGTTCTGGCGATGGAGGTTCGGGTGGCGAGTTACTTGCACTGGCGGAGTTGATGGTATTAAAAGGGACGCGTAATCTTAGTTGCCGCAAGCGGGTTACTTCACGTGACAGTGTGGAGCGCGGTGCCTTGTGGTCGCGGCGTTTTGTGAATGATGGACGCACGCCTTTAGGTATAGCCTATTCGCCTGAGATCAGTCCCAGTTTTGGTTATTCTTCCCAGGCGAGTAAAAAGGTCGACAAAAAATGGGTGCAGGTGGATCTCGGGCAGGAACAGGTGATCGACGAGGTGAATTTGATTCCGGCTAATCCGGATAATTTTGTGTTTGATTTGAATACCGGTTTCCCGGAAAAATTTGAAGTTCAGATTTCGAGTGACCCGGATTTCCGCGAAAGTGTGACGGTGGCGTCTTTTGCGCCGTTTAATTTTAGGAATCCAGGAGACAATCCAGTGACCTGTCCAGTGGATGGGGTGAGCGGGCGTTATGTTCGTGTCTTAGTGCGGCGCCAACGTGCGAATGGCGGGCTGACTTTTGCTTTGGCTGAGCTGCAGGTTTATTCTGGCGATGAGAATGTGGCTCTGCACAAAAAAGTGAGTGCGATGGATAGCTTGGAGAGAGGCAAGTGGGGCGGCCGTTTTTTGGTGGATGGTTATAGCAGTCGTTTTCTTTTGTCCCCACTGAATATTTGGTTGGAGAATTTGAATCTCCGGGGGGAATTGATCGAAGAGTGGCGGGCCTTGGATGAACGGCGGGAGGCGCTGGTCGAGCGGGCGGTTTTTCTGGGTTTTCGTATTTCGATAGCTGCGCTGGCTGCGGTGGGTTTGCTATTGGTGGTGGGGATGCTGCGGTCGCGGGTGAAACAATTAAAGAAGATGGAGTCGTTGCGCAATCAGATCGCCAGCGATTTGCATGATGACATTCGCAGTAATTTGAGCAGTATCGCTTTGCTCGCTGAGTTGGGAGGATCTGAGCTGGATGACCCGGTTTTGGCGCGATCGGAATTTGAACAAATCAAACTGACCGCGGATCAGACGGTGGAATCGATGCGGGATATCGTTTGGTTGATTCGGCCCGGGGATGAGAGTTGGAAGGATTTTCTGCGGCATTTCCGTGAAACAGCGGCGAGGATGTTGAAAAATACGGATTATGATTTTGTGATTGAAGGGGTGGAGGACGCCGGCGCGGTGCCTTTGGGGTTTCGCCGGGATTTATTTTTGATCTTCAAGGAAGTGCTCAATAATACGGTCAAACACGCCAAGGCGAGCAAGGTCGAGATTCGTTTGACATTGGAACGGGAAAACTTGTCTTTGATCATCAAAGACAATGGACAGGGTTTCTCTGAAGACGGTGAGGACTTTCGCCGTGGCAATGGTTTGTTCAATATCCGGCAACGTGCTGAGCACCTCGGAGCTGAGATTGAAGTGAAGAGCGGGCAAGGTGAGGGCACAATGATTATCTTGTCCGCTTTGCTGCCCTAGAGCAGTAGATTGTTGAATAAATACCGAGCGATGAATGCTGATGTTTGTGTTATAGTCTCAGCAAGTCATGAGCAAAACTGAAAAAAAAGCACCGATAGATGTCTGGGTGATCGAGGATAATGAGACCTTGCGCCGAACGGTGGCGCGAGTATTGGGGCGGGAGAAGGGCATGGAATGCAGCAACCAATTTGATCGCTGTGAGGATGCCTTCAAGGTGCTGGTGGATGGTGCGCGTCCGCAGGTGATCCTACTCGATTTGGGATTGCCGGGGATGAGCGGTATCGAGGGGATTGAGCGGATCAAAGCGAGTTTGCCGGATATCGAAATATTGGTTTTTTCTGTGTTTGATGACAATGACCGGGTTTTCCGGGCGATTTGCGCGGGAGCTTCCGGCTATTTGCTCAAGACTTCGAACATGACGGAGATCCCTGAAGCGATCAGAGAAGTGATGGCTGGTGGGGCACCGATGAATGCCCGCATTGCACGACGGGTGTTGGAGATGTTCAGTAAGGTGGCCCCATCGAACAAGGACTATGGTTTGACCGTCAGGGAAACCGAGGTGCTGGATCAGATGGTGGAGGGGTTGACTAAAAAAGAGATCGCCGATCGTTTGGATCTGAGTTTTCATACGGTGGACAAACACATTCGTGGAATTTACAGCAAGTTGCATGTTAATACGATGACGGGTGCGGTGGCCAAGGCGCTGAAAGAAGGTTTGTTGAATGGGTAGAGGTTAGGAGATATGTATTTTATTGGGATTGATAGTGGTACGCAGAGCACCAAGGCTTTGGTCTTGGATGTGGAGTCGGGAGAAATTGTGGTTTCGGCGCAAGAGGCCTACGGTTTGATCGAGGGTTTGCCTGCGGGACACATGGAGCAGCATCCGCAGGATTGGTGGCAGGCGGTGGACAGCACGGTGCGCTCTTGTTTGAGTCAGTTGGGGGATAAAAAAGATCAAGTGTGTGGCATCGGGGTGAGCGGTCAACAACATGGTTTGGTGGTATTGGATGAAAACGATGAGGTAATCCGTCCGGCTAAACTTTGGTGCGATACATCGACGGTGGATCAATGCGAACAATTTGCGGCGGCTTTTGCCGGCTCGGCGGGATTGATTGAGTTGGCGGGCAATCCGATTTTGCCCGGTTACACTGCACCCAAGCTTTTGTGGCTGAAGCAAAACGAGCCCGAAAATTTTGCGCGGGTGAAGACGGTATTGCTGCCGCATGATTACCTCAACTTTAGATTGAGTGGGGTGAAGCGGATGGAGTATGGCGACGCTTCGGGCACCGGATTGATGAATGTGCGCAGTCGGGAGTGGTGTGATGAGCTGATGGATTTTATTGATCCCCGGGTGAGGGAAATGTTGCCAGAGTTGGCTTCGTCCAATGAGCGTCACGGCCTGTTGAGGGTGGAATGCGGTGAAGCTTGGGGGCTTAGTGGAGAGGTTGTGATCAGCGCGGGTGGTGGGGATAACATGATGGGAGCGATTGGGACCGGCAATGTAAGGCCGGGAGTGATCACGGCGAGTTTGGGCACTTCGGGTACTTTGTATGGCTGTATGGATTCGCCGGTGATCGATCCCAAGGGGGAGATCGCGGCTTTTTGTGACAGCAGCGACCAGTGGCTGCCCTTGGTCTGTGTGATGAACGTCACGGTGGTGACTGAGCAAGTGCGAACGATGTTTGGTTGGGAGCTGGATGAATTGGAGGCGCAGATCACGGCGGCGGAACCAGGCGCTCAAGGTTTGCAGTTTTTGCCTTATTTGACCGGTGAACGTACACCGAATTTGCCGGATGGCTGCGGGGTGATTCATGGATTAACAACGGAGAATATGACACCTGGAAATATCGGCCGGGCGGCGATGGAGGGAGCGACTTTGGGACTGGCTTATGGTTTGAAACGATTCCGCGAGCAGGGCATGAGTCCGGCCGAGATCCGCATGACCGGTGGCGGTAGTAAAAGTGCGGTGTGGCGCCAGATCGCAGCCAATGTGTTTGGCGTGCCGGTGGTGGCACTGGCGACGGCGGAAGGTGCGGGGTTGGGGGCGGCGATTCAAGTGGCGGCATTGGTGGCGAGGGAGCAGGGCAGTGAAGAAAGTTATCAGAGTCTGGTGGCTCGTTTGGTGGAGCTGGATGAATCCACACGTTGTCAACCCGATCCGCAGTGGGTGGATTTTTATCAAGAAAAACTGGAGCGGCAGGTGAAGCTGACGACTCATCTGAAGCAGGCGGGATTGCTGTGAGGAAGAATTCAGGACTTGGGAGATAACATTCAGAATGAGTTCCGAGATGAAGCCTGAAAAACCTTTGCAGCCGGAGAATTTGCCATTCAAGACGCGGGTGACGGGTTTTTTGATTGCCTCGGTGATCCAGGTGATCTCGTTTTCCTTGAGAATAAAGGTAAAGGATCAGAGCGGTATTCTGGATCAACGACCATCGGGGGCATTGATCTGGGCTTTTTGGCACAACCGGATATTGGTGACGCCGTGGCTCTATCGGAAACATTTGAGTGATCGTAATGGGGCAGTGCTGACCAGCGCGAGCAGAGATGGCGCGGTGCTGGCTGAGACGATGCGCAATTTTGGAGTTTCTTCGGTGCGTGGTTCAAGTTCACGGCGAGGGGGGCAGGCGATGGTGGAGTTGGTGAAATGGATCCGGGACGGGCGCGATGTGGTGATCATTCCGGATGGGCCGCGCGGGCCGAGTTACCAATTGCAGCCGGGTATTATCAAGCTGGCGCAAAAGACGGGCGCGGCGATTTTTCCGATTCTGGTGGACTACCAAAGTTACTGGCAACTCAAATCCTGGGATCGTTTTCGGATTCCTAAACCTTTTTCTAAAGTGCTGATCACTTTGGGGAGCTATGAGTCGATCGATTCCGCTATTGACGATGAAAGGTTTGAGTTGGAAAGGTTACGTATTGAGAAAGTGTTGAGCGGGAAACCCGAGGTATAAAGTGCAATAAAAAGGTCATGGACACACAACAGATAAAAGGAAAACCGATTGCGGAGAAAGTGTATGCAGAATGTTTGCAAGAGCTCGAGGTCTTGAAGTCCGGAGGGCATTTGCCGGGTTTGGCGGTGGTGCTGGTCGGTGATGATCCTGCTTCGCGAGCTTACGTCGGATCGAAGGAACGCAAGTGTAAGGAACTGGGCTTGCATTCGGTGAAGATTGAATTGGAGGAAGACTGCAGTCAGGAGACTTTGATTGCCGAGATTGAAAAATTGAACGCTGATGATGCTATTCACGGGATTTTGGTTCAGTTGCCATTGCCTGGCCATCTTGCCGAGGATGAGGTGATCCTTAAAATATCACCGGCTAAAGATGTGGACGGTTTGCATCCGATCAATATTGGCAAACTGGCGATGGATGATGCGACGGGTTTCGCTCCTTGCACGCCCTTGGGTTGTCAGCGCATGTTGATCGAGACGGGTATGGGCATCAGTGGCAAAAACGTGGTCATCATTGGACGTAGTTTGTTGGTGGGAAAATCCTTGGGATTGTTGTTATTGCAAAAAGGCGAAGGTGGTAATGCCACGGTGACGATTGCTCATTCGCGTACGGAGAATTTGGCCCAGGTGGCGAGTGATGCGGATATTCTGGTGGCGGCGATTGGGCGTCCGGGATTTGTTACGGAAGATTTTGTTAAAGAGGGAGCGGTGGTGATTGATGTGGGAATCAACCGGGTGGAGGATGCGAGCGCCAAGCGGGGTTACCGTTTGGTCGGGGATGTGGACTATGACAAAGTTGCGCCCAAGTGCGCGGCGATCACTCCGGTGCCAGGTGGGGTGGGGGTGATGACGATTGCGATGTTGATGGCGAATACGATTCGCGCTTGCCGGATGGCGGAGGAGGGGAAGGAGTTAGAATTCAGGAGATAGGATGGAGAATGTGCTTGCGCTTCGGCGGAGTGGTGACACAGTGAGCATCGTTCGCAGGAGCGTTTTTGGTTCTGCATAATTTCGGGCTGTAGCGCAGCTTGGTAGCGCGCTTCACTGGGGGTGAAGAGGTCGCAGGTTCAAATCCTGTCAGCCCGACCAGCCTACGCTTCGAATGGTGATTCGAAACGGGGGTTTTTGCGCCGAAGCCTGTAAGGTGTAGGCGGACTGTGAGAGGGCTGCGGGAGTCTGAAGCTACGGCTCGGCAGGCCAGTGACCCATTTAAACCTGTGTGGTCAATTTTGCGATTTGAGGATGGAGGGAGTATTGGCAGGCTGGGATAGAGCAATGGGAACTACGATTTGGCGAGCCCTTGTAGGATTAAGGGGCTTTTAATGTTGAGTGTTAAAGGCGGGGTTTAAGAGGGGTGGAATTTTTTTAAATTAGAGCGAGGGTGAGACGATGAGTGAGAAGAAAATCAAAGTGGCGATTGTGGGGGCGAGCGGGTATTCCGGTAAGGAATTGCTGCGTTTGTTATTGATGCATGAAAATGTTGATTTGGTCTGCGCGACTTCCCGTCAGAGTGCGGGGCAGAAGTTGACGGAGGTTTTCCCGCGTTTCCGTGGCGGCAAGGCGGATGATTTACTTTTTGTCCAGCCGGATACCGATAGCATCGTGGCTTCGGGGGCCGAGTGCGCTTTTTTGGCATTGCCGCATGGAGTGGCGGTGGAATATGCGCAGGATCTGGTTGAAAAAGGACTACGGGTGATTGATTTGAGCGCGGATTTCCGTCTTGAGGATGTTGATGTGTATTTGGAATATTACGATAAACAGCACCCGTCGCCGGACCTGATGAAAGAGGCGGTTTACGGGTTGCCGGAGGTTTATGCTGATGAAATTAAAGCGGCTCGTTTGGTGGCCTCACCAGGTTGTTATCCGACCAGTATCATTTTGCCTTTGATCCCGTTGTTGAAGGAGGGTTTGCTGGATACCTCTTCGATCGTAGTGGCGAGCATGAGCGGAGCGAGTGGAGCAGGAAAAAAAGCTGATACCAGTCTGCTCTTTGTAGAGATCAATGAAAGCATCCGGGCATACGGAGCCCCCAAGCATCGTCACCTGAGCGAGATTGAACAGGAATTGACTCATGCGGCGGGTGCTGAGGTGCAGATTTCTTTTGTGCCGCACTTGATGCCGGTGACGGCGGGCATTAATAGTACGATTTTTTCTAGTCTTAATGAAGGGGTTAGTGGTGAGGATGTCAATAAGGTGTTATTAGGGGCTTACCAAGGTGCTGCTTTTGTCAGGGTATTGGGAGAGGGCGTTTTTCCAGATAGTAAGAATGTGGTGGGAACCAACTTTATTGATATCGGCTGGGTGATCGATGCTCGGACCGGTCGCTTGATCTTGTTCAGTGCAGAAGATAATTTAGGCAAGGGGGCATCGAGTCAAGCTCTGCAAAGTTTCAACTTGATGTTCGATTTGCCGGAAAATGCAGGTTTGTTGCATTTTTAATCCGCTTTTTATCCGTTTCGAATTAATTGCGCTTGCACACTTTGCCCGAGATGGGATAAAAGAGACACTCAATCTCCCTCTCATGGATTCACCATTCGTTATTAAGAGCGGCGGCGTATGTGCTGCTACAGGATTTCAGGCCGCAGCTGTTAGTTGCGGCATCAAAGATCCGTCATCGCCCAAATTGGATCTGGCGATGATCTGGTCGGACAGCCCTTCGATTGCGGCTGCGGTGTTTACCCAGAATCGTGTGAAAGCAGCACCGGTGCAATTGTGTGCGGATTATCTGCGTGCCGATGACCCGCAGGCGATCATTGTGAACAGTGGCAATGCTAACGCTTGCACTGGTCCTGTAGGCATGGAGCACGCCCG
>JAJRVS010000156.1 GCA_024277195.1 Verrucomicrobiota bacterium | reverse complement strand
CTTTCAACCCACGTCAGTTCGAACGCCCGGCAGCTTTGATCTTCACCAATTCCAAAGATTGCGTGATCAGCAGCTCTACCATTCATGCCGCCAAAAATCCGGCAGGAGCCCTGCAATTGAACCAATGCTCAAACATGCTGGTCAACGCCATCAACCTGACCGGAAATGCCAGCGGCATCAGTCTGGACAAAACCAGCGACAGCTCGATCACCAACTGCCGCGTCTCCAGCACCCTCGAAGGCGGCACCGACATCACCATCACCGATTCCAGCAAAAACATCACTCTCTCCGGCAACTTCTTCGCAGGCAAAAGCAACATCGCCCCCGCCAGCAAACAGAAGTAAACCCTACCCACAGCAACGGCGCCCCATTTTGTAGGGCGAGCGCCCCGCTTGCCCCCCTTCTATTCCGCAGTTAAATTTCTTCACCGCAAGAGCCCACACCTCCTCCCTCCACCTGATCGCCCCTCTAGCCCAAGAAATAGCTTGGATTTCCACTCAATCCATCGGATAGTGGACATGTTCGACCTGTGAGCACTTTAACCGGTGGACAAGTAACCTGACCCTATTTCCTTTCCCAATCTCAACCATCACCCAAACGCATGGAGTTCGACTGGCTCGACGTACATTTTGACCTCAAAAAAGTAAGCCCTAGAGAGATCGAGGAATCTTTCGAGGATCCGTTTGCCATCCGCTTGATTCCAGAGCAGGAGGCACCGGATGCCGATGTGCGCTACATCTGCCTGGCTAAAACGGTCGGTGGCCGCTCGCTTTTTTCGATATTCTGGACCGATGGCAAAAACTGCCGGGTTATTTTCGTCCGTGACATGACCGACAAGGAACTCGGTTTTTACGACCGCAAAAACGCCGAGTACATCTAGCCCCACACTATATAATAATAAATAACCACTGATGAACACTGATAAGAAGAAGCCTTAAAGCTTTAAGAAATAATACAACTCAGTGTATATCAGTGCCCATCAGTGGTTGCCTTCATCGATTAAAAAATGTCGAGCAGTGTTATCTAAACCGAATTTTCAACCTCCCTTCAACCCACTCCTTTACCCATTTATCACTGTGAAAATTTTACAAGACTGGAAAGACCTTCCCGATTTCGAAGACGAAAAGCAAGAAGCCGAATTCTGGGCCAAACACATGATCGAGCCGCATCTGATGAATGCCTCGATTCACAAACCCACCGTGCGGGAATCCACCACTATCACCCTGCGGTTTGACCCGCAGATGTTATCCCGGATCAAACGCATCGCCCGCTCCCGTTACCTGAATTATCAGAGCATGATGAAGCAGTGGTTGAGCGAACGCGTCGAACAAGAGCTGCGAAACTCCAAGCAAGACTAATCGCCTCTTTTCCTACTATTTTCTAACTACTGAATCCTGAATCCTGGATTCCAACTTTTAAACACCTACCTATGAGCAAAAAAGTACTCGTCCTCGGAGCTGGCAACATGGGAGCTTCCCACGCCAAAGCTTACCACAACCTCGACGGTTTTGAAATCGGCGGCATCGTCACCCGCAGTGCTGCCAGCCGAGAAAAGCTCGCCGAATCCCTCGGCGGCGACATCGCTCTATTTGGAGATTATGACGAAGCCTTAGCTACGGTCAAACCTGACTGCGTCTCCATCAACACCTATCCCGAAACCCACGCCGAATATGCGATCAAAGCGATGGAAGCCGGAGCCCACGTTTTCCTCGAAAAACCACTCGCTCCCACCGTCGATGAAGCGCAAAAGGTCGTCGATGTGGCCACTCGGCTAAACAAAAAATTGTGCATCGGTTACATCCTGCGTCACCACCCCTCGTGGATCAAATTCATCGAAATCGCCCGCACCCTCGGCAACCCGCTGGTGATGCGCATGAACCTGAACCAGCAGAGCCACGGTGACATGTGGAACACCCACCGCAATCTGATGAACTCGATGTCCCCCATCGTCGACTGCGGCGTTCACTACGTCGATGTGATGTGCCAGATGACCCAGTCCAAACCCGTCCGCGTCAGCGCCATCGGCGCACGGCTGTCCAACGAACTCAACGATGGCATGTATAACTACGGTCAACTGCAAGTAACCTTCGAAAACGGATCGGTTGGCTGGTATGAAGCTGGCTGGGGGCCGATGATGAGTGAAGTAGCCTTTTTTGTCAAAGACGTGGTCGGCCCCAATGGATGTGTCTCCATCGTCGCCGACAAAGCCAGCGGCGAATCCGAATCCTCCAACGTGGACTCCCACACCAAAACCGAAGCGCTGCGTGTGCACCACGCCGGACTCGATGAGAACAACGAATTCACCAAGCCCGATGAAGTCATCAACTTGGAAGACGAACCCGATCACGACGCTTTATGCGAACGTGAACAGGCCTATTTCCTCAAAGCCATCGACGAAGACCTCGATCTCACCGATCACATGAACGACGGCGTCAACAGCCTGCGCATCGTACTGGCCGCCGAGCAATCCTTCAAAGAAGGCCGCACCATCGACCTATAGCTTCCGCCCCTACAGCCTAAGCTCCTATAGCCTACAAGCCTTCTTAGTGAAACCAATCACCATCTACACCGACGGGTCATCGTTGGGCAACCCCGGCCCTGGCGGTTACGGCACCATCCTCAAATACAATGGCACCAGCAAAGAGCTGAGCCAGGGGTACTCCTGCACCACCAACAACCGAATGGAGCTGATGGCAGCGATCGCCGGACTGGAATCCTTAAAGGAACCTTGCCAAGTCAGCCTGACCTCGGATTCCAAATACGTCATCGACGCGATGGACAAAGGCTGGATCCAAAATTGGCAAAAAAAAGGCTGGAGCCGGGGCAAAAACAAGCCGCTCAAAAACCCCGACCTCTGGCAACGACTACTCAAAGCCAGCGAGGATCATGAGATGACCTGGCTATGGGTAAAAGGGCACGCCGGTCACCCGGAAAACGAACGCTGCGACGAACTCGCCGTCGCCGCAGCCTCCCAAAAAAACAGCCCCCCCGACGAAGGTTATCAACCTGAGTAAAGGAGTGCGGGTTTTCCTACCCTTACCAGCTCCCTCACAGTAAAAAAATCCGCAGCCCTACCCTCAGATACATAAAAGAGCGCCCTCACTACTCATTGACATATATACTTTAAAGTATATACTAAACACATGAAGACGGCGAAACTCTTTTACAACGGTCAAAGTCAGGCCGTCAGATTGCCCAAGGAATTCAGATTCGAAGGGGAATCGGTATTCGTTCAAAAAGTCGGCAATGGGGTCATGTTGCTTCCCAAAAACGATCAATGGGAGACCATGATTGAGGCAGGCAAGGACTTCACTGATGACTTTATGAGCAAACGCGACACTGGACTAGAACAAGAACGTGAAGGACTCGACTGATGCGTTATTTACTGGATACCAATACTTGTATTTATATCATAAAACGATCTCCCCCACAGGTTTTAGAGCGCTTCAATAATTTGAATATCGGAGACATCGGGATATCTGCCATCAGCTTCTGCGAGTTACAATTTGGTATTTCCAATAGCTCAAAACCTGAACAAAACCAACTCGCATTAACTAAATTCATGAGCCCTTTAGAAATACTCGATTTCCCATCATCGGCAGCACCTCTATTTGGCAAAATCAGGTCTCAGCTCAAATCAGCAGGCACTCCTATAGGAAATTACGACCTCTTGATTGCTGCCCACGCTCTTCACCTTGGTTTGACTTTGGTAAGCAATAACCTAAAAGAATTCAGGCGAATCCCTGATTTAGAGACTGAAAACTGGATCAGCCCCCCTCGTTCCGCTTATACCATTTGAACAGTTAGATTGTCGGAATGCCGGAGAGATTTGCCGTCAAATCAAGGCGTCGCGACGGAGTGTAGCGGGCTACACGACTGAGCGAGAACGCTGATTTGACGGCAAAGATCCCGGTTTCTACCAGTTG
>JAJRVS010000155.1 GCA_024277195.1 Verrucomicrobiota bacterium | reverse complement strand
ATTTAAGCTTGCCGGTAGAAGGCACATGCGGGCCAAGGCACTGATCGATAAAATCGCCCTGCTTATATAAAGAGAGTTCTTCGTTAGCGGGAATGCTTTCGATAATCTCAGCCTTATAGGCCTCACCCATGTCACGGAAAAACTTGGTTGCCTCATCGCGCAGCATCACCGAACGCTCAATCGGAATATCCTGCTTCACCAGTTCCTTCATCTTCTTTTCGATGGTAGTTAAATCATCAGGACTAAAACCACTTTTATAGGCGAAGTCGTAGTAAAAGCCATCTTCGATCACCGGACCAATGGTGACTTGGACGTCAGGGAATAGTTGCTTTACTGCTTGAGCCATCAAATGCGCCATTGAGTGACGAATAACCTCCAACCCCGCTTCATCACGTTCAGTGACTATGGCCAGCTCTACATCACTATCAATCAGATAAGAAGCATCCACCAGCTCGCCATTGACCTTACCGGCCAGCGTAGCCTTGGCCAGACCAGGTCCGATATCGGTCGCCACCTCCATTACAGTGACGGCTTGATCAAATTTACGCTCGCTCCCATCGGGTAGAGTCACCACTGGCATCGATTTAGATCCTATTCTCTTGTGAATTATTGACTTTAAAATACCGCCTGCCCAGACGGTCTCGTCATTAAGGTGCGGGATTATACATCAATCACTTAGGGGCGGATAGCATACGGGGATGAGCCGTCAGGTGAGGCAACAAAACGTAAGATTAGGCTTACTAATGGTAAGCGATCGACAAACCCCACCTAGTATCGTGCGTCAAACAAACAAAGGAAATGGTTTATACTCGTCAGGCCATGTATAGCTTGAGGATTAATCAGTGACCGTTGCAGTTTCCATCATTCTTAGCCCAAAAGAAAAGGCGCAGTTAGAACAAAATAAAGGCTTCAAGAACGGTCTCGAATTATTTTACTTGCCAGTGAAGGCTTCATAAACGGGGCTATTTCCAGTGAACTGGGAATTGGCAAAAACAAGGTGGGACGTTGGCGTAATCGTTATGCTGAGATGAGGCATGCAGGTATTGAAAAAGAGCGCCCACGCGGAAATAATCAGGGTGGAAAATCAAGTATAGAGCAAGCTAAGTTAAGAAGCCGAGTCATCAAAATGACGATGAAGCCCCCCTTAGATAATGCAACGCACTGGTCAACTCGTAGCATGGCAAAAGCCTTATCAATTAGTGATAGTTTTGTCCGTAGGGTATGGAAAAGTTGCGGCTTCAAACCACATCTGATTAAGCAATTTAAAATCAGTAACGATCCAAAATTTGAAGAGAAATTAACCGATGTTGTCGGACTCTATTTGAGCCCACCAGAAAATACGGTTGTCCTGTGTGTCGATGAAAAGAGCTCAATACAAGCATTAGATCGTACACAACCTGGTTTACCCATGAAGAAAGGCCGATCAAACACGATGACACATGACTACAAACGTCATGGCACCAGCACGCTATTTGCAGCCTTGAATGTAAAAACGGGCGAAGTGATTGGTGAATGTAAAAAGCGTCACAGACACCAAGAGTTTTTGAGCTTTTTGAAAACGGTTGAAAAACAAACACCCGAGGATAAATCACTTCGACCCCAAGCCTTTTGTTTGGACAAAAACAACAGAGAAAATTTTGGATAAAGTTAACTGAGCAAGACAGAAACTTTTAAATCTTCAATCTGTTTGACGCAGTACACTAGATGCTGAGAGTGCGAAGGTGTTGGATGGGATAAGAAAAATGTTGTAATACCTACACCGTTCGCGGTGATCCGTGGACAGCACTTTATTCTTAATAGAGAAAAATAATGTCATTCTGGGTCTACATCCTGCGCTGCGCTGACAACAGATACTACACCGGCCACACCGACAACCTCGAAAGACGTATCGGCGAACATACGTCCGGCATGTTTACCCGTTGCTACACATTCAAACGCCGCCCACTGGAGTTAGTCTTTTCCCAAGACTTCCCCACCCGCGAAGAAGCCCTAGCCTCCGAGCAACAAATCAAAGGCTGGAGCCGAAAAAAGAAAGAAGCCATGATGCGCGGCGACTGGGCCGAAGTATCACGACTCGCAAAATCCACCACCCCCGTTCGCCCTGAGCTTGCCGAAGGGCAGGAGACTGAAGATCTTCCACTCATCCTTCGACAAACTCAGGACGAACGGAAGGAGAGCGATCATGAGAACGGGATGGAAAACAATAACCCTTGGTGATGCGTGCCAAATAAAGCCACCAAAAAAAGAAGCAAAAGAGAAATTAGCTGGCACAGACCTGGTGTCATTTGTTCCGATGAACAACCTTGGCATATGTGCGAAAAGATTTGAATTAAATGGCGACAAGAAACTAAGTGAAGTTGCTGGCAGTTACACATACTTTTCAGATAACGATGTTCTTCTCGCAAAGATCACGCCCTATTTTGAAAATGGAAAACTTGGTATTGCAAATGGACTGACTAACGGCATTGGTTTTGGATCAAGTGAATATATCGTATTCAGGTCAAGTGGCGTGCTTGTACCCGAATACCTGTTTTATTTTCTTTTACAAGATAGTTTTCGAAAAGCTGGGGCAAAGGTGATGACTGGCGCTGTCGGTCACAAACGAGTTCCGAAAGAGCTTGTTGAGAATCAGGAAATCCCTTTCCCACCCCTCTCCAAACAAAAGCGCATTGTCGCCATACTGGATGAAGCCTTTGCGGGCATCAGCCAAGCGGTAGCCAATGCCGAGAAAAACCTCGCCAATGCCTGTGAGTTGTTTGAAAGCTATCTCAATAATGTCTTCACCCAGAAGGGTGAGGGGTGGGTAGATATATCCGTTAAAGAAATATCATCCGTAATAAATGGACACAGCTTTAAAAGTGGCGACTTCTCAGAAAATAATTCCGCAAAATCAATTAAAATAACGAATGTTGGCGTTCAGGAATTTATCGCTGAGAGAGAAAATATGCTGCCTTACGAGTTTATTGAGTCATACAAAAAAGTTAGTGTCAGTGAAGGAAATATTGTCATAGAACTTACCCAGTCAATAATTTCCAAAGGGTTAAAAGTTGCAGTCGTGCCACCTGAATATGATGGAGCATTATTAAACCAGCGTGTAGCGGGGCTAATTGCAGACACGAAAATCATTCTTAGCCAGTATCTTTTTTTCTACCTTTGTTTATCCGGCGTTTTTGAATATGTGAAAAATAATGTAACCATGCTGATGCAACCAAATTTGTTGATCAATGATTTAAAAAAAACTTACTGTTCCCGTTCCATTATTGAAAATACAGCAAGAAATAGTCGATCAATTAGAGGCTTTAAGGTGTAATTCAAAACACCTCGAAACCATCTACCAACAAAAACTCACCGCCCTCACCGAACTCAAACAATCCCTCCTGCAAAAGGCGTTTGAAGGGCAACTGATAAGGGATAATGGGTAAAAGGCAATGGATAACGGGCAATTGATAATGGACAATGTGGTTTTGTTATCCATTCTCAATTAGAGTCCTCGCATGAATAGTGAAGTCATCATCTATCAGGAAGCAGGGCAGGCCGTTGACGTACGGCTGGATGCAACTCACGACACGGTGTGGTTACGTCAGGAACAAATGAGCGAGCTATTTGGCCGCGAATGCTCGGTGATTACTAAGCATTTGCGCAATATCTTTAAGGAAGGCGAACTTGACGAGAATTCAGTATGTGCAAATTTTTCACATACTGCCGAAGACCAAAAAACCTACCAAGTGAAGCACTACAGTTTAGATGTGATTGTTTCCGTCGGCTACCGGGTCAAATCCGTGCAAGGCACCCGCTTCCGCCAATGGGCCACCCGCGTGTTGCGCGAACACCTCCCCCAAGGCTGGACGCTGAATCAGCAACGCTTTGAAGCCAATGCCCGCGAGCTGGAGGCGGCGCTGTCGCTGGTGCAAAAAGCCGCGCAAAGCCCGGAATTGCTGGCTGATACCGGGCGTGGGCTGGTGGATATCGTCACCCGTTACGCGCAGACCTTTTTGCTGCTGCAACGCTATGAGGGTTTGCTGAGTGAACCACGCGCGTAGGCAGGCGGCATTTTGCGAACCGTTGCAGAGGCACGCACGGCATTGGCCGGTTTGAAAGATGAATTAATGGCGCGCGGCGAGGCCACCGATCTGTTTGCGCGGGAGCGCGAAGATGGACAGGCATCCCTGCTGGGCAATCTTGATCAGTCGGTCTTTGGTGAACCGGCTTACCCCAGCATTGAAGCGAAGGCGGCGCATTTGCTGTATTTCGTGTTCAAGAATCATCCCTTTTCTGATGGCAACAAACGTAGTGCCGCGTTTCTGTTTGTGGATTTCCTCAACTGCAACGCTCAGCCTGCTGAACCGGCGGGGCGAGCCGGTGATTAACGACATTGGCCTTGCTGTACTGCCCCTGCTGGTGGCGGAATCTGATCCGGCCAACAAGGAAACGATGATCCGGTTGATTATGAATATGCTGGCAGTGAACAGTTAATAATTGATAATGGATAGTTGAAAGCGATGGTGAGTAGCGAGAAGGTGGTGCAGGAGAAGTCATTCTCTTTTGCTGTGCGAGTGGTGATCCTGTACAAATATTTGATCACTGAGCGCAAAGAATATGTGCTTTCCAAACAGTTGCTGCGCTCTGGTGCTGCGGTGGGTGCATTGATCAGAGACGCTGAGCAGGCGGAAAGCAAGGCGGACTTCATCCATAAATTGGCAATTTCACTGAAAGAAGCGAGCGAGTCTGATTACTGGCTGGACTTGCTTTATGAGACTGGCTATCTGGAAAGTAAAGCCTGTGATTCCATTAAAATGGATAATATAGAGTTATTGAAATTACTCACAAGTATCATTAAAACAGCCAAGGCTAATAAATGATCACTATCCATTATTTATCATGAATGAGGCAGAAACCCGCGCCGAGCTGATCGCCCCCGCACTGGCTGCCGCTGGCTGGGGCAAGGTGGATGGTAGTCGGGTGCGGTGTGAGGTGATTGCGCCGGGGCGGCTCATTGGCGGGGGCAAGCGCAGCAAGCCGGAGATTGCCGATTATGTGCTGCTCTATCGCGGTCAGAAGCTGGCGGTGATCGAGGCGAAAAGGCTTGGCCTGGGGGATACCGAGGGGCTGGCGCAGGCCAAGCGTTACGCGACGCGGCTGCAAACTCGCTTTGCTTATTCCACCAATGGCCGGGGCATTTACCGCGTTGACATGCAGACCGGGCAGGAAGGCTACGTCAGCGGCTACCCGGCACCGGCTGCGCTGGAGGCCATTGCCGAAAACAAGGGTCGCATTATGCTAACGCTGGCCACCGGCACGGGCAAGACCTTCATCGCCTTTCAGTTGGCGTGGAAGCTGTTTCACAGTCGCTGGAATCTGAAAGACTGGAACAGCGACGAAGAACCCCGTCGCCGACCGCGCATCCTGTTTCTGGCGGATCGCAATATTCTGGCCGATCAGGCCTAAAACAGTTTTTCTGCCTTTCCCGACGATGCGCTGGTGCGAATTTCACCGGACGTGATTCGAAAAAAGGGGAGGGTTCCGAAGAATGGCAATATCTTTTTCACTATTTTTCAAACCTTCATGTCCGGCTCCGTTCACCCTGAGCCCTTCGACTTTGCTCAGGAGAGTCCTGTCGAAGGGGCTGGGCTTCGACAAGCTCAGCTCGAACGGACATTTAATTTTGGCGAATCCCCGCCGGATTTTTTCGATTTCATT
>JAJRVS010000154.1 GCA_024277195.1 Verrucomicrobiota bacterium | reverse complement strand
TTGCGTTGTTTTTCTTTTGAGGACGGCAAGGAGGTTTGGAGTCATTTTTATAAAAATCCGATCAAAGCCAATCACGGTTATTCACGAACGGTGCCGGCGGTCACCGCGGATTACATTGTTTCGATGGGCCCAGCTTGTCATGTGGTGTGTTTGAAGCGCGAAACGGGGGATTTTGTTTGGGGGATCGATCTGAAGGCTGACTACAAAACCACGGTGCCGCTGTGGTACACGGGACAGTGTCCTTTGATTGATGGCACCACGGCAATTATTTCACCCGGCGGTAAGGCATTGATGATGGGGGTGGATCTTGAGACGGGAGATGTGCTGTGGGAAACGCCTAACCCTAATGGCTGGAAGATGTCGCATTCGTCGATCATGCCGATGACGATGATGGGGAAAAAAATGTATGTCTACATGGCGATCGGTGGGGTGATCGGGGTCTCGGCTGAGGACGGTGACCGAGGGACTTTGTTGTGGGAGACTAATAAGTGGACTCATTCGGTTACTTCGCCTTCTCCGGTGAAGGTCGATGAAAATCGAATTTTTCTCACGGTGGGTTACGGAGGGGGCAGCATGATGCTGGGTTTGAAAAAAGAAGGGGACAAGTTTGTCGCCGAGCCGATTTACGAGTTGGAGAAAACGGTGTTTGCCTGTGAGCAGCAGACGCCTATTTTCTCTCAGGAGCATTTGTATGCTATCCTACCGAAGGACGCGGCGGCGAGTCGCGGCCAGTTTGTTTGCATGAACCCAGACGGTAAAGTGGTGTGGAGTAGTGGCAAGACCAACCGTTTTGGGTTGGGGCCGTTTTTGTTGGCCAACGACTTGTTTTACATTCTGGATGATCATGGTGAACTGACGATGATCAAAAAATCGGTGACGGGATATGAACAACTGGCGCATGCAGAGGTCATAGAACATGGCCATGACGCCTGGGGGCCAATGGTGATGATTGATGGTAAACTAATATTGAGGGACTCGAAGAGGATGATATGCCTCGATGTTTCTAAGAAGTAACACAAACATTTAAGAGCGATGGCTGAGTTAGTAAAAGAACCTGAAAAAATCACCCGCTTCACCTTTCTGCGGAATGGGATGCGGGCATTTGTAGGATTGACCCTGGGGGTGATCGGCGGCTGGACGGCTTTTGGCGCACGCAAAAAAAATACGGTGTGGCAGATCGATCCGATGAAGTGTGTGCAGTGCGAACACTGTTCGACTTCCTGTGTGGTATCGCCGTCGGCGGTGAAGTGTGTGCAGTCTTATTCGATCTGTGGGTATTGCCAGTTGTGTTTTGGTTATTTTCAACCAGAAGCTCCCGAGCTGACTTCTGCGGCGGAGAACCAGCTCTGTCCCACCGATGCGATTGAGCGTGTTTTTGTTGAGGATCCTTATTGGGAATACAATATCCTTGAGGATCGTTGTATTGGTTGTGCTAAGTGCATCCAGCCATGTGAAATGTTCGGCAACGCTTCTTTTTATCTGCAAGTGCGGCATGATGTGTGTGTGAACTGTAACAATTGTTCGATCGCGATGCAGTGTCCGTCCGATGCCTGGGTGCGCCTGCCGGCTGACCAGCCCTACATGCTGAAACACAAACAGGACTATCCTTTGGAACCGCAGATCGAATTGTCGCTTACGGCCAATTTACCTAAAAGAAAATGAGGCCCCTGAGTTTAATTTCCAAGCACCTCGCGGTGCTTTTCATCTTATTTGTAGTGTTGGCGGGTGCGCTGGCCGAGCCAGCTGGGGATGTGATGAATTTCCCGCAACCGGAGTTCACCAGTGGTTATGATTTTCCGCTGACCACGGTTCCGGAGCCGACCAGTGATCTGCGCGAGTGGATCGATGTGGGGGTGCTATTCATTGTTTTGAGTTTGGCGTCGTGGCTGGCGGTGAAACGTCGTTCGCGTCGTGGTTTGTTCTGGGTGATGGTTTTTTCCCTGGGTTACTTTGGGTTTTACAAACAAGGCTGTGTGTGTCCGATCGGATCGATTCAGAATGTGGCTTTGAGTTTGTTTGATACCAACTACGCGGTGCCGATGACGGTGACGATCTTTTTTGTTATGCCACTGGTATTTGCGCTGCTGTTCGGGCGGGTGTTCTGTTCTTCGGTGTGTGCACTCGGGGCAATTCAGGATCTGGTGGTGATCAAGCCGATTCAGTTGCCTAAGAAGCTGACCATGGCTCTCAGCATGATTCCTTACGTGTATCTGGGGATGGCGATTTTGTTTGCGGCGACCAAAACGGGTTTCATTATTTGCCGTTACGATCCTTTCATCGGTTTTTTTCGGCTTAATGGCAATGCGCCGTATCTGTATCTCGGTGCGGGATTTTTGATCGCGGGCATGTTCATCGCCCGACCCTATTGCCGCTTTTTTTGTCCCTACGGTGTGCTGCTTGGTTTCATGTCACGTTTTGCGTGGAAACATCTGACCATCACGCCGTCGAAGTGCATCGACTGTCGTTTGTGCGAGGTGTCCTGCCCTTTTGATTATATCGAAAAACCCAATACCGGGTTGGCACGCGAAAATCGCCAGACGGGGGTGAAGCGGCTGGGGCTGCTTTTTGCGATGATGCCCGTGATGATTATTCTCGGTGGTTGGATTGGGCACCGCATGTCGATTCCTTTGTCGAGTTATAACAATACGGTGTTTTTGGCGGAGCAGGTATTGGCTGAGAAGATCAATCCGGATTTGGAAGAGACTTTGGAGACTAAAACCTATCGTTCGATGGGAACTTCGGAGAGCGAGCTGATGGTCAATGCGATGAAGATTCGTAAATTCATGAACATGGGAGGCTGGATTCTCGGTGGTTTCCTAGGTTTGGTATTCAGTATCAAATTGATTGGCCTGTCGGTATCGCGTGAGCAGAAGGACTACGAAGTGATCAAACCGAGTTGTTTCAGTTGTGGCCGATGTTGTTCTTATTGTCCGAGTGATGACATGCATCGTTTGAATTTTATTCCCGGTAGCCAACCTTATTTAGAGGCGATGTCGTTGCGGGATCCGGTGTATAAACCGCCCGAAGAAGCTGAAGGTGCATCGGAAGGCGAAGAAACACCGGCCAAAGGCGGGGAGAAAAAACCCGCTGCTGTTTAAGGGCCGGTATTTAAGTGAATTTTATTTGAAATCAAAAAGCGATGAGAGTTGTTGAATATGAAAAAAGTACCCAGTCCCTGCCGTATCAGCTCATTAAAGGAGCGGCGATGGTTTCGGGGGTGTTTGCCTTGGTGGTCTGCGCTTTGCTGATTGCCAATAACCTCAGCTTGAAAAAAACCGACCCGATTCACTCTCCCGCTTTACAGCGCTTGGTTGAAGAGCTCAAAACCAATCCCAATGACGAAGCTTTGCGGGAGGAAATCCGTGAACTCGATCAGATCTCGCGACGGGCATTTTTTACCAGTCAGCATTTCAATCGCATGGCGATTTACATGTTGGTGGGTGGGCTGTTGGTGATGGTGGTTGCTTTCAAATCGCTTGAAGCTTACACCGCACTGCCGCCTTTCCCTGATTCGCAAGACCCCAAGGATGACTTGGTGGAAAAGGCGACCTGGGCCAGAAAGTCGATCACGTCGGTGGGTTTGGTATTGGTGGGATTTGCGCTGATGATAGCCTTGCCGTGGGAGAGTACGCTCGATTTGCCGGAGGCTGAAGTGGCAGCGAGTGGCGAGGATGAAGAGGGCGGCGCGACAACGGCGGGGGCTGCGACGCCTACCGACAAGGTGGAGACGGTGGTCAAACCTGCCGCTGATGCCAAACCGGTTGCCAGCGCAGAAGAACGACTGAAGAACTGGCCGGGATTTCTTGGGCCTCGGGCTGGCTTGGCTGATGC
>JAJRVS010000153.1 GCA_024277195.1 Verrucomicrobiota bacterium | reverse complement strand
GTTTTTCCACAATCCCTCGACCGATGTCCCAGTAGAGCAGAATCATCTCGCGATTCACCGTCCGGGCCGCGCTGACACGGGCACCGGCGATCCGATTCTTCAGATCAGTGAGGAATTCAGCGTATTCAGGATTGTCGGTCTCGCAACAACCTGCTCGACGGACGTGATTCGTCTTGTAACTTGTTGATTTTATTGGGTGGCATTTGAAGCCTTTCGGGTTGTTACGAGTTTATCAGGATTGGCTGGTGTGAGTTTCATTCGTAATTCCTAATTCTCAATTCTTAATTCCCCTCCGCCTCTTCACGGGGCACGAATGTCCAACCGATTTCCCCGGCATATTTCAGGATGCGGGCCTGAACTGTTTTATGTTCGGAGGGTCTCACTGTTTTAACCGTAGATTAAAAAGAAAATTTTACGTTCTTCGGGTGCGAACATGGGTTCAGTCATCCTCGATTTCCTTCTTGTCTTTCAACCTCTTTGCCACCCGGTCGAAATCCGATTCATAGGAGTGGTCCTGTTCGATGCGGAACACCTCGTATTCCTTCTCCGCCAAGGCCATTGCCACCTGGTGCGACACTTCTCCTTTATCGCTCAGAATCTCCTGCTCGTTGAACTGCAGAAAGGCGTCCAGCTTTTCCGCCCAGTCGCGCATTTTCATCAATCGCCCGCGACTTGCCTGTAGCTCCGCATAGTCCAGATACATATCCACGATGTGATTGAGGTTCTTCAACTCCTTAGCGCTGAGGTAATTCTTCGCCACCCGGACATCCGTCTTTAGGATCTTTCCCTTGGGAGCCTTCCGCCAAGTGGTCAATCCCATGTGCGGCTTTTCGCGATCCGCCCGGTCCGCAACAATCTCGGCGGCGGTCTGCCCGGTGATGGCAAAATGCAGCTTGTTCTGAACCTTGGCGAAGAACTGTTCGGCTGCCGCCGTCTGCGGAGAATAATCTGCGGCCGTGGCGTAAATATCCGTGATCTTCTGATAGACCATTCGTTCGCTGGCCCGGATTTCGCGGACTTCCTCCAGAAGTTCTTCGAAATACTGCTTGTCAAAGCGGGTTCCCCGCTTGAACCGCTCGCTGTCTATGGCGAAACCCTTGAGAATGTAATCCTTGAGCCGATCCGTTGCCCAGGTGCGGAACAGGGTGGCCCGAGGACTATTCACTCGGTATCCGACAGCGATGATGGCCTCCAGGCTGAAGAGCTTCGTCCGATATTTCTTGCCATCCGCGGCAGCTACCGAGGATTCCTCGGTAACTGAATCGGCCTGCAACTCCCCCTCTTTAAAGATGTTTTTCAGATGCAGGGAAATATTGTCCGACGAGCATTCATACAGCTCGGCCATCAGCTTCTGCGTCAACCAGACATTGTCATGTTCAAAGCGCACTTCTACTCGAGTTTTGCCGTCTTCGGTCTCGAAGATGGTGATATCGTCAAATCGCGGTGTCAGTTCGTCAGCCATTTATCATTCCTAATTCTGTTTCTGGAACAGATTGCTCCAGAAATGAAGTTTCTCGTTATTTGCCACATATTGCATGCTTCTGGATCAAAACCGCGCCGCTCCTCGGCCTTTTCTTGGGGCACAAATGTCCAGCCGATTTCTCCAGCGTATTTCAGGATACGGGCCTGAACCGTTTTATGTTCGGAGGGTTTGGGCATGGATCTCAGTGCCAGATTTTGGTCCAAGTTTTAAACTCTGCGGGCCGCAGGCGATAGCGTGCAATATTGCCCTCATGCAGACTTCCCAGCTCGGTTTCGACTACTTCGATGAAGCGATCGCGATCATCGGCTGGAATTTCTGCAGCCGCCTTTCCGGCGCGATTATTAGAATTGCGCCACATAAAACAGCTTTTGTGGCGCAAAACACAGAGCGCCATTTTATTTGGCGCATATTGCATACCTTTGTATTAAGCCCGCGCCGTTCTTCGGCCTTTTCACGAGACACGAAAGACCAGCCGATTTTCTCGGCATATTTCAGGATGCGGGCATGAACGGTTTTATGTTCTCCTGATTTGGGCATGGTTTATTCCCCTGCTGTTGGATCGTGAAGTTTCAGCTTTGAGCGAGCGATTTGGCGGGATTTACAAGTTTGCCTGTAGACAGACTTCGATCTCGCCATCTTGGCGGTATATTTGGCGTGATTATAGCTTCCCCCACCCAAAAACTCTCGAATCCCGACACCACGTCGCGATTTATGCCGCGATCCATGGCTTGTCGGTCTCGCAACAACCCGCTCGACGGACGTGATTCGTCTTGTAACTTGTTGATTTTATTGGGTGGCATTTGAAGCCTTTCGGGTTGTTACGAGTTCATCATGGCTTAACTCGCACTCAAAAAATCTATCGCGACATTATGTCGCGATCATGGCTGCACAACCTGATATTTAGTGGCACGACCGCTCCCAATACGGGACATCAGGCCCAGTTTCACAAAGTAAATCATGTATCCCCGCAAAGCCGTAAACTTGATTGATGAACCGCTCAGAGCGGTAGGCTAACTTCGTTTTCATTCGCTAAAATCATTCTGAAACCTCCATGCTACCGAAGGAGACCCTACGCTCTCCCTTTCTTTTGCGTTTGGTCGAAGGGGCTTGCGGAAGGAATGCTTCGGAGAGACGAGCCGGAGATTCGCCCATATTATCTCTTTGCGATTTGGTGTGTCCTCGTAGCAAATCCGCTTTAGTGAGCAGAACAACCCGCATGGTTGACGTAGATTTATTTTTGGCCAGTTTTTGAATTTTTTGAGGATATCCATCCGCTAAAGATGCGAGAACAACAGACCGAGCTCCGCATAAATTTCCTTTTTCAATTAACTGTTCCAATTGGTCCAGCACTTTTGCCCCTCCACTGGCTTGCGCTGAAATCCCTTCCATAGTTTTACATTCGCAAAAAATCAAATCCCCATCACAGACAGCCATGATATCGATATCGAAATCCTTTTTTTCATAGGTTCCTTTAAACCCAGGGATGTATAAAAATCCTCCGGCCGTTGCACGTTTCAGGACACCAAGGGTCAATGCCACCGGTCGAATACCTTCCTTGAACGCCTTGTAAACCAACGGATTCATTTGATAGCCAACATCAAGCGAGCTATCCTGGATCGAGACAGTATTACCGCAACGCGAACAGTGCAACGGACGGGCTAGGTCTATCTGTGAACCCCAATCTGATTCATTATCACAAGAAAAACATTTTGGATAATGAAATACCTGCCGAATGATTGCGGCCTCAACCATCCAGGAGATAAAAGATTTGGGTGTGTTCTGCCGATAGAACCCTTTCTCATTAGCAAGCCGTGCTTTTGCGGTTTTTAAAATTAATGGATCCTTGATGAAATCATAGTGAAAAAAATCCTGAAATGGCTTATCAAAATCGGCCCCCATCCTTGTTCGCTGTTTTATTTGATTTAACAGAATAGGTATCGGAGCATCCGATTGTTTAATCGAACATCCTTTGGAAACTGAACTCCCTTCTTTCTCACAAGGAAGTGCTTTGTCCGTCCATAGCGCAGAAATGATCTTAAATCGTTTTTCCTTACAGCATTCAAGGAACTGGCTTACTCCCCCGAACAGCTCAATTACAGATTCATAGCACACACGCTTTTCATCTTTTTTTTCTTCAATTCCTTTGTCTTTCAATAATGGGACAAGGAGTTCTTCTGCCGTCGGCAAAGTAACAATTTTGAAGCGGTCTTTCTTGTTATATTCGATAGATATATCACCATAAGAATATCGCCTCGAATAAATTCCCATGCTGTAATATGTGGTAGATGGTGATGGAGCGTTAAGCAACCGAGTGTTTGTTTTGAAACACACTTCAGGCGGAATATGAAATTTGAGGTTTCTTCCGCCTCGGAGATCGACCATCCAGCAATCCGTATTACTATTTGTCTCGTCCACAAACGAGGCTTGCGGGCAACTGAATTCAAAGCTGTACTCGTCGATCCAGACTGCATCGATATCATGCCTTTTGTGCTCAAATACCACTTGGGGGATGAGAGCCTTAGTGGGCGCTTCCACATCTACATGCTCATATCCAAATTTTCTTAGGCGAGGTCTCAGCTTCCTCGCCAGTGAATCCAGTTCCGACTTAGATACGGATATCGATTTGATTTTGCAATAGTTCGGCCTACCACTGTGATAACCAATAAGCCATAAGGACAACGCGGAGACCGTTTCCCTATCGTTCAGAGAATCAACAGGCACGGCTAAGCAGTTATTGCCTCCGCCACTAAAGCTAAATCTGTTATTCCAAAACCAGGCATAATCCTTAACCGAGCTAGAAAGAACAAATATTGTGGGTGCATAACCACCAAAGGCGTTGACTCTCGTAAGTTCCAATACGGATACATCTAGATACGAAAAAGGATACTTTTCATCATCGTGGAGCTTAATGAACTCTGGAACGCTTCCGCTCTCAATGTGGACACTTTTTGCACGAACGAACTTTGCTAGTCCCTCACAACCTTCCCGATTCAGCACTCCAAAAGAGAGATCATAAAAAATGCGATTGCTGATACCGTACTCTGTGCTGACAAATTTGAATCGGGTACTCGTATCGGGCAGAGAATTTATCCGCCTAGCATAGTTTTCCATCACAGGATTCAAAAGAAATAAATGAGCCCGGTTTATATGGAGGTTGTCAGACAGGGGATAGCGCAAAGCTATTGTACACAGCGGAGCAATATTCTCCTGAATACGATCCTGCCACTCTTTATTACACGAACCTTTAGCCCACAAAACGACATCTGGTGAATACCTCATCAGCCAGATCATTCCTAGTTCATTTTCAGAATCCGCCGGATCAAAGGGAATTATACAGGCATATCGCCCGCCCCACAGCCAGCCGAGAAATTCAAGAATATCCCTGAAGTCTTCCTCACTGATATTAAATGGAACGAGCACCGCGACTTTCTTTGGGCGCACTACCGCCTGAACGACCGTTTTTTCACTCATACCGTTATCTCCTGCCCTGGAAACTCAAGTTCGTGAACGCGAATCTTTGCGGTCATCAGTTCGTGTAGAAGGGTGCGGAAGAGGTCTTGAGTTGTTTTGAGCTTTCTGAGATGGTTCTCTATCTTTTGGTCGAATATTGTTAATGCGTCGATCATCGCCTGCTGTTCCTCTGCTGATGGTACAGGAACCAGAAGCGGCTTGAGCTTAATCTCAGGCAGATGCGCAATGGTCGTCCGTGTTCCGGTAACGCCGTAGATGTTTTTCAGCAAGAAGGAGAACATCATCCAGTAGGCCATGAACTCATTGGAAATTTGCGAATTTTTTGGTCGCAAACGATGAAGCGCCTTTTGGTAGTAGCATTCTTCAAGTCCCCCATTCCAGATTGCCGCACGTCCTACCTCGCCCCCCTCACACACCAAAAGATCCCCTTTTGCTAAACGGAACTTCCCAGCTTCTCGCTCGTTGAAATCCATGCTGAGGAGATCGTCTGTGCCGATGCATCCCCATTGAACATTTTTATTTCTCAAATAGGGTTTGGGTGAAGTCCCGACTTTGGCTTTCGGAGAAAGCATTTTACCAAGTTGTGTCTCAAAAAGTTCTCCGATAGGGATAAGCGTCCAACTTTCAGGCACCAACCCAATTTCAGTTTCCTTCTGCGGCTCACCCCTGAGGCCTTCGGTGAAAAGCTTTTGCATGAGGGCCTTTTTCAGTTCAGTGGTGGTGGCAATGATCCGCTCCTGCGCTTCAATGGCCCGCTGCACCGTCGAAAGGATGTGCGCGATCTTCTTCTGCTCGGGGAGTGGGGGGAGTGGGAGTTCCTTCTCCTTTAGCAACTTAAAATGCCGGTTATAACCACGATTTCGCAGATCAAGCGCGAGCAGTGAAAAATAATAAAACTTGGGGTCGTAGAGTTCCCGGTTAGGCGAAAGCACCTTTGTTCCGTCTGCCCCGAGAACAAATGGGAAATCGATATATTTAAAGCATCGTGTGTGATCTCCGAAAACAACTAGCGGCAAATCAAAATCGATCAACTTATCCACGTTATCGCAGTAGCCCGCGATGAACTTCTGTCCCTGATCAACAACAGGAACCTGTCCTGATTCAACAATTTCCTTTTTAGGAATCTGATTTTTTTTGCCAATCTTGTTTCTCACAAGTGAGTCAAGCAATGGACATGTTTGCCAATGGTTCATATCCCGACCTTCTTCATAATTCCCTTCAATGTCGCATCCCTGGTTGAATTACGAATTAGGAATGGGTAATTAGGAATGATTTTTTGGTTAAGGCCGTCGAATTCGACGGGTTTGGACTGCAATCGGGCGAATTGAACCGTTGCATTTTTTGCAACATTTATCCGGCAACTGAGCGCGATCATTCCTCACCTTCCTTCTCCAGCGCATCAAGCACAGCCCGGCCTTTGGGCGTCAACCGGTACTTCTGCTTGCTGCTCCTTGGCTTGTCTGGGATGGTCATTTCAATGAGTCCGGCTGCCAGGGCCGGTTGCAGGTAGCGTTCCCGGAAATTTGCCTGGCTCCTGAGCTTGAGTTGCGCCTGCAGCTCGGTGC
>JAJRVS010000152.1 GCA_024277195.1 Verrucomicrobiota bacterium | reverse complement strand
TGTTGATCGGAATGATCCAACTCAATCTGAATGACGTGCCCGCCTCACTTGATGCGCTCGATCGCTGGTTGCGTGACGGCCCGATGCTCGGGGTGTATTTTACTGGTAGCGGGCCGGGAGCTTTGGCCTGTGATCACCCGAATTACGAGCCCTTGATCACACGGATTGAGGAGTTGAAGGGGGTTATCATGCAACACACTTGGTTCATCACCGGAGGCAGGACAAGTCCCACGATTTCAACTCCGACGGAGTTAGCCACTCTGGCAGCAAAGTTTCCCCAGCAAAAGTTTATCTGCGCCCATGCCGGAGGCGAATGGGAGCGTGGCATCCGGGCGGTTCGAGATTCGCCGAATATTCTGATAGAGACCTCAGGTTTTGACGCCACCGCAGGTTTCATCGAAATGGCCGTGCGCGAATTGGGGGCGCAACGCATTGTGTTTGGCAGCCACTTGCCATCGAGGTCTCTGGGAACAGAGCTGGGCAAGGTTGTTGGAGCAGAGATTTCAGAAAAAGATAAATTCCAGATCCTTGGCGAAAATTATCGCCAATTACTGGAGCCTATTTTATGAAGATTTTTACCGATCAATGAAGACAAAAATCAGGCTCCTTATTTCTCTGCCAGAATTTGCACCGCGTCGATGTGGACGTTGCCGTCGACGCCTTCGTTGCTGAAGATCACAGCGGCGTCCTGACCTTTTTTGAATGAATACACTCCCAAGGTGGCAAAACCTTTGGCCAGAGGGGCAGCGATTTTCTGGTTCACCCGAGTGGTTTTTTCTCCGCCGGCGCTGATGACGGTGACTGGGGTTTTGGATGAACGGTTGGCATGTGGCTGCCAGGAAATACGCACTTCGTATGGGCCGTCTTGGGGAACTTGGAACTCAAAACGAGCTTCGTTTTTGCCGGAACGGCTGGCGTAGTGGTAACCATGCTCGACGTAGTTTTTGAGGCCTTCACCCTCTGTCCATTTGCCAGTGAGCTTAGCATCACGATCGTCGATGACGATGCCGCTGAGCGAACTTTTTTTAATAAAGTCTGATGGCGGGGCAGAGAGGTGGGGCAGAGTGGGGTCGTCGCGAAATTCATCGTCCAGTGAATCGCGGCGGATGTAACCGGGTTGCTGTAACAAGGTGATCAGTTTGTCGAGGTATTTGGAATACACGTCCCGCGGTGAGCAATTGTACTGGGTGCCGATGGCGGCGGCCTTGCCAACCACGACGCCCATCATGCCGCCGGTTTTCATCACTCGCACGGTTCCCAGTGCTTTGTGGGTGACAGAAACGTTGCGCCCCGCCATGAACAGGTTGTCGATGTTGCGGGAGTAAAAACAACGGTAGGGAACCGGGTAACCTCGGCGTTTGTCCACGCCTTTGCCAAATTCCGCGCGAGAGATGAAGGGATTGTCAGCGTATTTTTTCATGTAGCGTTCCTGTGGGTAGTGCAGGTCGATGCCCCAGGTGGTGAGCACGCAGCCGTCGGGGAAAGGTTTTTTGCTGACCAGGTCTTGTTCAGTTAAAATGACGTCACCGAGCAGTTGTTGGGTTTCGCGCGGGCCGCCGATGTAGGCCATCCAGGTTAGGCGGGCGTTTTTGTGAGCCTTTTTATCGGGATCGTTGCGGGCGTGAGCGCCTTTGTTTTTGAGCGCATTAAAAGCTCCGAAGGCGGCACGGAAATTCCAGTCGCGGATGGCTTCGAGGTCTTTGATTGGATCCCTGTCAAAACCAGTTTCCCAGAACCACTCGGCGTGAAATTTGCGCGGGTAAGGGAACTCGGCTTCGCTGAGATCGAGAGCCCATGGCAGATCGGGGAAGTTTTGTTCGCTAGCGGTGTTTTCCCAAGTCCACATGTTGCTCATGCCCATGCGCCCTTTGGGCTGCATCTCGCGGTCAGCGTTGGCCCATTGTCCGATCGAACCATGACCGGTCGAGTCGCAGAAAAATCGAGCTTTGATGCGTCGCACTTCATTGCTGCGGGTATCGAGGGCGAGGATGGCTTCGATGTGGTTTTCGCCTTTTTTCTCCACTGCGTAAGCGTAGTGGTTGAGAAAAAGAGTCAGGTTTTTTTCACTGCGTGCGATTTTTTCTTTTTTGCCATCTTCGTATTCTTCATAGGTGCCGGGGGAGGCCTTGGCGTGGTCTTCGAATTCACGGATGATGTCACCGATGGGATAGAGTCCGGCAGGGGTATTGCCCTGCGCCCAGACCTGGACTTCGGAAGAGCCGTTGCCACCGAGCACACCGCGATCTTGTACCAGCGCAACTTTCAATCCCATTCGTGCGGCGGCGATGGCTCCGCAGGAACCGGCGTATCCGCCGCCGACAAATACCAGGTCGAAGGGTTTTTCGTCAATGATCTCTGCGGATTTCCCCATCAATTCACGTCGCCATTTGGGTAGAACCTCGCTGCTATTGTCAGGCACAAAATCGGGGTCGTCGGAGAACAGGATGGCATCACAGCGGCCATTAAATCCGGTCAGGTCGTGAAGGGCAATCGTGGTGTTTTTGTTGTTGATGGTCACCATGCCGCCGTCCTGCCAATGCCAGGTGGCACTTTTGTTGCCGAAGGTTTGATCAATGGTTTTCCCATCGATCAGGATTTGAAATTTGCCTGGAGCTCCCGGAGCTTTCCAGCGAGCGACCCAATCCAGGGTGCGCACCCACAGGCGGTAGTTGCCGGGTTTGCTGAACTTGACCTGGGTGGTGGCGTCAGTGACGGGGGTGCCCAAACCATGGGCGAGCAGATAGGGTGAGCCCATGATCTTGATGAACTGGGTGTCGAGTTTCCAGCCGCCGCGTTTTTCAAACGATTCGGTTTCGACCAGGACGGTTTCACTACGCGCTTCACTAGTGAGGAAGAGAGCGAATAAGAGGGTGGATAAAATTTGGGTGAATTTCATAAAATGATGTGGTGATTTTCGGCTAGGTGATAGCTTCGTCAATAATAGAGAGCGGGTATTGTCAGTATTGGACGCGGGTTTTGACAAAAAGTATTTTTTTAAGGGGGTGGTATTTTGGGATGTGGGATTATTTAATTGTCCTTCTTACGAAGATACGAGCCAAGTGTGAATGGGGCTGTGAAAATAATAAAGGATAAAAGTGATCAGTAATAACAACAAGCCAATAGCGTCATCGCTGCGCAATAGTTTTCCCCCACCCTGACGTCGAACGAAGTTGAGCAGCCAGCCAGTGGGGCAAGCGTAATGGCAGTAGGCCATGGGGATGAATAGAGAAATCACCAAACCCACAAACGCGACTATGATGGAGGCTTTACCAGCCATTTGAATCAAGTAGGCATCGAAGGGCTCGAGTCCAGCCAAGTCGATTGGGAGCTTGAGGAAAGATGTGATCAGGGCTAGCAGAATCAAGCTGGGGGCGATCCATTTCAGTGACCATTTGAAATCAATGTCCGGGCGCAGGCTGAAACGGGCGGGCAGGACTTTCATCAACCAACGCTGGGCGTGTCCATGCGGGCAGATATATTGACAATAGACCGGCTGCCGGGTTGCCCAGGGAACGAGGACGGCGCTGATAAATAACAGGGTTAGTCCGGGAACCATGCGCCAGGGGATGCCTGATTCGGCCCAGCCGACCAACAGAGCCAGGGCTAATAAATCACCGAGGATGAACGCGAGGGTGATGAAGACGGCAATCGACCACAACCAACGATAGCTTTGGAGTTTTTCTTTTTTGACAAAAGCGAAAACGAGTCCTCCGCAGACGATCAGAAATAGACTGATGTCTTGCCAGCGAATGGTGAGGGACTGGGAATGGTGTGGGCCACCGTTATTTAGATCCAGACGTTTGCTGACCGACAGGGCGAGTGCTTCGGAAGTCCGGGTGGCGCCGGAGACTCCGTAGATTCGTGCTTTTTTCAGATCGGTCATCTCGGCGACCTGATCCCAGGATTTTCCATTCCAGCTTTCCATGAAAATGTAATCGAGAGTGACGTCCTCCACATGGCTGGGGGTGTCGTAGCTGTGGCGGATGGCAACTCCTAGTACCGTAAGCGCTGCATCGGAAACGATGAGTGCGTCGCTGGGGCCGGAGTAACCGATGATGTCGCGGGACTGCGGCATGCTGCGCACGGCGTATCCGACGTTTTTGCCATTCTGGTCGTGAACCCACAAGCCGGCTTTGGGAGAATCATCGGCAGAGAGCCGATGTGCCTGGGGGAGAAAAACCTGAACTTCACTGAGAGTGATCGGTCGATCCCCCTGCACGCGGAGCCGCAATTGGTGCTCGCGTATCATCCAAACGATGGCGATAAGGGTGCCGAGGCGGGCTATTTGCAGAATGAGGGAGCGCACGGAGATAGCTTGTTTTATCTGCTGAGGTCTAATCGCCTCGAATATGATCCACAAAGTGAACCGTAACAAGCTGCTAGTTTCAAGCAGCAAAGGTATCATTTGACCGATACGGTCAGTGCGTAAACTGTTGGGCAGATGAAACGACCCTTTTTGCACTTATTAACAGGATTGATGCTGTTGGCATCCGGATTATTGACTTGCATTCAGGCGCAGGAAGAGGATGTGGATCTGACTCTGCGACCGGACAGTAAGGGGGGCAAAACCGAAGTGGAGGTTGCGATCAAGGTGCTCGACATTGCAGAAATTGATGGCGCAAAACAAAGTTTTACTGCCAATGTTGTGGTTCTCGCTCACTGGCAGGATGATCGTTTGAAAGGATGGGCGGAATTCAGGGCAATGGACATGTCTGACGTCTGGGATCCTGTTTTGCAGATCACTAATCAGCAACGATTAGTAAAAACCTTTCCTGACCGAGTGACGGTAGCGGCGGATGGGAGCGTGGAGTGGGTGCAGCGCTTCTGGGGGAGTTTTTCCCAGCCACTGGATCTGCACGACTTTCCATTGGATAAGCATACTTTTGTTATCCAGTTGGTGTCAGCCCAATCTGATTACAAAAATATTATCTTAAAACAATCATCCGATAGTAGGTTTCGTTCAGGTCTGGCTAAAAAACTTTCTTTGCCAGATTGGGAAATCACTGGTTGGGAGGTGGATGCCAGCCCGTTGGAATTACTTGAAGGGGGCAACTCACTACCGGGCATGGCATTTAAATTCCACGCGAAACGTTACATTGGTTATTATCTGGTCAAGGTCTTGCTGCCTTTGTTGATGATCGTGATGATGTCGTGGATCGTATTCTGGATCCACCCGTCTGAAGCGGGTTCGCAGATCAGTGTTTCGATCACTTCGATGTTAACCTTGATTGCCTATCGATTTGCCCTGGGGGCGATGTTGCCAAAGGTTTCTTATATCACCCGCATGGATGGTTTCATTCTGTTTGCGACGATCATGGTGTTTATTGCCTTGATGGAAGCAGTGACTACCAGCCGTCTGGTGAAGGTCGGTAAAGAGGAAATGGCGCTGAAGATGGATCGGATTTGTCGAATCCTGTTCCCAGGAACGTTCATTGCTGTTTGTATTTATGCTATTTGGAGTTGATGCCGGAACTGCCTGAAGTTGAAACCACCTGCCGCGGCTTGATCCCACATGTGGCGGGGCGACAGGTGACGGATTTGGTGGTGCATCAGGCGAGTTTGCGCATTCCGGTGCCGGAGGGGCTGGATGAATTGGTTGGCCAGCAGATAGAGTCTATTCATCGCCGTGCCAAGTATTTGATTTTCGAAACAAAAAAAGGCTGGATGGTCATTCATTTGGGCATGTCTGGCAGTTTGCGTATTTGCGATGCGGCAGTGTCATTGCGTAAACACGACCATGTGGTGTTTGAGTTAGATACAGGTCAGCAAATGCGCTATCACGATCCACGTCGTTTTGGCTTGGTGGATTGGACCAGCGGGGCCTGGCAGGAGATGAGGTGGTTCAAGGATCTGGGACCCGAGCCGTTGACGGATGATTTTGGTGCAGCTTATCTCGAGGAAAAAGCGCGAGGGAGAAAAGGGGCGGTTAAGACCTTCATCATGACGAACCAGGTGGTGGTGGGAGTGGGGAATATCTACGCTTGTGAAGCGTTGTTCATGGCGGGTATTCATCCCAACAGAGCAGCAGGGAAAATATCACGCAAGCGGCTTAGGGTGTTGGTTGAGGCGATCAAAGATCGGCTGACAGCGGCGATTCTGAGTGGAGGCACGACCTTACGTGACTTTGTTCGTGAAGATGGGCAACCGGGTTATTTCAAACAGGAGCTGATGGTTTATGGTCGGGAAGGCGAGGCTTGCAGAAAATGCAAGACCTTGATCAAGCGTTGTATTATTGGACAACGTTCTACTTTTTACTGCGTCAAGTGCCAGTGTTGATGCTCTTTTTGGCTAGGCAGAAGGCTCTTTTGGTTTGATAAATAAAACCTGACTGCGTTCGATCCATCCTTTTCTCAAGTCCACGCGGAACCAGCCGTCGCTGTTCTTTTTATTGAAGCGCAACGGGGAGCTTTTGCCGAATTGTTTGAGGTCGTATTGCGCCCAGGTTTTGCCCATATCCGGGGAGTAGATGAAGCCGGTGTTGTAGGGGGAGGCGGGGCCGTAGTGGGCGGATAAAATCACTTTGTCTTCGATCAGTAGATTGGCGGATTCATACTGCGGGTTGAAGAGCAGGCTGTGTTTTTTAGGATCGGCGATGTCTGCTGGAGCACAGGTGAAGATACCCCGGTCGTGCGGCATGGTGCCGTTTTTGCCATTGGCATCGGCTGCCCAGTAGAGCTGGCCGTCGACGAAGTTGATGCCGCCGGACTTGTAGCGCGAGTTGGAATTGCTGGAGACCAGGACTTTCCAATCCCAGCTGTCTTTGCTGGCATCGTAGCTGCCACGTATCCAATGGCATTCGTGGCCGACGGTTCGGTCGTGATCACCGGTGCAGGCGTAAAAGGTCTTTTCCGCCGGGTTGTAGGCAACCGAGTGAATGTGGCGGCAGACGGTTGAGTTGTCCGGGTTGCCCAACAAGGGGCCTTTTCGGGTTTGCCCCTTGGCGAGCTTTTCCTGAAAGTGGGGGTTTTGTCCGAAGGAATAGGCAATCTTTACGGTCTCTCCATTGTCGGTGGAGTAATAAACGTTCACTGGAACGGCGCCACCGAGCACATTGCAGTAGTTGCCCCAGACCATCATTTCCTTGCCGTCGATATCCCAGGTGTGTTCGCCGTCGAGGGAGTGAAAATACCAGCCGGGTTTTTCCGGGTCTGCAGGTGTGTGGGGGATGTAATCACTGCCGTCGGTATCCTTGACGATGATTTGTTTATAAGACTTTAGCTTGTCGCTGCTGAGGTAAAGTTTGCTGCGGGTGGCGAAGAGCACGTTGCCGTTTTTCAGGATGCAGGAAAAGGTGATGTTTTTGGCGTTGGCAAAAGCGGCCTGATGGGGCCAGGTGCGGGCGTTGTCTTCGGATAGATAGATTTTGCCGTCATCGGTGAAGCCAAACGCTTTGTTGTCGCGTTGTGTGTCGATGTAGGGGCCGTCGGGTTGCAGGCGATACCAGAAGTGATCGGTGGACGGGATCTTGGAAAGATCGGTGTCGGCATCAATTCCGAAAATGCTGGAGGGGACGATGAGGGCTCCACCCGCCATTGCGGTTGTTGCGCTAAGAAATTTTCGTCGAGTGGTATTTTGTCGGGGTGTTTGCATGGAGGGATTAGGGATTGAAATGAGGGGAATCACTTTAACAGTAGGATGATTTTTTTGGTTTATCCCGTTTTCATTAAAAAGGCAAGTCCCGTCAGTAGGGAAATCAGGGCATCCGTTGCTGCATTTTTTTCAGAAGTGCCTTTGCTGTATCAGGATCGGAAGTTGCGGAGTAGTGAATTTCGCCATCGGGTTTGCTGTGATCGTATAGTTCGAGATGACCATCTTTGTGCGCGATGAGGCGGTGAGTGCCGGTGCGGATGGTTTTGGCGTTGCCTTTGTAGGAGTAGGCCGGATGACCGGGCGTTTGAGCCTGCTTCAAAATGGGAAACAATGAGGTTCCATTGAGGAAATCTGGTTTTCGCAGTTTGATCAGATCACAGAGGGTAGGGAAGATGTCGATGGTTTCGACGATGGAGGCAGTGTTTACTCCGGGCTGTGCCATGCCGGGGTAGGAAATAATGAGCGGCGATCGCAGCGATTCTTCGAACAGGGTGTGTTTTCCCCACACCGCCTGTTCACCGAGATGCCAGCCGTGATCGCCCCAGAGCACGATGATGGTATTGTCGCGTAACTTGAGGTCATCAAGTTGCTTGAGGATTCGCCCGACCAGTGTGTCGGCGTAAGTCACGCAGGCGGCGTAGTGTTTGCGAATCTGGAGGGCGAACTCTTCATCGTTATTTGGATTTTTGCCCCAGCGATTGTATCTCATGAATTCCCCGGATTTGTGCCAGGTGGTTTTGCCTTGTGGTTGATCGGGGTGGGGAGTGTCAGGGAGTTGGGCGTTGCGATAGGCATCCATGTATTTGGCCGGAGCCCCGAAAGGCAGGTGGGGACGGATGAGGCCGACGGCTAAAAAGAAAGGTTTTTTCTCCGTGTTGGCAGCCAACAGGCGCATTTGTTGGAGAGCTTCATCGGTGATGAGTCCGTCAGGGTAAATTTCGTCGTTTCCTTTGGCAGATTGAAAGACATCCATTTGCTTGGGATTCTCGCGTATTTCCCCGTGGGCGAGTCCGTGCATGATACCGCGTGGGTGTTGCCAGTCGCCGCTGGTCATCAAGTGGCGATCCCAAGAGTTGGGCATTTCGATTTGTTGAGGATCATTCCAATCAGGTCCTCCGCGCCCGCCGGGGTGGTGTGAGACTTTCCCGACGGAGACGGTGGTGTAGCCATGTTGGCGGAACCAGGCAGGCATACTGGGCGGAATGTTTTTTGGATCGGATTTCAGGCGTTTGGCGCGGTTGAAAAGTTCCATGTTGCCGTAGATTCCGTATCTGCCAGTCAGTAAAGCGTAGCGTGAGGCCCCACAGGTGGGGGCTTGCACGTAGTGGCGACTGAACATACGTCCGCTGGCGGCCAGGGCGTCGATGTTGGGTGATTGGATGTAATCAACTCCGTAACAAGCGAGCTCGGGGCGCAGATCGTCGATGCAAAGTAGTAGGATGTTGGGTGAATCACTTGCTGAAACCGGCCTGAGCAGAGCGATGCCGAGGGCGGCAAATAAGAGTATGAATTTCATGGGAGGGATGGGTTGAGGGGAGCTTAGTTGCTTAGAAGTTGGTCGGCGGGCACCAGTTCGGTATCACCGAGTTTAGCGGGTTCACAATCGGCGATTTCTGCAGGGACTTCATTGGCGAGTTCTTGCCAGTTTTCCTGACTGAGGGATTCGATCAATTGGGCAAAAGGTTCGGCTTTGTCGTTGGTGGGTAAATAGTGCCGGTACATGCGCACGATACTTTGTAGCATGGGGAGGTAGGGTTCGAGATCGGTGGTGGTTGAAGCGGCTTCGCTGTCGATCCAAGCGAGCGGAATCACTTGGGTGGAGGCGGGGTGGGTCTGTTCGGTTTTGAGCAGCAGTTCGATGTCGAAGGCGAATTTTTTCTCGATATTATTTTGAATGATTTCTTTGACGAGATCTGCTCGGAAGGCTTTGAAAGCGCACTGGGTATCGATGATTTTTTCAAGCGGGGGAAGCAGGCGTTTCCACAGGTAGATGAAAAGTTTGCCGCGCGCATTGCGCTTGCCTTTTTTGACCACCACCGATGAGGGCTCACGGCGGGAGCCGATTGAGCACTGAGTCTTAGGATTGAGGAATGGTTCGAGTAGTAGGCCGCACTGTCCGAGGTGGGTTGAAAGGTCGGCGTCGGTGTAAAGGATGAGGTGGGTGGTGTTATCTGCATGACTGGTTTGCGCGGCGTGCCACATGCCGTAGAGGATGGCTCCTCCTTTCTGGCTGTCGGCGGGGGAGGATAAACCGGCGACGACGGGGAGTTTTTCATCGATGGCCTGTTGCAAAAAAAGCACTTCGGCGACTTCGTTATGGTCGTTTTCCTGAAGGATATCCCGGGCAATTTGACCGGAGTGATCAGGGCAGCCATCGTCGATGATGATCAATTTCCATTTGATCTGCGGACTGCCATCAAAAAGCCAATGCAGTTGGTGGATTTTACGATTGAGAAAATCTTCACCGTGGGGGTGTTGTTCGGAGCTCAGGATGCGTTGGTGCTCTTTGTAAACGGCAAAGAGGATGGAGATAAAAAAAGTCTGTCCTGCGGGGAACTGTTGTTGAATGATGGCCTTGGAGCGGGCGAGTTTGAGGGCGACTCGTTGACGTAGGGATGCATCGGGGTTCTGGCTTTGTTGCTGTTCCAGTGATAGAAGCGATGAGGGGGAGCTTGATGGGTTTTCGCGGTATTGATCCGCTAATTGATAGAGTTCGTCGAGATGGGAGGGCTGGGTTAGGTCGAGGGGCATGGGTGGACTTTTAGAAGTGGGTAGTTGATGTTTCCTGAAAAATAAATGGCCGCAGTTTGGAAGTGGCTTGGTGGAATGAGGATTGAATCTTAATTTGGATGGCAAAGCAAGAAATAGTGGATAGTTTGAACGGTTTTAGCGTGGCAAGCAGGTGAAGGTTTTGACGATGAAGAAAAAAAGAGAATGGATAATGGTGTTGGGCGTTTCGGTTTCTCACCTTCTGAAGCGGCTTGGCGCAGCAGGGGTTTGCTGGAATTGAGATCCAAGAAGAAGATGGAGTTTTTCACTGATCAACGTATCCCTTTGCTGATTGCGCCGGGAAAAAAAGTGGAGGGGTATGTTTTCACCAATCACGACCCCGGGGTGAAGGCGTTCACGGTTCAGTTGATCGGCGATCGTGAAAGTCATCAATTTGATTTTGTGCAACTTATTCCAGGTTTGAGGTCTAACTTTGAAGAAACGTTGCGATCCCATATTGGCTCTGTTGATCCGGCAACGCCATCGTTGGACGTAGACGGGTTGAGATCTTACCTTGAGGCGCTACCTCCATCGGTGTTGGGAGGAGATAAAAAAACAGCGGGGGATCCGTTGAACATTGTGGTAGTGGGCGGGGGCAAGCGTGCGCTATCGATGTTTGTCCGCCGGGGATGGGATCTGACAGAGACGATGGATTTGGGCAGCGCCTGGCGCACGGTGGCTTCTTCCTTATTCAAATCAGCCTACCGGACGTCACCGGTTTCACCGCTCTATCTTTTTGGCAGGCCGCAGGATGTGGCTTTGCAGAAAACTCGCAGCACGGTTGATGAACGAAATCATCTCAGGCTTTGGAAGGCTCCGGTGACCTACCTGGGTAGCCCGGTTTGGGTGGGGCAGATCAGTCGCGATATTGGTGTCAAATTCACTCATAAAACGTTGGTGACTCACAAGATAGATCCTGATGTGGATGAAGCGAGGTCTTATCTGATGCAGGATTTGATCAGCTCACCGTCGAGCAATCAGGTTGCTTTTGTCAAAGGGGTGGGGCGTTCCGGTCGGGGAAATCCGCGACGCAACTACACTCGAGACCCCTACATCACTGACGGGTTGCGGGTGGTGATTTTTCTGAGTGATCAACCTACTGCTATCGATGAGGTGGAGTGGCATGACTGGGAGTGGCCAACGCAGGAAGGGCGAAGAGGGGTGAGGCCGAGGAGGCACTAGCCCCCAATGCCTTTGTCTGATTGGGGTTCAGAGGATCCAAGGGGGCTTGAATTATTCATACCCGTAAAACATGACCGAGGGGATGTCGGTGCGGGCACTGGAATTTTTGGGCACTTCGATACTCATGAGCACCAAATAGAGGCCGGTGGACTTGGGGGTGAATTGCAGTTCGATCACATTGCCGCTCTTATTGGACGAGGTGGAGGCGACTTCATTGGACGCTTTGTCGTAGATGTGTAAATGCAGCAGCGCTTGCTCGGGAAGATTGGCTTGGTTGACCGCAAAAAAGAAACGGTAGCGATTGCCTTTGAAAAACTGGAGTTGCAGGGCTTTACCGAGTTCGGTGGAGAGACCCCCTTTCCAATAATCCTGGCGTAGCAGGAAGGCGTCGTTGCTCAAGTATTCTGAAGCGGCATTGAGTGCGGCGTGTTCTGGGGAGTTTGCGGGGAAGGGGTTGTCCGATTTGTCTGCAGCTTGGGCGGTGAGCGGAAAGCCAAATGCGATGCAGCCAATCACGACAAACAAACGGCAGAGTTCTGCAATGGGAGAAAACGGAGTTTTCTTGGAAGAAGAAAGGTTGAACACAATTTTAATGTGAAGCCTTTTAGTGTTAAGGACAAGTGTCCTTTGAAATTATTGTGGTGCATGGGATGCCAACTTCTATTTGATCGTCTTAGAAGTGGCGGAGCGGACGGGATTGACTTCGTCTCTGCAAAGAGGCTTCCCGCCTTCGCCAGGGCTTCGGCGAGACAAGCCGCTAGATAATGAGCGCTATCGCGCCAAAGGCAGTCGAACCCTTGCGGGTTCTCGTCCCGTCTGGGTAGTCGTGAACGGGTGGTGCATTGGATGCCGACTTCTATTTGATCTTCTTAGAAGTGGCGGAGCGGACGGGACTCGAACCCGCGACCTCCGGCGTGACAGGCCGGCGTTCTAACCAACTGAACTACCGCTCCAAAATCTACGG
>JAJRVS010000151.1 GCA_024277195.1 Verrucomicrobiota bacterium | reverse complement strand
CGGGATGAATACTACCGCCATCTGGACACCAAAAACCGCCAGGTTCAGAAGGGTAATGACCAAGCTTACTGGAAACGCCGTCATGATTTGGCCAAGCAGGTGATCACTAAAAAGAAAAGTGACGGACCAGGCGACAAAGTGGGCAAGTTTCCTATCAACAATGATATCGATCGATTTTTGGCAGTGAAATGGACTAAGCAGATGGAGGGCGCTAAGAAAAAAGTGTCGGCGGATGCGGTGGATTATACCAAGGATGTGAAGCCCATTCTGGCAGATCAATGTTTTCGTTGTCATGCCAAAAAGACTAAAGGAGGATTGCGGCTGGATGACCGGGTGGCGGCGCTGAAAGGTGGCGATTCGGAATACCCTGCTTTTGTGCCGGGTAAACCGGAGAAAAGTTATCTACTGGAGTTGATCGATCCGAAAATTGCAGAGGATGACATCATGCCTCCCAAGGGGGAGCCTTTGACAGAGCAGCAGCGTGGTGTGTTGAAAAAGTGGATCGCACAGGGAGCAGATTATTCAGCGGGCAGTGGCAAGGTTGAATTGAGTGAGGATACCAGTGATCTTGAATTTTTGCGTCGGGTTAGTCTGGATACGATTGGCTTGATTCCTTCAGCGGATGAGATCAGTGCTTTTCTAAAAGTGGCACCATCCGAGCGTAGAACCCAGGTGATAGATCGTTTGTTGGCCGATGAACGTTGGGCGGATCATTGGGTTTCTTACTGGCAGGATGTGCTGGCAGAGAATCCGAATATTCTCAAAGGCAAATTGAATAATACCGGGGCTTTCCGTTATTGGATTCATGAAGCACTGCAGGATAATCTGCCGATGGATCGTTTTGTGACCGAGTTGGTGATGATGGAAGGTAGTCTGATGGAAGGTGGGCCGGCAGGTTTTGCCATGGCTTCGCAGAATGATTCTCCGATGGCAGCCAAGACCCACGTTTTAGGTACCGCTTTTCTGGGAATCGAAATGAAGTGTGCGCGTTGTCACGACGCGCCGTATCATGAGACCAAACAGATGCAGTTGTTCGAGATGGCGGCGATGTTGAACCGGGGCACGTTGACCCTGCCAAAAACATCTACGGTGCCGGCTTCCACTTTTGCGGGGCGCAAACCTTTGATCGTATCGGCAATGAAACCGGGTGATAAAATTGATCCGGCCTGGTCTTTTTCGGATGTGATAAAAGAGAAAAATCTCGCCGATTGGGTGGTGACGGATGGCAAGGACTCGAGGGCTCAATTGGCTGCTTTGATCACTTCGCCACACAACGAGCGTTTTGCCCAGGTCATGGTGAACCGGATGTGGAAAAGTTTGATGGGCGCCGGTTTTGTGGAGCCTGTGGATGACTGGGAGGCAACACCGCCGGTGTATCCTGAGCTGTTGAACTGGTTGGCTGATGAGTTTGTCAGCAGTGGTTATGATTTGAAGGCACTGACGCGTTTGATTTTGAATTCCAAGGCTTACCAACGAAAAGCGCGCGCTTTGGAGACGGGCGAGTCGCCCAATTTTGCAGCTCCGGTGCAGCGACGGATGGAAGCGGAACAGGTGGTCGATTCACTGTTGGTGGCGGCGGGCAAGGAGATGGATACGGAAGAACTTACGTTTGATGCGGATGGCACGCAGCAGGCAAAAGTCATGATCAGTCTGGGGTATCCACGTCGGGCTTGGGAATTTGCTTCTCTTTCCAATGAACGTGATCGTCCGAGTCTGGCTTTGCCCAAAGCGCAGGCGGTGGTGGACGTATTGAAAAACTTCGGTTGGACCGGAGCGCGTCAGGGACCTCATTCGGTCCGGGACCAGGAAGCTAATGTTCGTCAGCCAGCTATTCTAGCCAATGGATCGTTGGGGAAACGCGCGACCACCTTGAGTGAAAATAGCGCGGTGACGGATCTGGTGGTGAAAGAGGGAATGAGTGTGGCCGAGGTGGTGGATGCGGTGTTCTTGCGGGTATTGACACGCAAACCTTCGGCTGAAGAGAAAAAGCTCTACGTGACTTTGTTGAACGAGGGGTTTGAGCAGCGGGTGATTCCTGCCAAGCAGAGAAAAACCCCATTGGTGCGCAAGGCTCTGGGTCGAGTGTCATGGTCGAATCATTTGTCGGCCGAAGCTAACAGTATCATGCAGGAGATGGAGAAACGAGCCAAGGAAGGGGATCCGCCGACGGTGAAACTTCGGCCTGAGTGGCGTGAGAGAATGGAGGACATGCTGTGGGCGATGATGAATTCGCCTGAGTTCATCTACCTGCCATAACAAGTTGGATAGAGTTTTAAAAATAGTGGATTAATATATTACGAAAGATAGAATCATGAATAGAAGAGATTTTTTCAGAACAGCGGGGATGGGTGGCGTAGCGGGAACGGTGGCGGCGAGCATGCCACAAATATTGAATGCTGAAGGGGGATCGTCGATCCCAGTTACTTTTCCGAAGGGCAAGGTTGAGCACTGCATCCATATTTGGCTGGGCGGCGGTGCTGCTCATATTGACACCTGGGATCCTAAAGCGATGGGTGATGCCAAGGCGACCAAGAAAAAAGCGGGTTCGTATTACAAGTCGATCGATACCGCGGTGCCAGGGGTGAAAGTTTGTGAACATCTGGGACGCTGTGCAGGTTTGATGGATCGCATGACCGCGGTTAGAACAGTGAATCATGATGTGATCGATGAACACGCGGCAGCGGTGAATCGTATGCACACCGGTCGTCCGGTGAGCGGCACGACGGTGTATCCATCCCTGGGTTCGGTGGTTGCGCATGAGAGAGGGGCAGTGGCCGAGGGTGTGCCTGCTTATGTGGTGATCGGCTACCCGAGTTCGTCCCGAGCACCGGGTTTTCTGGGATCCAAAGCGGGCTTTTTGTATTTGTTGGATACCGATTCGGGGCCGGAGGGGTTCAAGCGCCCTGATGGCATCACTTTGAATCGTCACATGAGACGTAGTGATTTGCTGCGTAGGATGCGTGAGGGTGCAGCAGCGCAACGCGGCAAGGCGGTGGTGGGAGAATACGATGCGGCGATCGAAGAAAGTTTGCGCCTGTCGGGGGAAAAGTTTATGAAGGTGTTCGACCTGAAAGAAGAAGGTGCCAATTTGCGCGAATCCTTTGGCGGTGAATTTGGTCAGCGTTGCCTGTTGGCACGCCGTTTGATTCAACGCGGAGTGAGATTCATCGAAGTGGCGCATAACTTGAATTTTGTCAACGGTACCGGGTGGGACACTCATAACCAGGGGCAGTTGAACCAGCATGTTTTGATCGAAGAACTGGATCGTGCTTTATCGACGATGATTCTGGACCTGGAGAAACACAAACTGTTGGATAAAACTCTGATTGTGGTGAATACGGAGTTTGGTCGCCCGGCGGCTTTTGATGGAGGAGGGGGGCGTGGACATCAGAGCACAGCCTTTTCGGTGTTGTTGGCCGGTGGTGGATTGAACCACAAGGGAGCTTATGGAGTAACGGATGATTTGGCCAAAAAAGTGGTCGAAAATCCAGTCAGCGTGCCTGATTTGTTTGCCACCATCCATGCGTCGATGGGGATCAACCCTGCCAAGGAGTTGTCAGATGGCGATCGCCCGGTTCCGATCACGGATATGGGTAAGCCGATTGAGGCTTTGTTGACTTAATGAAGGATCGTGGGAACACTGTCCTACGTGTGGTGGGAATATCTCTCAGATAAGATTGCTTTTGGGGCGATCATAGTCATCGTCGCCGAGGTGTTGGCGGTGATCAGTATTGCGCATGCCATCATGCGGGTGCGCACGGCGCAGGGCACCTGGGCTTGGGCCTTTGCTTTGCTAGGTCTGCCGATGCTTGCGGTTCCGCTTTATTGGATTTTCGGGCGGCGGACTTTTAATGGTTACAAACAGGCTTTAAAAAAAGCAGAGCAGGAGCATAGAGAAATTTTGGAACAAGCCATTGAGGGGGTGAGTGCTCATCGTTCTCCCTTGGTGAGCGAAAAACACGAATATGGCACGGTGCTGGAAAAGCTCAGTCGTTACCGTTTTACTAAAGATAACCAGGTGGATCTTTTGGTCGATGGAGAGGCTACTTTTGGTGCTATTTTTTCAGCAATTGAGGCAGCTGAAAATTATGTGCTGGTACAGTTTTTTATTATCAAGGATGATGAACTGGGCAGAGAGTTGAAAGAGCTCTTATTAAGAAAGGCGGCGCAAGGATTGCTCATTTATGTGCTGTATGATGAGGTGGGTAGCCATAAGCTGAAACACCGACAGTATAAAAAAGAATTGCGTGAGGGCGGCATACAGGTGACCGAATTTCAGACCACCCGGGGCAAGAGCAATCGTTTTCAAGTGAACTTTCGTAATCACCGCAAGGTGGTGGTGGTTGATGGCAAAACGGCTTTTGTCGGCGGGCACAACGTGGGGAACGAGTACATGGGGCGAAGTGAGCGCTTTGGTCGCTGGCGGGACACCCATGTGAGAATCAGTGGGCCGGCAGCCCTAGTTTCTCAGTTGGTGTTTTTATCCGACTGGTACTGGGCGGTGCGCGAGGTGCCGGATTTGAATTGGACGATAGAAAATGATGCGCAGCAAGAAGGTGAGGGGATGATGGTATTGCCTTTGCCGACCGGGCCGATTGACAAGGTTGAAGGGGGGACCCTGTTTTTTCTCAATACGATTAATCGGGCAAAAGAACGGCTGTGGATCGCCAGTCCCTATTTTGTGCCGGATGAATCGGTGGGCAATGCTTTGCGCTTGGCGGCAATGCGCGGGGTGGATGTGCGCATCATGATTCCACAGAAGCCGGATCATAAAATGGTCTATCTGGCTGGCTTTTCTTATCTCGAAGCGATGTCAAAAGCGGGGGTGAAGATGCTCCGTTATGACGATGGTTTTTTGCATCAAAAAGTGATACTGGCGGATGATCAATTGGCTTCTGTTGGTACCATGAATATTGACAACCGTTCGCTGCGCTTGAATTTTGAAATCAGTGTGGTGGTGCTTGATGCGGGATTCTGCAAGCAGGTGGAAAAAATGCTGGAAGAGGATTTTCGGCATTGCCATGCGATTGATGGATGTGACTACACTTGCCGCAGTCTGCCGTTTCGCGCGGCGGTGAGAGTGGCGAGGATGTTTGCGCCGGTATTGTGAGGAAGGCTGTAGTGGTTTAGCTTTTTAGGGCATCACAGTTCATTTGCTATAGCTCGAGACTACGGAGAAGTTCGAATATCTTTTTTAATATAGGGGAGGATCCCCTAGTAAAATAAAAGTTGTCTTTGGGGTAGCAGCTGATAGGATGAGAATGCATCAGCAGAAAGGATATCAACTATGAGGAAAATACGGGAGTTTTTATTGGGGCCGGAGGGGCAGACGAACTATTATCATGTGGTGAGTCGGACGACTGGGAGGGATATTTTGTTCGGGGACGATGAGAAGGAGGTTTTTCGGATTTTGATGCTCAAGCAACTTAAATTCAGTGGGCTACGGGCGCTGGCGTGGTGCTTTATGGGGAACCATTTTCATTTGTTGCTGGAGGTGCCTGATAAGGAAATGGCTTTGGCGAGGTGGTCGCGGGAGGATTATTTGCAAAAACTCAGTGTTTTTAAGAGCGAATGGACGACGAAGCAGGCGCTCGATGAGGTGGAGCGTTGCCGGGAGATGGGGGCTGAAGAGCGTTTGGATGAAATTGCTGAATCGGTGAAGGGGCGCCTGTTTGATCTGTCGATGTTCATGAAGGAATTGAAGTTGAAGATGACGTTGGCTTATAATAAAAAACATGGGCGTTGTGGGACTTTGTGGGAGGGGCCCTTTAAAAGCGTATTGTTACAGGGGGCGGATGAGGGTGAAAGCAGTGATGCGCTGCGCATGGTGGCGGCTTACATTGATCTGAATCCGATTCGGGCGGGGTTGGCGAAGGAGCCGGAGGGCTACCGTTGGTGTTCGTATGCTGCAGCGGTGGCTGGCAATCGCGGAGCTCGACAAGGGTTGTGTTATGCGGTGACGGGGCGTGGTCGAGTGGCATGGAAGAAGGTGGAGGCGGAGTATCGGTGTTTGCTGTATGTGAAGGGAGAAGAGGTGGAGGAGGGTCAGAGCGTAGATGGTTATGAGAAGGGTAAGGGGGGATTCAGTCAGGAGAAAATCAAAGAGGTGTTAGAAAGTGGCGGGCGTTTGCCGGTGGCGGAGGCTTTGCGGTGCCGAGTGAGGTATTTCACCGATGGCGCGGTGTTGGGGAGTCAGCGCTATGTGGATGATTTTTTCGAATGCAAAAGAGATCAGTTTGGAGCGCGACGTATGGGTGGTGGTCGTAAGATGCGGGGAGCACAATGGGGGGAATTACGAGTGTTGCGAGATTTGCGTAGGGATGTGATAGAGGGAGCAGGTATGGTCTTTTGACAAACGCCGAACACTACCAAATGCCTTGTTCGATTAATTGGTGCTCTGCAGCTTCGCTCCAGCCACGGTTGGCCGCGGGGCTGGCGGGGCTGGGGTGCAGGACTTTGCCGATTTTAACTGGCAGCGATTTTTCTTTGTCGAGGCGCTGCAGGCATTGTTGGGCAAAACCGCCGATGCCGACGGCCCACTCAGGTTGCAGGATTTGTAAAGCTTGGCGCAAGTGTTTGTCGCAGGCGGCAAACAGAGGGTTTTTTTCTGCGGCTTTCAATTTATCAGGCGTGACGTTTTTACCGCCTTCTTCCATGAAAACTAGGGGGCAGTAGTTCAGCACAAAGTGTTCCTTAAAGAAGTTTTCCGCAGTGCCAAAACGTTTCTCCATCAGACCCCAAAGGCGACGGCCGCTCACTTCGGAGCGGGTGCAGGCAAAACCGGTGATCGGGCGTTTGGGATTCTCCAGGGTGGGACGGTCAACCGGGTTTTTGATTTTCATCCAATCGCGGACGGCGGCGATTTCGCCAAAAGGCACTCCGGTTTGTGCCATGCCGTAAGGGCCGGGATTCATGCCGAGGAAAACGACTCGTTTGTGATCATTGGCGTAGCGTTTGATAAATTGCTTGTGGGAGCGAAGGGCGTAGTTGAGCGGGTTATAAACATGAGTCACTGGCGGGGAGAAAGAAAGCTCATCCACCACGTGTGAAAGTTCACTGGAGGCCTTGAGAAGGGATTGGCTGAGGTTCATGGGGATTGGCTAAGCCCGCGACAGGCTTCCGTCAATTATTTGCTTGGGGGATTTTGTTCAGATGATGAACCGGGCTACGCGTTTATTGCGATTTCCTTACGCTAAGTCTTGTATAGGGAAGCAT
>JAJRVS010000150.1 GCA_024277195.1 Verrucomicrobiota bacterium | reverse complement strand
TGTGGCACGGCCGTAGTGTGTGGTATACTGCTTGTGGTGAGTCAGTGTGGTGAAAATGCATTACAGGACAATAAATATAAACACTGATAAACACTGATAAACACTGATAAACACTGATAAACACTGATAAACACTGATGGGCACTGATGGGCACTGATGGGCACTGATGGGCACTGATAAGGAAGAAGGGTTTAAGTCATGGCAAGTAATGCAAATCAGTGTTGATCACAGCACCTCTAATTGTTGATGAAAGATCCATATAAAATTCTGTTTGTTTGCTGGGGCAATATTTGTCGATCACCGACGGCGGAGAATGTGATGCGGGCGGTGATTGAGCGAGAGGGTTTGGTCGATGAGATTGAGGTGGATTCTGCCGGGACTTTGCACATGCATGCGGGTAATCGTCCGGACTCGAGGATGACGGTGGCAGCGGAGGCACGGGGCTATGAAATGAAGGGGCGTGCGCGTGGGATCGAGGTCGAGGACTTTGATGATTTCGATTTGATCCTAGTGATGGATTTTGATAATCAGTCCGAGGTGTTGGCGCTGAAAGAGGGGCGTCAGGGGGCAAAAGGAGAGGTGCGTTTGTTTTGCGAGTTTTGTGAAAATTTTGAAGATCAAGTGGTGCCCGATCCTTATTATGGTGGTCCGGAAGGTTTTGAAAAAGTGTTGGATCTGATTGAGGACGGGTGTGAGGGGATTGTGAAGTGGCGGCGGGAGATTATTGCTTGAAGGCAAATTACGCAGAGGGGCGCACGGTGGGGTGTAAGATAGAATGGTTAAGGTGCTAATCGCTATGAGTTTCGCCCTTACAGGGCTGGGGAAATTGGATTTTTTACCCAGCGCTTCGCGCTGGGCTATATCATTGAGCACCGTTGGTGCAAAAGAGATGTGAGTAAACTGTCCTGTAAGGATAAAATGAGATAGCCTAGTGCGAAGCGCTAGGGTTAGATCGTTTTTAATGCCAGCCCTAAAAGGGCGGAATGATGTTGAAGGAAACTTTAGGGCCGCGGCAATTAATAGATACCCCAAAATGCGCAGGATTTTTGATTTCCATCAAGGGCGAAATTCTCGATAATAGCAAGCTATTTGGGAGAATTTGAACGTAGATGGAGATTAAAAAGGCAAGTAGTTTGGGGTATTTTATTTTTGCCGCGGGCCTTAGCATTATGGGGCATAGTTTTCGGCTCTGATTCGCCAGCGCTTTTTTGGAGGAGAGGCAAGTCAACTCGTGGTGAGGCAGGCGGCTACGCAACATACCATGGTGAAGAAGATGCTGGATTCCATCAAAGGGATGGCAAGCCGGGCGATCAACACTTGAGTTGAAGTTTATGAAATTGCGTCTTCCCAAGCTTTAGATTTGCTGCAAGAGGTAGGTCCCTAGCAAGAAGGTGTTCGTGAAGGTTAATCGAGGGCTGGCGGTGGAACATCATCCTGCGGTAGGATGTCGTAGCGTCCTTTGCGGATGCTGATGCCGATGATTTCGGGTAGGCTGTAAAACAGGCCGTTCAGGCCGTATTTTATTCGGCGGCGACCGTTGCTGGTCACTGCGGTGGCGAGGCCTACGCCGGTATGGCCTAGGCCGAAAAGTAGATTGGCGCTGCCTTGTAGCGGACGCAGGATAGGGGCTCCGTCGGAGAAAAAGAGGAAAGCCGAGTCGTGGATCGAACCGGGATAGACGGTTGAGGTCCAGCGATTGCTTTCGCGGAGTTTTTTCCAGAGGTGGGATTTTTGTGGGAGCAGGGAGCGGCTCTGTTCGATTCGGTGAGCGGGTAAGGTCACTGCGGCGGAGGTGTGCCACTGGCTTTGCACTTCACGTGAAAATATCGCAGGGATGAGGGTTAGTCCTTGATGGGGGGCTATGGTTGCTCCTAGGGCTCGGCTGAGATCCTTTGAATCTGGGAAGGCCGATTGAATGATGCGCGCTAGTTCGGTGGTGCAATTGTGGCGCAATAATGAGTAGCCATATAAGTGGTGGAGATCGGAGAGGTAGTTGTGGGAGCAGTTGGCGGCCTGTTGCCGAGCTTGATTGAGCGCACTTGCTGACAGCGTCAGGATTTTGAGTGGAGTGATTTTTCCTTTACGAAGAGGAAGCAACAGATCCGGCGAGCAGGTTTGCAGGGGCTGTTCCCTATGGATGGCATCACGAGCCTGGGCATAGCGGGATGCGCTGTCTTCCATTTTCTGGTAAGTGTATTCTGTCAGGGGGTGACCCGTACTGAGATGGAATTGGCGCAGTTGCTGCCAATTTTTTGCGCCTTGCTGGGTTAAGGCGTTTAATAGTTGATGATGGCGTCGAGTCTCTTTGGCTGTCATCAGCGGGAGGGCTCGTTCGTCAGTGGGAAAGACGTTGAGCAACAACAGGCGATTTTGTTTGAGTGAGCGTTGCAGCACATCGTAGCGGGCGATAGCCACCAGCAGAGCTTCGCCGCGATCGGGGCGGACTGATTGCAGCAGACGTGGGATTGATCTGCGATAAGAGTCTGCTAGTTGTTGTAATTGTTTGCGTTCACCTTTGCACAGCGGGGTATCGTCAGGGGAGATGAGTTGTGAGGAGGAGGTGCCCCTGCCTTGTTTTAAAATGATAAGTGCTTCGCGCAAGGTGAGTTGCTCGAGCCGGAGTTCGGCTTCGATCTCGTAGGTTTGTGGAAATGTGTCGAGGGTGAGTTGGTTGGCCTGGCATCGACTGGATAGATCTGCTTTTGATCTAAGCATGTTGGTTATTTTTTCGAGATGCTGGTCAAGGTAGGGGGCTCCCAGGGTGGTATGGATTAGAGTTCGTAGGTCGAGGGTGTATTTGGACGGTTGGGAATCAAAATAAGCGACGATCGGGATCGAGACGGACAAATCACCTTCGCTCAAATGCTCGAACCACTGCTGTTCTATTTTGAGTGTTTGCCAGCGGGAGATCAACTTTTGTTGAACCGCTAAAATTCTGCCGAAGCGAGCTTTGATGCTACGGGCGTCTTTGGCTGCGAGTTGCAGGGGCAGCAGGGTGATGCTGCGGTTGTCCAGTTGACGGTAGTGGCGTTCGAAAAATTCCCAGGAATCCCGGCGCAGGAGCAAGAGCGAGTCGTTGCCGGCTTGAAAGTGGTAGATGCGATCATCGATGCGCAGAGCGCTGTGACCTCCACTGGATCCGCCGGTATTGGGTGTTACGGTGACGAGGGAGAGGGCGGGCGGCGGATCAGCTACCGCCCATGCTTCCGACTCGCCGATGGCGATCACTGCGAAGAGCAGCAGGCGGAGGATCATGAAACGGATGGGCAACAGAACAGGCTCAGGCTTGATAAGCTTGCAGCATGAGCTGGGCGTTTTGTTGATTGCCAGGACTAAGGCGGGCGATCCATTTTTGAGCTTGGTTTGGAGTCAGCCCGGCCTGGCGAAGTCCTTCGCCGAGGGCAATGTAGGAATCCTGTTGCGCCTCCCAATCACTGATGCCGTGCTGTTTGGCTGCACGACTGACACTGCGCAGGACTTCAGCCGTGGAGGCTTGGGCTATGATGGCGGTTGCGGTGGATTCACGAACATCGTTGTAATAAGCGCTGTGATGGTGGTGGTGGTTGGCGGCACTGCTGGCGGAGGAGCCTGAAATGGATGATATGGAACCGAGGCTTGCGGAGGTGGATCCTGCCGCAACGCAGCCAAGGGCAAAAACCGAGCTGATCACCAGTGCGGCGAGGGCAGCAACCTGGGTGATGGGTTGGTCAGTTGATTTGGAAGGGCTTGGAGTGGTGTCGCGGGTATGCATAGGTGTTTATAGAAAAAAGGGATCCTGTTTTTCTGAGTATAATAGAAGAACGGGGGGGGATGCAAGTTGCTATCTAGCCAAAGCTTTTTGCAGCGCTCGGAGCAGTGAAACCAATATTTGAGAATTAACCATTGAACAGTGGGGCTTCATGGTGTGTGATTCCCCATCTTGATAGCCGAATATTATTTACACAACCTCGATCCCGTTCTTTTTCAATTTACGGAGAAGCTGGCAATCCGGTGGTATGGTTTAGCTTATGTGCTCAGTTTTGTGCTGGGCTTTTTCCTGTTGCGTCAGTTAGTGCGCAAGGGTTATTCCGAGCTGAAGGAGGACCAGGTAGCCGACTTCATTACTTTCTGCGCTTTGTTCGGGGTGATGTTGGGAGGGCGCATGGGTTATATGTTGCTTTATGACTTCGATCGTTTCATTCACGCTCCGTGGACTTTCTTCTATTTTCTGCAAGGCGGCATGGCCAGTCATGGGGGCATTTTGGGTTTGGTGATTTTCACCTGGTTTTATGCCTGGCGAAATAAAATATCGTGGTGCGGGGTGGGCGATAATCTGGTGGTGGTGGCTCCGATTGGTTTGTTTCTGGTTCGCTTAGCCAATTTTATCAATGGAGAGCTGTATGGCCGGGTCACTTCGGTGGCATGGGCGATGAAGTTCCCTGCGGAGATTTATGACATGGTGCCGGTTAAGATTCAGGAATTGTTGGTCAAAACAGGTTTGCCTTATCCAGAGGCGGTGATCGAAGCGAACCGTAATGGAGATGTCGCGGTGCAAGCGGTGCTGCGCGAGTTTTTACCACCACGTCACCCATCCCAATTTTATGAAGCGGGGCTCGAGGGGCTGTTATTGTTTTCTATTCTGATCTTTGTGCGCTTGCGTTGGAAAAACCTATATCATGGGATTCTTACCGGGTTGTTTTTTATCTTTTATGCGATTTTCCGGATATCGGCAGAGAACTTCCGCGAGCCTGATGCGGGTTTGATCATAGGCCTGCCACGGGGGCAGTTTTATTCTTTGTTCATGGTTTTGATCGGTGTGGCTTTTCTCGGTTTTGCTTTTAAGAATAAGCGCCTCAATGAAACGCCTGTAGCGGCTGGGAAAAAAGGGTGAGCCGAATGCATTGTTTTGCATCGGCTTGAAAAATAGGGAAAAAGGGTGAATATTTACTGGGTGAGCCCGTCTTACTGAGTGAATAGTTCGAAAAAAACGGCCTGGAATGGGTCAAACCCTGATGAAATGATGAAAAATGCTCCCTTTTTTAGTTTATTGATGAGTCTGGTAATTACTTCGACGGTGATGATTGCTCCGCTTTCCCAAGCGGGCGAACGGCGCAAGACTCTTGCTGACTGCCCGACCTGCAAAAGGCCGGTTTATTCCTATTACAATTTTAAGACCTTTAAGGATCAACAGCCGGTGTATGCCTGGGAAGTCAGCGGGCATAGCAAATGTGGAGTGAAAGTGGCCACGGCACAAAAAAACGCGCAGCCTTCTGCGGTGGAAAAAAGCACAACAAAAACGGCACAACAGAAATCAACGCATAAGGAAAAACAAACTGAAGGGCCTGCTTATGCCAGCCATGATGCGGGGCGGGGGGCTTACGGAGGGGGCAGTGGTTATACCGCAGGTTATGTAGGGAGGGGTTACGGCGGAGGTAATTACGGCAATGCCTTTCACCCTGAGTATGGATATGGCCGTGATACCCGTTACAATGGTTATGAACAGGGTTACGGCACGGTGATTCGACGAACTACCGTGACTCGTCCGACACCGGCTCGGGGTATTTTTGGAGGGTTTTCCGGCACCAGCACCCGGACGTATACCACACGCACTCGCACCAGTTATCGGGGTTCCTACAGTGGAGGCAGGAGCAGTTACCGATATGGTGGCGGAGGTGGCCGCGGCCATGCTGGCCATTATTGAGCTGCGATCATTTGCCTGTCCAGCTGTTATAAGCTTCCCCCACTTTGGCCTCTTCCGGTGTGCCGTGGTGGAGCAATACACGGTATTTAAGAGTTAAAGATTCACCGTTTTTGATGGTGTAATCTCCGGCGGTTTCATCGGCGCCCTTTTCAAAGTGTCCTTGGCCAAAAGGGTTGGCCGTGAACAAACCGTAGTCGCGGGCATGCCACCAGGTAGGATGGCGGAAGCTGTCGGGGTGATCAAAAATGGTGATGCCGTAAATATCGCCTTGGGAGTCAGGGCCGTAATAATCGACCCACTTGGCACGTTTGCCCCAGGCGTCGTTATCTTTCAGTCCTTCACTGGTGAGGATGTGCCCTTTGGCGACGGGCCCTTTCAGGCGTAGCGACGGGGTGGTGCGGATGGCAAAAGCCCCTTCTTTATCATCGGCGATTTTGACATCGCCAGTGGTGGCCATCAGGGTGATGGTGGCGTCGACGGTCAGACTACCATCGGCTTCTTTCTTGAAGGTGAAGTCGCGACGATCTTCCATGATTTTTAATCCGGAGCCGGGATCGATCCAGTCATCGGCGGTTTTGAGTGTCACGGCCTGGTTTTTGATTTGGATGCCTTTCAGTCCGGCGAACACGATTTGGCCCGCGCCTTCTTTTTCGTGCCAAAAGTCAATGCCGTTGACCTTGCCCAGTCCGAACCACAGGCCGCGGTGGTGGGGGTGGTCGGTCGATTCATGGGCGACGTTTTCTTTCATCGGAAACTTGCGTGTCACGCCTTCTCCCGTGGGGCCGATCAGGGGATAGAAATAGGGCCGTAACACACTTTTTATATGGTAGGAGGTGACCAGTTTACCTTGGTAACGGAACTGCCAGGCGCCGCCTTGTTGGCTGACTTGCCAGCCATTGCCCTTGATTTGTTGAGCGTGGGACGAGGAGGAGGTGAAGACCCAGACTGCAAGGATTAACAACAGGGGGTGGATGAGTAGGTGCTTGAGCGGATTCATGTTTTTTTGCTTTGAATAGGATTGTGCTGCCGAAGGTGTTTTTTTGAGTTGAAACTACTATCTCAAGTCTTGCACTGTAGCGCAAGTGTCGATAACTTGGCAGCAGGATTACCGTAACCCTTAATTTTGCCAAATAAGTGGCGGGGAAAAGGAATGGATTTTTAAAAGATAAAGTGATGGAATGGTTTTACGCACGAGGTGATATGCAGCGCGGTCCGGTGACGGAAGAGGAGCTGGGGGATTTGGTCAGGGATGGGATCATCTCGGCGGAAACGCGGGTGTGGAGGGAGGGGATGAGTGATTGGGTTCCTTTGTCAGAAGTGCATAAACTGGCGGGTCGTTATTTAAAAGAGGAAACACCGTTTAAAAAGAAGCCGCCGGTGACAGCCCCGGCGATGGGCGGCGGAGTTGAAAACTCGCTGGCGGCGCCGACGGATTCGTCGAGCATGGCGGCAGCGGCGAGCCCAACTGTTAATGTGCCGGATTTGCCACAAGGGGTGGCTCGGCGCCTAGGCGCTGAAGGGGATTTGAAGCAACCTCCCACGTATTTGGTGCAGGCGGTTATTGGTTTGGTATTTTCTTTTTTCTGTTGTTTTGTGCCGGGCATTCCCGCTATCGTGGCGATTGTATTTGCGACCAAGGTATCAGGTCTTCACGAGGCAGGTGATTTTGACGGGGCTTTGGAGGCTTCAAAAAAAGCAAAGCTGTGGTGTAATATTACAGGGGCGGTGTTTCTGGTTATGATAATTTTATCAGTTATCGCCAATGCCCTGGATGTGCCGACACCGTAGTTTTAAACCTCAATTTAAACTCGGGTACATTGACCTATGCGGGGTTCCACTTTCAGCTGATGAAAGGTAAAAAAACCAAGGCCTCGTGCTGAACCCAGCTCGGAGACCTTGGTGGAAAGCGCTGGAGGCGCACTTCAGCGGCATTTTTGCTCTACCCTTATTTGTTCTGAGCCTCCAGTTGCTGGAGGATTTTTTCAAGCAGTTTTTCCTGCTTGGCGAGTCTGTTTTTGATCTCCTTGAGTTCGGTCTGGACCGCTGTGCTCGCGGGCATTGCATGGACAGTTTTTTCAGGAGTCAGGTCGATGATGCTGACTTGGCCATCTTTGGTGGTTTTGATTTTCAGATCAGTCAACTGGAGCATGGGTTTGTTTTGCCCTTCCGCATTGCCGGTGCCGAGCGAACTTCCGAAGGCTGAGGCAAAAACTTTGATAACCTGGCTCAGGTCGATGTTATTGCTAACTTTGGAACTAGTCGAAGTTTCTTTGTCTCCGTCAATTTTTGTCATTTTGCCATCAGGGCCGACAATGAAAGCGCTGGAAATCACCGAGACGGAACTTTTGTTTCCAGCTTTAGTATCAATTTCTTTGGAGGTGTTTTTTTCAGCTGCAGCGATACTGCTGATGATGGTCTGTACCATCTTTTCATCGCCGAGTGCTTTTTTAAGCGCGGCTTCAATTTCAGGAGTGAGTTGGGTGGTTTTTTCAGTTTTGCTGTCAGTCTGGGAAATGGAGATACTGACTGAGGGGGCGGATTTTTCGGGTGCCGGTTTTTTTGCTTGTTTGTCTTCGGCGTGAATGCTGCCTGCTATCAGCAAGGCGGCGCAGGCGATGGCCGAGCTGAGGCGAAATCCGGTGCTGCTGTTTGTGAGTTTCATAGTTGTGGTTGTGTGGTGTTTGATGGTTCTGCTTGTTGTTGAAAAACGATGTGGTTGACCGGTATGACCAAGCGGCGGCCATCCTTTAAATCAGCGGTTAGGAATTGAGTATTGGTTGAGGTGTTGTAACCACGTTGATGGAGAATGTTTTCGGCTTTGCGCAAGGATTGCACCGAGCTTTGCAGTTGTTCCAGTGCGGCCTGTTCGTCTCTGGTCGCATCAAAAATAGGCACATTCATCGCAAGTGCCTGCGGCAGGGTTGCTGAGCTGGTGGTGGTGGGAGCTGATTCCGGTGTAGAATGGTTGCCGTTAGCTCGCTCGGCGACGCTGTGGGATTGCGCTGCGAGGTTTTTGTTTCCCCCCCCCATCCACCATCCGCCAGCAAGCAGAGAGAATGCAAGGCAGGCGGCGACGGCCCATTGAGCGCCGCTGTATCGAGCTGGTGGTGTTTGATTCGATGTTTTAGCGCTTTCAAGCGGGAGAACATGGATCGCCGGGTTTTGTTCAGCCAGCGCTTCGCGAATGAATTGTTGTTCGACAAAAGCAAGCGCGGTGTAGCGCCAGTATTCCGGATGTTGGCTGTCGATGTGGCCAAGCAATTCCCGTCGGGCAGAGGAGTCGAGATGATCATCAACCAACGATTGGATCCGATGTTCGATTTGTAGGCCGTCCTGGTCTGTCGAGGGTATGGATTCTGGCGTTTTCATAAGGATTGAGTTTCCTGGCTCGAATTGAGAATACGACGCAGCAGGCCGCGGGCGCGGGCAAGACGGTATTCGATGGATTTCAGAGAGACTCCCTGATCGCGAGCCAACTGCTGGCAATTCTTTCCCTGGCGGTATTTTTGCAATAAGAGCTCGCGGTCTGTTTCCGGTAGTTGATCGAGGGCTGATAAAATTTGCTCTTTGGATTCAATTTGCATCACCCACTCGAAAGGGGTGGGAATCGGACTTTGCTCGGGGGGGCAGTTTTCGAGGCGGGTGTTCAGTCGTTGCTGGCGCTGAACTTTTCGCCAGTGATCCTGGACTTTATGCCGGGCAATCTGGCGCAGCCAGGGCAGCGCTTTTTCCTCTGATTCAGGAGGACAGGTGCTGTTGGTGGCGGCGATGGCCAGCTCCTGCATGATGTCGTCCAGCTGGTGTTCGTGACCTCCGCTTAGGCGTGCGGCAACGGTTTGCCGCAATTGCTGGTCATGGCGGCGCAGCATCTCCATCCAATCAATAGCGGTGGAGCTATGATGGTCGGCGGGGGCCGCCTGGGTGCTGGAATTTGGGTCGGACATGATCTCTTTACCTTTGAGTCGTCATGAAAGCAGTTGATCCCTGAGTTTTTTTTGCCGGAGACAAATAAAGGTGCCTATCTTTGAGATACGGACCGCAGCCCGCATCTTAAAGGTGCAATCAAGTGATAGGGGTTGCCAGCGGGGAACCAGCTAGTGAGGCCGGACTATATTTTCAGTCCAAATCGGCCAACTCTTGCAGCAGCAGGCGGTTCAGCTTGATGCCGGCTTCAAAATTGGCGATGGGGAAGTTCTCGTTGGGGGCGTGAGCCTGGCAGTCGGGCAGGGCGAGCCCGCACATCAGGGTGTCCACACCGAGCACTTGTTTGAAACTGTCGATGATGGGGATGCTACCGCCTTCACGGATCAATACAGGATCCGCATCGAAGGTTTTTTGCAGCGCGGACTGCGCGGCTTTGCCGTAGTTGGAGTGAGCATCCATCACATAGGGATTGCCCGCGTGACCGGCGTCGATTTCGATATTCACACCGTCGGGGCAGTGTTTTATCAAATGAGCTTCGGCCAGTTGCAGGACTTTTGCCGGATCCTGGCCTGGTACCAGGCGGAAGGAAAGTTTGGCAAATGCCTGGGAGGGAATGACCGTTTTGGACCCTTCGCCTTGGTAACCTCCGCCGATGCCGTTCACTTCTGCGGTAGGGCGACCCCAGCGCCGTTCGAGCGAGCTGTAGCCAGCTTCGCCAAACAAGGCAGGTACATGGGTTTCTTTCAGTGTGGCGGCTTCGCCATCGGGTAAATCGGCCCACTGCTCGCGCTCCCAGGATTCGAGTGGTTTGACGTCGTCGTAAAATCCTTCAATGGCGATTTTGCCATCGGCATCATGCAAACTGGCAATCAACTCAGCGACCACGGTGGCGGGGTTGGCAACGGCTCCGCCGTAGATGCCGGAGTGTAAATCAATCGACGGGCCTTTGAGGGTGAACTCGAGACAGGCGATGCCTCGTAGTCCATAGGTCAGGGTGGGAATGCCAGGACCGACCATGCCGGTATCGGAGACCACCACCACGTCACATTTGAGATCGTCAGCGTGTTGTTTTAGAAAAGGTTCAAGGTTAGGGCTGCCGATCTCCTCTTCGCCTTCAAGCAGAAAAATAAGATTCACTGGCAGGTCGCCGTGTTCTTTGATGGTATCGGCGACACCGCAGATGTGGGCAAAATGCTGCCCTTTGTTATCGGTCGATCCGCGAGCGTAGATGACGCCATCTTTGACAGTGGCTTCGAAAGGGGGCGAGTTCCATAGCTCTACGGGATCGACGGGTTGCACATCGTAGTGTCCGTAGATGAGGACGGTTTTGCGCCCTTGCTGATGTTCGTTGCGAGCGATGACCACCGGATGTCCGGCGGTAGGGTGTTTTTCTGTTTTGAGACCGGCATCGTTCAATTTGCCGATCAGCCAATCGGCGCATTGGTCAAGGTCGTCCTTGTAATCGCTGTCAGTGGAGATGCTGGGGAAAGCCAGCAGGGTGAAAAGATCGTCGAGGTGCTTGGAAGAGTTCATGATGTGCCTTGCACTTTCCACCATCGCTCGGGCAGTGCAAGCGAATCGCACGCGAAACCTCAAGGCAGCTAAGGGCCCGTGACCCTATTTGACTGACAAGGCTTCGCCTTTGGCATCCTTGGCGGGTTCGATGCCGAGCAGTTTGCACACAGTGGGGTGAAATTGCAGGCTGCTGATTTCGCCCAGATCACCGCTGGCAGGAGATCCATTGGGAAAACCCCAGATGATGCCCTGGCCATTCATACGTGAAGAATCCTCGACCGGGTAACCCCATGAACCAAAAAGACCAGGGCCGGAGGAAGGTTCGAACACCGGCTCGCCATCGTCGGATTTGGCTTCAGTAAAAGCAAAACCGCTTTTGGCAACGAGGATGCGATCTCCGATGCGATCAGCCGCGTTGAACTTCCATTCGGGGGGGAGTTTTTCCTTGCTGTAAGAGCGCCAGAAGATTTTTGATTTCAACTCGCGGTCGAAGGCGTCGAAGAATTTCTTCTTTTGCGCTTCGCCTTCAGGCAAGTCTTTAAAATAAACGTGGGCGACTGCTTCGTTGACGACGTAGTCGGCTCGCTTGTTCATGGTTTCTCCCATCAACTGGGGCAGGTTGATGTTTTTTTGCAACTCCGCCATGCCATGATCAGTGGTGATGAGGACAACCAGATTGTCGCCCGGATTGCTGAGGTCTTTCCATTTTTCCTGCAGTTGGTTGAAAAAACCTTCCAGCGTTTTATCCAAAGCGGTCATTGCGGTGATCGTCTCTTCGGCGCGCGGACCAAATTGATGGCCGGCATCGTTGATGGAGTTCAGGCGGGCCATGACCAGGCGTACTTTTTTCTCGTCTTTGTCTGCGCTCCAGACTTCCATCAGTTTGTCCAGACGTTGCTGGTCGGTGAGTTTGGCATCGTAATCGGTGAGGAAGTGAGTCGCGGCATTATCTCCGCTCTGGTTTTGGGACAGCGGCCAGTCGTGCACGATCACGCGGCGGTCTTGACGGACAGCGGTGACCCAGATGGGTTCAGCGGTTAACAGGGAAGCGTCGGTGGGTTCATTTACAGTTTCGCCGTCCTTGCGGAAATTGTCGGCAGGGATGCCGTGTTTTTCCACCGGAACACCCGTGGCGAGTGTGACATGGCTCGGATAAGTCAGGCAGGGGAACATGGGTTTCAGCTTTTTGGTCTCAGCTCCTTCACCGATGATTTTGTCAAAAAACGGACTGTCTGCTTTTTTGACATAATCGGTACGGAAACCGGGAATGCTGAGCCAGAGCACGGTGTTCACATTGCTGGCCTCGACCGGTTTGTCGGGCATGGGTTCATCGGGCACTTCTTTTGTCATCGATTCCTTGCGCTGGGCATCAGCGAAATCTGCCAGAGTGCGATCTCCCTCCATGCCGTTGCGCTGGAAGGTGATGGAATCACTGCCAGTCCAGATAAACAGGAGCAGCAGGCCTGATAAGAGGACGATGAAGAGACTGATTAATGAACTGCCGAGTGATCTGAACATGATGTTGGCAAAATAACACCGCTATGCCTCGCCTTTCAATGCTTATCGCAAAAAATCGACATCAGCAGAGGTCTTAGCGGATGCTTCTGTTTTTCAGCACGGCCCGTGCCACCCGCATCACATTGCCGGCGAGTATTTTTTGTATATCTTCATCGGAATACCCGCGTTGCACCATGGCGACGGTGAACAGGGGCCAATTGGTCCAAGCCATGGTTTGTGATGCTTTGGCATTGGAGCTCAGTGAGCCTTCCGGCCACAGGCTGCGCCAGGCTTTGCTGGTGCGAGGAGCAGGGCCAGCTTTTTTGTTTTCCGCCTTGCTGTTGCGAGAGCTGTAGGCCACATCGGTGCCAATGGTGACATGTTCGACGCCGAATTTTTTCTTCACGTAATCGATGTTGTTCAGCATTGCATTGATATCCCCATCGTGTTTGGCGCTTAGAAAAGACGGGATGCAGCAGATGCCAATGTAACCGCCGGTATCGGCGATGGCTTTGATGACCTTGTCGGGTTTGCTGCGGATGTGCTCGTTGATGCTTTTGCAGGTGGTGTGACTGGCGACCATGGGTTGTTCGGATACCTGGGCGGTTTCGAGGCTGGTTTGCCAACCGGAGTGAGCGACATCGGCGATCACTCCGATACGGTTGAGTTCTTTCACCACGCTGCGGCCGAAATCGCTGAGCCCTCCGTTGGCGGGCTCAGCACAGCCGCCACCGATCATGTTGCGGCGGTTGTAGGTGATGTGCATCATACGGATGCCGAGTTCAAAAAAGACCCGGATGTAGCGCATTTCGTCAGGCACGCTGACCCAGGCCTGGGTGATTGGCACGCCGTTGCCGGTGAGGTAAAGACTGCGTTTGCCTGCTTTCCAAGCGGCTTCGATATCGTCCGGGGTGGCGGCTTTGACGATGAAGTCTTTCATCATATCGGTGAGATAGGTGAAATTGGCCAGGCGTTTGATCAGGATCATCGGGTCTTGTCCTTCTTCACCCGCATTTTGAAAAATGCACGATACGCCGGATGCTTGCCAGGCTTGTTCGAATTCCTTGCGCTCGACGGGATCTGATGCGCAGCGGGTCATGCCCATGTCTTCGCGCATGTCTTTTAATTCGAGTGGCGAAGCTTTGGCAGCGATCGCTTTTTTCAAACGCTCACCGTCGATGGCGCACCGGGGAGAAAAGCCGTAACCATCAAAGACCAACGATTGCCGATGCAGCTCGAGACCGTGCTCGAGATCTTTTTTCGAAGGTTTGAGGATGTCCAGTGCTGCCTGACGGGCGTTTTCTATGATTAGATTTGGCTCTGCAGTAGGTTGGGCGGCCTGTTGGGCGATCGAGCGTTTCTGGCTGCTTATAATAGTAAGGCCTCCGCCAACGGCGGCGGCCAGGCTTTGTGTGAGGAAATGGCGACGAGCTAAAGGGGGCATAATAAACAGGAGGGTAGGATTTTAAAAGAAGCTTAAAGATTGGAAATGTGGGTGGGGGGCAGGGTTTAGTCAAATATCACGCAAAAATTGTTGAAAGTTTTTGCTGAGGTGTGCGTATAGAGAGGTATTGGTGGTAAAGTATAGAGAGAGATTTAACTTAGTGCAGTCATGGACAACAAAGAAGTAACAACGGATTTTGAAACTCGGCGTCAGCGTCAGAGCAATGCACCCTTTATAGTGACGGTGGTTTTACTGGTGCTGGCTTTGGCTGGTGCCGGAGCATTGGCGTATTATTGGTCACAGTCTCAAGCCGAGACCAAGGAGCTGAATCTTCAATTGGCCCAGCAGGTCGAAGCGGTGAAAGAGCTCGAACAGCAAAAAGCAGACCTTGGCACGGCTCTCGACGAGCAGCGCAACGAGATCGACCGGATCAAAAAAGAATGGTCGGATCAGGTGGTCAAGCTCAAGAAGGAACATCAAACCCGTATGGAGAGAACCTATGCGAAGATGAACGGCATCGTTTACGATAGCCGCAAGACCTTGGAATACATCGGCGTGCTGGAGGATAAGTTAAAAGCGGGGGAGTCCCTGAATGAAAAAGAAGCAAAAGATCTCGATGCGATCATCAGCGGGCTGGTGGTCTTGCATGAGCAGTATAAAAAACCGATTCATGAGTTCAATGAGTTGAAGGCTTTTTTATCGGAGCAGTTGCAACTGCAAGGAGAGGTGCCGCCAAGTCGGAAGCTGTCGTTTTTCAAACGCATATTTAGCAAGGACTACCGCAAAGCCGAGGAATCATTCATTCGCGACCAGGGGCGGCGTGAAGCTTTTGAAAGCGCAAGGGTGAAGGTGGGCGAAGCCTATGACCTGGCACAGGCTGAGATGGATAAAGTGTCCCTCGATTCGGGAAAATATTTGGATCAACTGCAGCAAATCGTAGGTTCCAATAAAGCGGCCTCGTCCGAGGTGGCGGAGTTTTTTGAGAAATCAAAAGAGATCCTCAAGATTCACGACAAGATCATGAGCATCGAGCCGGAGAAAGACGTCAAAGCCGTGAAACCCTGAGTCTTAATAAATAGGGGGCTGGCGGATTTTCATGGTGGTGAAGAATAAAGCGGAGGGTTTTAGCGTATTATAACGCAACTTGTGATGTGCAGAGGGTTTTGATTCTGATAGGGTCTAAACCGATGCGCCTGAAATTCCAGACTAAATTGATGTTGGCTGTGGCCTTGGTGATGGCCTTGATCACTGTTTTGGTGATTGCTGCAACCGAGGGCAAGGTGCGGGAGACCTATAGCCGCCTGGCTGAAAAAAGGTTCGAAGAACAAGTGGCCTCATTTCTCGAAATGAGAAAAAAACGCCTGGAGGGGCAGATGGATTTACTCGGCAAGGTGGCGGAGTCTGAAGCGGTGAAGGAGCGTTTGGCCAGTGGAAGTTTCAGTCCGGCGCAAATGATGGAATTGGGGGCTGCGATGGAAGAGGTGGCTGGCAGTAGGCGTTTGCTGGAGGGGGCGATGAAGTTTCCGCGTCTGGCAGGGCGCGGATCGAACAAGCAGGCCGCTATGTCCTCTCACACCGCCAAGCGATTGATTTTCCTGGTGGATAAAGCGGGGGATTTACATCCGGTTGGGGCCTCCAAGTTTCGCAGGCGACAAGGTGGTCATGATACCCGCAGACAACTTCAGATGATTGAAGGTTTCGGCGAGGCGCAGGCAGGTTATCTGGTTGTGGAGCTTGAAGAGCAAGGCAAACAACTGGTGGAGGTAGTGATCGCTCCGGTTCGGCAAGAGGCTGGGGGCAGGGTTCTAGGTGCGGTTTTGTTAGGTCAAGTGATGGGGGAGGTCGGCATGGAGAAAGTCAAAGGAGAAACGCACCCTTTGAACGCCAAGGCAGCGACTCCCGGAGGGGATAGCTTGTTCTTTGGAGTGATGACGGAAGGTGAAGTTTTTTCAGGCAAGATGTCGTCGCAGATGATCATAGAAGTTAAAGGTATATTACAGGATGATTTCCTTAAAAGCTTCGATCAAAGGTTGGAGCAGGAAATTGTGATTGAGATAGACGGGCAATCCTATCGTTTGTTTTGTGAACTGCTGAATCCGGGCGGCACCTTGCCGTCGTCGTATGAGGTGGTGCTGTATCCTTTGGCGCAGTTAAGATCCGATTTGCGGGACTTGAGATTAAAAGGTTCGGGCGTGGCTACGGGGGCGATTTGGATTGGCATGTTATTGGCCTGGTTGTTAGCGCGCCGCTTTGCGCGTCCGATTCGTGAGATGGCGGTCGCAACGAGGCAAATCAGTGAGGGCAATTTTGAGGTACAGGTGCCGGTCAGATCAAAGGACGAGGTGGGGGATCTGGCTCGATCTTTTAATGCGATGGCGGAGGACCTGAAAACCAAGGAACAGATTCGCGACGTATTGGGCAAGGTGGCGGACGAAGCGGTGGCCGAAGCTCTGATCAGCGGGAGTTTGGAATTGGGCGGGGAAACACGTGAGGTGTCGATTCTGTTTTGTGATATCCGGGGTTTCACTGCCTTGAGCGAGACCATGGAGCCGACTGACGTGATTGAGATGTTGAATACGCACATGACGGCGATGACGCACATGGTGTATGAGCATCGCGGGGTGGTGGACAAATTTATCGGCGATGAAGTCATGGCGGTGTTCGGCGCACCCAAAACCTATGGTGATGATGCTGAGAACGCAGCACGCTGTGCGCTGAAGATGATCGAAGAGCGAGATCGGCTGAATCAGGGAATGGTCCGGCCAATTGAAGTGGGCATCGGAGTGGCGACCGGCAGTGTGGTGGTAGGCTGCATCGGTTCGATGGACCGTTTGAATTACACCGTCATCGGCGAGCGGGTGAACCGGGCAGCACGCTTGTGTGGTTTGGCCGGACACGGGCAGATCGTGGTCGACGAAGTGACCTGGCAAGCGCTCGCCGGTCAGGCGAGCGGGGAAGAGATAAAAGACGTGAACCTGAGAGGGTATAAAAGTGAGGTAAAAGCGTTTTTCTTGCGGGCTTTTGATTCGGGTTCCAGTGAACCGCTGGGAGAGGAGCTAGCCATGGACGTCGCTAAGGCTAAGGCGAACCAAGATGGAGGTGACTGAGCTCAATGGGGAAGTTAGCGAACCCTGCTATAGTATTTTTGGTTTTTGTAATAATCTAGGAAAGTGACTCTTTCCCGTTTTGAATAGAGGCTGTTGGCATCGCTTGGTTTGTTGGGATCTAGGTTGTGCCATTTTTCCCAGTAATCAGGAATGCCATCTTTATCCGTGTCCAAAGGAACCTTGCGTAAAATTCCATCGCCTTCATCTGGGAACCAAGCTTGGAAGGGGCGGGCGACGATGAGGGCTCCATCGTCGTCGTCAGGTGCGACAATTAAGAAAATGTAGTGACCGGGTCCGTGATCAAAAGTCCAGCTTTCGATGCCCGTGGCAGGTTCTTTTTTTACTAGTTTGCCTTCGTAATAGACGCGGAGTTCAAGCAACTTTTCAAGCTCAGGAGAAAGAAGGTTGCGTTTGGCGATGGGTCCGCTTTTGTCCTCGATTTCTTCCAAAGCTGCTGTGGGTGAGAAGGGGCGAGCAGTAGTGAAGAATTTACGGGGGCTCAGGTCTGGAGTGTCCCAGATGTGAAAATCGGTGTTGTAATACCACCATTGGTTGGGGAAAAGTTCATTTTTAGATTTAGGCTGATAAGGTTTGATTCGAGTTGTAAGTTGCCCACTTGGTTCGTTTTTATCAGATATAACGGTGAAGTAAAACGGAGGAGACATGTGCTGGTAACCTTTGACGAATCTCCAGACGGAAGCGGTGTAAACCCCAGGGCTAAATGAACGCAACACTTGATCTAGTTGGTGGGATGATCGTTCTAGATGATTTCGGCCATTACGGAAAAACTGGATACCATCTTTTTTTGGATCCTTGAAGTTGGAGCCGTCCTTTGAGACGATAAGATCCCAATGAAGGCCAAATGGCTCACGATATTCAATTTTGGGTTGTGGCCAGGATTTTTCCCTGTTTTGAACATAGTTCTTGAATCGCGTGTGATGGGTCTTCCAGGAATCCGGCCAGAGGGTTGTATTAAGAGTGATGTTAGGAGGATTTGAGGATGGGTTTTTTGGAGGTTTACTGTGCTTGGGTAGGTCTGAAATAGAGTTTTTTCCGGGTAAGGATGAAGAATCTTTACTCGAAACGTAGGAGCATGTGCTTAATATGAAGATTGCCGCTAGGCTGTAAAAATATTTCGCTGCGTTAAGCATGGGCTTTTGTTTGGTAGCGATTCCCTATTGTTGATTGGAAATAAAAATATTTATCTGCGACGTTGGCTCCAGCTACTCATTTCATGTGTAAGTTTATCGATTTTTTCTTTGAGAGTATTCAACTCATCTACGACTACAGACACAGAGGGTTCAAAGAGTTCCGGTTTGTTTTTATGGAGATTTTTGATTTGTAAGGTGATGAGCTTTTCAGCACTCGCGGAGCCAGAGCCGACGGCATGAGTTTGCGCTTCTCTAAGATTTTTGAGGGCATAAGAAAAGTCTTCTGAAGCAAGCGCTGCTAGAGCCGTTTTGAGTGACTGGTATTGATTTTTTGCAGCTTCCAACCAGTCAGCTTCTCTGATGCTGGATTGGTAATGGGCTTTTCTAATAAGTTTTTGGTAATAGTTTATCAAATCTTTACTCGCAGTGATTTCATCTAGTGATTTGGGTTTTCTAATTAAACTGTAGAGATAGTTTTTTTCAGTTTGATCCAGGGTATTTTTTTTAGCACCTATTTGGGCATACAGGATAGGAGTGTATTTAAAAACGGCTATAGATCTGATTTTTTTTAACTGCGGAAGCGAAGCTGTTTCCCAGGCAAACTCTGAAAGTTTATCGCGAGCTTTAACAAAATCTTTGTTATCAATATGAACACTGCATTCCGCCAAAGCTTGGATAGCCATGTAGATGCCGTAGTCATATTTTGTGTTCATATTATGGCTGATAGGTAGTGCATCTAGTTGCTTGGCAGCTGCTTGCAGAGTCAGGGTATCAAGTTCGTTGTTTTTTAGTTGTGATATAACATTGAGCTGGATAGCACTAAGAAAATCGCCTTTGGATTCGGGGTCATTTATAAAAAGAATGCCATTATTTTCGGTGATTTTTTCTTGCAGAATTTTTTTATCGAGTATTGGAAACTGGGTGGTGCTGCGAGATAGTGATTTCAACTTGTCATTGGCTTGTTTGAGATAACCTTTTTCTTCCAACCTTTTGTAGCTGATCCATTTTTGTAGTAGATTGGTAGCAGAGCTGAATTTTAACGAGCTGTCGTTTAGTTTATTTGGTGATGATCGGATGTTTTTGGGGCGTATTTGTGAGATGTCTTCACTTTCAAGTAGAAGTTCTTCCAGTTTGCTAGAAATCATGTCGCCGACACAGGATTTTTCAACTTTCAGTAAGTATTCATCGACCGCTTTTGACCAATGCTTTTGTTGTAGGGTATTTCTTCTTTCAATCTCTTGGGAGACTTGTTCAAGTAGTTTGAGGATTTCACTACGGTGTTCTCCTGGAGCCAAACGGCTGATGCTTTGGGTAAGATAAAGCGGGGATGCTGGAGAGGTGTTAGAAAGGGTGAGTTTGAGCTGGGTAACCACATCAAGAGTTGCCTGGATTTTAGGGTTGTTCGTTTTTTCTGATTCTAAGGTTTTAATCATTTTATTGATTTTCTCAGGCAGCAATGAGTTGCTCTCTTGCGAATGGGAGTTCAGCAGCAACACGGAAAGCGTGACAGAGGCTATGGCAAAAAAATAGAGCAGAGAGATCGAGTGGGAGGCGCTCTTTATGCGGGTTGTGATCATGGTGACGGGTAGGTTCTCTTGGGTGAAGGCTAGAGTGAGGTTTGGTGTAGAGGCTATTTTTCACGAGTGATTAATTTCAGTCGTTTTTGAGTTTCTTTTATCCGTCGGTGCAAATATTCAATTCTTCTTGAATTAGAAGATAGAGCTGGATCAAGTAGAGCAGGCTGCAGTTTATATAATTGTTTAAGTTGGCTTTCGATGAATTTGCTAGCGTTTGCCGGACCGGCATTTGGGGCGCTGGAGAGAGCATTTTTGAAGTAAGAATGGGCAAGAGTGTATTCTTGACAGCGCAGAGCGATTGTTGCGACGGTTAGATTGTCATATTGCATGGTTGCTTTAAATAGCCAGGAAGGTTTTTTATCGCTGGGGTAGGCTGTATTAAATAGGCTCATTAAGTCTTTCCTGTGCTCGACTTCTTGTAAAGATTTTGGTGCAGAAATCAGTCTTAGTAAATAATCAGAGAGACTCTGATCCGGCCTGGCTACAGGGATATTGATTTCTGAATAGAGGATGGGGATGGTTTTAAACGCAGTTTTTTTCCTGATATCTTTCATTATGCGAATGTCGGCCGAACCCCAGAAGAAGGCCTCCAAACGGAACCGTGCTCTGCGTAGGTCTTTATTTTCAATGTAATAAAGGCAATCGGCTAAATCACGAATGGATTCGCTGGTGTGATCAAGAGTGATGTTGTGTTCACCTTCAAGCTCAGTAATTGACAGAGCGGATAGTTGCTCAGCAGCAGTAAATGTGGTTTTTGGGTTAAGCTCACCGCTTTCCAGTAGCTGAATGATTTTGACTTGTTTGCTTAGGAGGGGGGCTTCTTTTTTGGTGGGAGCAGGTGATTCGATTTTTACGCGAGTTCTTTCAATTTCTGCATATTTTTTATCCAGAAAAGCTTTATTAAGAATGGGGTAAGGGTTGCTTGATTTGGTTAATGCTTTCAGACTTTCACTTGCTTGCTTGGCGTAACCTTTTTCTTCAAATCGTTTGTAGATCATCCATTTTTCTAGAAACTGCATAGCAGAATCAATTTTTACAGTATCTATTCGCGACGATACCGTAGATGAATTGCGAAACTTTTTTTGCGCCGTTTTGAGGGTGTCTGCTTCAAGTAAGAGCTGGCTGAAACCATTTGAAGGTAAGTTTTTGCTGCAAGCGGTTTCGATTTCAAAAATTAGAGCGTTGATGCGTTCTGTCTGAATTTTGCGTTTTTTATGATTTATTTCGTTAATGGCAAGCGTAGAGGATCGGGTCAGTTTGAGGATTTGATCGTGATATTTGCCAAGGTATTGCTGCCCCAGCTTACGCTCGATGTTGAGAATGGATTCGGAGCTATTTTCAATATTTGCTATTTTGATTTGAGCCAATAATCCTAAAGCGGTGTTGTTGTTAGGCGTTTTTTCTTTTAAATTTTTAATCTCAGTGGAGAGAGTTATTATTTCTTTTTGGATTTCTCGTGTTGAAGCTTGAGCATAAATATTGAATTGATAAGATAGGGTGAAGAGAATCAAGAAGTGAATTTTGATGACATGGAACTTCATTTTTTTAGTGTTAAGAAAAGTGGGTGAAAGGAGCTATTTTTGCATCAAATTCTTGAGATCGGCATCTAGTGCTGTTAGCTCTTTTTCTAATAAATCCAATTGCTTTGAATTATAGGCAGTGGAAATTTCATCGAGTTCAGGATGTGACTCGCGGATTTTTTTTATTTGTTCTTCTATGAAAAACTGTGCGGTGACAGGACCTGATTTGAGGGCGTAATAAAAAGCGCTATGGAAATAGGAAAGTGCTAACAAATGATCGTCAGCGGCCATGGCTGTTTGCGCCTTAGAGATGTAAGAATTTTGTTTAAAGGCGGCGCTTTGCCATTTAGGCCTATAGCTTTTATATTTTGGAGCCATTTTATACCAATGTTTCCGGTGATACAGGACTATAGGATAATATTCAGTTGCACTTTTTTCTATTGAACGTGGTTTGGAAATGAGTTCGAATAGATATCGAGAGGTAGGTTGCCCCTTTTTGAGAGGTGGCGGGTTGAGCTCAGGATAAAGAACGGGAATCAACGTTAAAATAACTTTTCGTTCAAGAAGTTGCAGCCAAGGAGCCGAAGTTTTTCCCCAGTTAGAGGTTTCCAGTTGGATCCGAGCAAGAGAGTATTTATCGGATTTGATTGATATTAGGCAACTAGCTAGATCTTTAATTGACCTGTTTATTTCTCGTTGCCAGATCGAGGAAGATTCTTGTTCATCAAGCAAGGTTTCTAGATTTTTTGAGTATTCCAAAGTGGTCTTGCTGTCCCAATTTCCCTCCTCCAAATTTTTAATGACCTGCAATTGTTTTTTGCCTAGAGGGGTATTGGCGGGCAGGATTATTAAGGGGCGGATTACTGTGATTTGAGTTTTAATTCCTTTGATGTACTCGATACGTGTTTTTTCTTTGATTCCTCTAGCTTGGAGAATTGTAGCAATTTTTAGATCCAAAAAACCTCTATCTAGAATAGGGTATACGCCAGGGGCATTTTTGAAGTATTCTAGTTTTGATCGTGAATAATCCCAATCTCCCTTTTCTTTGACTTCATAGTAGCCCAGCCATCGATTGAGCAGAACGGTTACAGAAGTCAGTTTGACTGTTTCACTTTTAGCCCAATGGGAAGAGGGGTCGATGTTTGGAGGGCGTTTCAGCTTCAGACCAGCTACTTCGATTTTCAGGGATTCGAGCTCAAGTGCCGGCGCGTCGTCGGTACAGGATTTTTTCACCTTAGCGATAAAAATGTCGATTTGTTTTGACCAGTTTTGAAGAGCTTGCTCATTTTTTTTGGTGTGAAGTGTGCTTATTTCCTGCAAGAAGGTATAAAGCGTTTCGTGGTAGGCTCCGAAATTGAGGTTTCTTAGATTACCGTTGAGGAGTTTGAGCTGGTCAGGGTCAAAATTTTCGCTAGCAGCTTCGAGCTCCTTGCTGAACTTCAATGCGGGTCGGACGTAGTTGTCATTTGAATCCTGTTTTTTCAGGCTGTCGGAATATTCTCTTATAGCCGTTTTTAAATCGCCGATATCGCGTTGTTGGGATTGAGCGGGAAGGATGGAGTGGGTGAAAATGATAAGAATTAGTTTCAACAAGCTACCAGAAAGCAGAGTGATTGGAGCGGATGAAGAATGTGGGGACGGCATGGGTGAGATTATAGCTAACCTTATTGATGTATGAGCTCAAGAAAAAATGAAAAAATAACCTGCATTGAAACTTGATTTGACGTTTGGCGGTTTCACACAGTAATCTGCCTAGAGGGGAATGCTATCGCTCGTCGTTAAGGCTGAGGCGCGCCAAGATGGTGACTGAGCTCAATGGGGAAGTTAGCGAACTCTGTTGTAGGATTTTTGGTTTTGGTAATAATCCAGGAAGGCGGTCATTAAAGTTTTCATTTAGATTTCACCTGAAGGCGAGTAGCGGGGTGCGCTGCTGCGCTTTGTGTGTGCCCAGCATGCACTTAATCTAAAGGGCTCCCGAATATAGGAAAACAGCGGGGCTCCATTTGCTCGACTTCGTCGCTCCTGTGGGCAATCCCTAGGGGATTGGCTATCTCCCTTCCGGTCGGTTGTTACCCTGCCGGGCGGAAACGCCCGGCAGGGTGGTAGGTGGCGACTAGGAATCGCCGTGTTACAACGCAACAACCTTTTTTAAACGAAGTCATTTATGTATAGCCGAAGGCAAATCCGTATGGCCTCTGATGTGGGGGCGGGAGTTAGGGTTTCCCGCCTACCCGCCTACCCGATTAGCTGTTATGTTGGATGTGTTGCTGTGCCCGAAAAACCGCTTTCTCTGCAGACCTCTGCGGAATCAAACCTTCTTTAGCTGCACCACGAATCGAGATTCGTGTGTCGCCGGACTCGATGGTTACGAGGGTGATCTCAAGCGCTGTTGGGTTGAGTCGCAAAATCCCCGAGCCAACGATGCCGCTTACTGTTACGGATCTAGACACCTCAGATATCCTCAGATCGCCCATCTGACCGAAGGAAGTGAGGTAAGCGTATGCGAGCCGAGCAGCAGGCTCCAGTCCAAGTTTACATTCGAACGCGTTCACGAATGATTGAGTTGGAAACAGCGCCGCTACAGCTCGTATTGCCATTGCGCTACCGGGGGCAACACCAAGCTTTTCTAGTTCTCTACCAAGCATTGCATCATCTTTGTTCTGAACCATATTTTTTCTAGTTAACCTAGAGGCTAGCTGATCCTCTGCGGGAGCGAGCGTAGCTGGGTCGACAATGTATCAAAGTTAAATTGGGCTGACAACTGAAAGCGGGCAGAGGATTAGCCGAGCCGTTTTGTTGTGTTCACATAATCTACTGCCTCAGTAATCATATTCACTTTCACTGAATCTCCCCTCGTCATCAAAATATATGTAAACGATCGGCCATGATTTCGGTCTAGAATAGCTCCAATTTTCAAAGGATTCGGAATTTGGGGAACCTAAAATATCGCGGACCATCTGCTTTGACATTCCTGGATTCAGACGCTCAAGTAAACCTAAATTGAATGGTGGTCGATTAAAATTCCAGAACGGTAAAGCGATGAATCCCCCAAGTAGAATGAGAAGGCTGCCGAAAAACATGGTTCCCCATAGCTTAGTTTTTCTCATTTTTAGGCACAAGGTCAAATCACACCGAACCACTGAGAGGGAGCGATCATTGATGAAGAGGTTGGTGGTGAAAGTTGTGAAGTTGTGGGAAATCATGACTGTGGAAGCGGGTCAGTGGTTCGGGGCTGATTCTTGTTCGGGTTTGGTGAAGAGGCAGGCGTCGATTACCGAGAGAACTTCATCTAGGAACTCGTCCGGAGCTGTGCCTACCCGCTTAATGCTTCTTGCCTGATAGTCGATGGACTTCATCTGCTCGCACATCACAAAACCCGTCAAACCCGAATCGACAGGCACAGGCACATGGAAACCTGTGTTCCTATCCGTGTTTGTAATCGGGCAACAGAACGCGAGACGCGTTCCCCGATTGAATCTATCAACGCTTACCACAAAGCCTGGCCGCCGACCCTTTTGTTCGTGGCCTGCTTGTGGATCGAAGGAAATTACCACAAAGTCGCCTTGAGATGGAATGTAAACAGGCACTACCAAATTTCTTTCCCTTGCGGCTCTCCCCAGTCGTGTTCGCCGCCAAAAGCATTCGGTGCACTCGAAGCGATCAAATCTTCGATTCGATGCCGCCCCCGTATAGGGCGTGAGTCCCGCGCTGGGGTGACGGTGATCCGTGACTGGTCTTCCGACAACTCTACGAGCAATTCCGAACCAATCCCCATTCCAAGGGATTTCACGAGTCTTTTCGGAATCCGTATTCCTTGGCTATTGCCCCAACGTTGCAGAGTCGTCTTCATGGTAATAGGATATACGTCGGGCTATCCCAGCGCAAGTCAATATTTTGCCCGAACGTCGAGTCACACCGCATCCCTGAGTGGGAGCGCGCGTTGACGAAGCGTTTGATGTTTAAAATTAAAGTGAATCATAACTACGGAGCGGCTCAGGGATTCGGTAATGACTTTTGTTCTGCTTCGTGTTTTAACTGGCCAATATCTAGCTTCAATGGTGCAGGATTAGAATCAAACCATATCACCATCAGAGCAATTGGCCAAAAGGGCGACAGGAGCCACATAACTGGATCTACAAGGCAATAAATGAACCCCCAAGGATTTCGTCCTCTAAGGTAAAAGATACATGCTGAAATTATATACAAAAGGATGCCCAATCCTAAATATGCTTTTATCCAAATCATTTGATGAAAAATACCTGACCTAGCAAGCCGCGCCATTACAAAACACTCATTTATTTGTAAGGCAGAACGGCGAGCACAGGCAACCCGCTACTGGCAGCGATCTTTCGTGTTCAGGTTAAGTGTTAAGGTTTTCATTTAGGTTTCGACTGTGGAGCGGTAGCGGCTTGGCTGTGCTGTTTTGTTCTGCATTTGCTCTGGTTGATCTGGCTCATATTTTCAGTTAATCTTTATGGCTAGCATTCCCCCAAAAAAATGAAGCAATGTCCTTTAAGTCCAAACCCTTCATTTCTTTCAATTTATCTAAAAGGGAAGCTCCACCTTGAGCTTCAGATACTAGTTGGTAAATTGCCGCTTTTTCTTTATCAAGATGTATTCCATTTTCTGCGGCAAATATCATGGAGTCAATTAAATCGGAAATGTTCCCTGACGCCAGGTAATGTGCTTCGAGGGCGGTAAAATCTATGTCTAATCCGAAATGCGCTGATTTTTTTAATTCTTTTTTCACCTTCCCAATGGGAGTTCCGCGAAGCAATATGAAAATTTGCTCCTTGATTGGAATTTGGTAGTTCATTTGTGAGCAGAACGTACTAAGCTAGCCAGCCGCTGAGAGTGAGCGTGGCTTTCTCGGTTGATGATTGAAATTAAAGTGAGTCATAACTGCAGAAGGGTGGCGGCTTGGCTGTGCTGTCTTCCATGAGAAGGTAGTCAAATTTTATATTCAAAAATTCATTTTTGCAATCTTATCTGGTTTTTATTTCGATCTTTCAGAGTAGGGAATCTTGCTTCCATTCGCACTCTAATTGGAGC
>JAJRVS010000149.1 GCA_024277195.1 Verrucomicrobiota bacterium | reverse complement strand
CGCGGGGGATAAAGATGTCATTGTGGTAACGGAAGCGGAAGAGCCCGCCTCGGCGTTTTCGACCTTTATCAAGGATACGAGGCCTTTTGTAGATGGGCGTTTGCGTTTCGAGTGGGCTGATATTGGCGGGTTTGATGATGGTTCGGTGCTGTCGCTGCGCAATCGTTTTGGGATTGAGACGGGCAAGCTGGCGGGTTTTTCTTTCTTGGTGGAGGGGGAGCATACCTGGCTGATGACCGATCCGTCCAAATACAACGCTTACCCCGGAGTTGCTTCCAAGCGCAGTATCATTGCTGATCCGGAAAATCTGGAGTTGAACCGTTTGCAGCTCGCTTTTGACGGTTTCGACAGCCATGTGGTGGTCGGACGTCAGCGGCTCACTATCGACGATCACCGTTTTATCGGTAATGTCGGTTGGCGTCAAAATGAGCAGACCTTTGATGCGGCTTTGTTCCAGAATCAATCAATCAAGGATTTGAAACTGACTTATGGTTACATTGACCGGGTGAACCGTATTTTTGGAGAATACGCGCCAAACGAAGGTTTGACTCGTTTTGAGTCTAATTCGCATCTGTTCCACCTTGAATACACAGGGCTGGGAATCGGCAAGCTTAGAGCTTTCAGCTACTTGCTGGATCTCGGTGATGACAGTGGGCTGGCGAAAAAGTGGTCCACCAATACTTATGGACTCGAGCTTCAAGGATCACAGGATATTTCGGAATCGGGTCTCAGCTGCAATTACTTGCTGACCGCCGCTTGGCAGGAAGATGCCGGGGCTAATCCGGTTAACTATGGCACCGGATATTACCGTGCGGAGTTTGGTTTGAAGAAAAAAAGTGTCAATGGCGGCGTCGGGGCGGAGTTTCTCACCAGTGACGGCGGCAAGGCGGCCTTTCAGACTCCGCTGGCGACGGGGCATAAGTTCAATGGTTTTGCCGATGCTTTTCTGATAACGCCGGACAGTGGCTTGCGTGATTATTACGCTTGGGTGGGTGCGACTTGTCCGCTTAAAATCAAGCATAAGCTGATCCTGCATTATTTCACCAGTGATCAGGGCAGTGACCGTCTGGGTTTTGAAACTGATTATGTGGCGGTCAGAAAAATTAACGATCATTTTTCCGTATTGCTGAAACTGGCTTTTCTCAATGGTAGTGGCAGTCAGTCTGATATCAGCCGAGCTTCGTTGCAGATGGATTATTCATTCTAAGGTTTGCGGTTTCTGGCGTAAGTGGGGTGTAGGGCTGCGGAGAGCTATGGGAGGGTCTCTTCAGGCCCGAGGTCAAAGCAGCAGTTGCCCCGAGCCGGGGAACCCCTATGGTGAAGGACTCGTTTAGTATTTGTAATCATGGCAGTGTCAGATCAGTTTCAGCGTCCACTCAGGGATCTTCGTATCTCGGTGACGGATCGTTGTAATTTCCGCTGTCGTTACTGCATGCCGGCAGAGGTGTTCGGACCGGATTACCAGTACTTGCCGCGTGAAGACATACTTGATTACGAGGAAATCACGCGACTGGCGAAGATTTTTTTATCTCTTGGAGTGCGCAAGCTCCGGCTCACTGGGGGGGAGCCGCTATTGCGACGTGATTTGCACACTTTGATCGGCCAGCTTGCGGCGCTTGACGGGCTCGAAGACTTGGCACTCACCACCAACGGCACCGCTCTGGCAAAACAGGCGCAGGCTTTAAAGCTGGCTGGGCTGGATCGTATCACGGTATCGCTCGATGCGCTCAATCCAGAGATTTTTGCGCAAATGAATGGTATCAATGCTTCGCCGGAAAAAGTGCTCGAAGGCATCGCCGCTGCCCAGGAGGTGGGTTTGACGGTTAAGGTCAATGCGGTGGTGCAGCGCGGGGTCAATGAAACGGAACTGTTGCCGCTTGCCCGCTATGCCGCGGATAAAGGGCTGATTGTGCGTTTTATCGAATACATGGATACTGGTGCGGCCCATGGTTGGAATTTGGAAAAAGTGCTGCCTAGCAAAGATTTGCTGGAGTTGTTCAAAAAACATTTTGAATTGGAGGCGTTGCCGCAGAATCATCCGGGGGAGACGGCAGTTCGTCATCGTATCGCCGGCACGTCGGCTGAGCTGGGTTTCATTTCCTCGGTGACCCAGCCTTTTTGCACTGCTTGCAATCGCGCCCGTTTGACTGCGGACGGGCATTTGTTTACTTGTTTGTTTGCTCCCAATGGTCACGACATCAAGACGGTGCTTCGCCAGGGTGGCAGCGATGATGAGCTGGCAGATCGGATCGGAGAGATTTGGGGGATGCGCTCTGATCGGTATTCCGAAATCCGCTCCCATGCCACACCGGCTCAAGCGCGACCTGAAATGTCTTACCTTGGAGGGTAGTGTAAAATAAATTATTCACGAGTGATGCAAAAAATACGCCACCTTTTCACTTCGCCGGGTCATAATTATGTTGGCCATCACGGCAAAGCTCCCAGTGAGCATGCGATTGAAAAGCATGAATCCTTGGAACTGATCGCGGGCAAGGGAATCACAGGGGATCGTTATTTTGCCTGGAAAGACGACTACAAGGGACAGATCACGTTTTTTGATCAAGCGGTGGTGCAGGCGGTGCGGGATCAATTTTCGCTGCCCGACCTGCCTTGCTCAACTTTCCGCCGCAATGTCATTATTGAAGGAGCGGATCTCAATGCCCTGATTGGTAAGACTTTCAGCATCGGGGATGCTGAGTTTGTAGGAGTGGAGGAATGCCGGCCTTGTTATTGGATGGATCAGGCTACCGGCGAGCAGAGCGTGGAGGAGTTTTTAAAAGGCCGTGGTGGCCTGCGTTGCCGCATCCTTACTGATGCAGTGCTGGCAAAAGGCGAGTGCGAGTTGCGAGTTGGGTGAGGGGTGAAGCAATTGTATGAGCTGCGGAAAAATGGGGGTGTCGTTTCAACAGCCTACGGGAAGGCTGTGAAACGGTTACTTGTTAGGTAAAGACAAAGGGTGTCAATGGCGACGAGAAACTCGCCTAGATGTACGCCTGGAAGTCCGTCGCGCTACACCGCGATAGCCCGATCCGTAACCGCGATTATAATGACCTCCGCCGTAGTGACGCCCATAACCATAACCTCCGTAATGGTGGCCGCTCACTCCACCCAAGACCCCGCCTAGGGCAGCTCCGGTAACGAATCCCCCATAGGGCGATATTGTAGTCACATGGCTGTCAATGAGGCCGGTGCTTGTTCCGTAACTACCATAACCTGTTGAGGTGTGCACTGCACAAGAGCTGGTCAAAGTCATTAAACCTGCGGCGGCTATCGTTAAAATTGTTTTTGTGTTCATTAGTTTGCCAAGGTTTTGAGTTTCTGTATATCGTTTTCGCCTTCGGCAGCCTGCATCTTTTCTTGAAAGTTAGCGGCTTCCTGTTTATCAATAATTCCATCACTATTGAGGTCGATTTTATTCACCAATTTATCAAAAGTTTTCTCTTTACCACAGTAAGCCAAAGCTTCTGGTAACGTGAAATCCCCATTTTCCCCTAATGCATGAGTATTGAATTTCTTTTGGGTGACTTTGGGAAACACTAATCTCCACTCATCACAGGTAATCCTGCCATTGCCATTTTTATCAGCGGCGTCAAAAATTGCACTCACCAGCGCTTGGTTGAGTTCCTCCGTAGAGATTTTGTCATCTTTATTGAGATCAGCTTTTTTCATCGCCGATGTGCAAGAACTGCCCAATAAAGCAACTGTGCCTGCCAGAATCGCGCAGCTTGTTACTTTCATTATCTTTCGTCTCATTGTTTTGTTAGTTAGTTTAAATTATGGGGATATTTTCACGGAGCTTTTTACGGCTTGGGTATAGAGAATTCTCTATTTCGGTGATTGGTTCAATCTAATTGTCACTTGAATCTCTTAGCATTTTTTGCTGAGGGGGAGGCAAATTGCTCTCAGCTGGCAGCTTTCCACTTGCTAGTTTCGAGTTTTTCTTTTTCCTTCAAGGGTGGGCTGTCTTTGGATTCGTCTGTTTTGCCCGAGCGTTTGCGCTTGGCTTTGGCTCGTGGGTTGCGCGGTTTGCCATCGGTATCTGCAGAATCCTTGTTACCGTCTTCCTGTTTGGGGTAGGCGATGCGGTTGTGCATCATGCTTCGCAGGGTGGAGGCGAAGCTTTTTTTGATCAGAGCGATGTCATGCAAGGTCAGTTCACACTCGTCGAGCTGGTCTTCCTTCAGGCGGCTGTCGGTGATTTCTTCGATCAGTTGTTCGATGCGTTGCGGGGTGGGTTTGACCAGGCTGCGGGAGGCGCTTTCGACTGCATCGGCGAGGCTGATGATGGCACTTTCTTTGCTGCGTGGTCGTGGGCCGGGATAGCGGAATCCGGATTCGCTTACTTCAGGCACATCCTCTTCGCGGGCTTTGTCCTGACGGACTTGTTCTTCAAGCTCCTCTTTGAGCTGGAGTGCGCGGTGGTAAAAATAGTAGATCAGCGAGGTGCCGTGATGTTCGCGAATGACGTCGATGATCTCGGAGTTGAGGTGGTGTTTCAGTGCCAGATCAACGCCGTCTTTGACGTGGGCCATGATCACCAAGGCGCTCATGGTAGGGGTCAGCTCATCATGAGGATTGTGGATGCCGTCACTGTTCTCGATGAAATAACCGGGTTTGTTGAGCTTGCCAATGTCATGAAAATAAGAGCAGGCGCGGCATTTGGTGCCATTGGCTCCGACCGCTTCTGCGGCTGCTTCACTGAGGTTGGCCAGAACCAGGCAGTGGTGGTAGGTGCCGGGTGCTTCGAGTGTCATGCGCTTCATCAGCGGGTGGTTCAAGTCGGCCATTTCGAGCCAGGAAAGTGCGGTGGTGATACCAAAGAGGCTTTCTAGGACGGGCAGAATGCCGCTGACCACCATGGCGGTGAGAATGCCGACAGAAAACGCGGTCAGGCACTGTATGCCGATCAGTTTCCATTCGGTGGCGGTGACGGGGTTGAAGATGGGGATTTCGCCCATCACGCATCCTAACAAGGCGCCGGTGAGCCCGACAAAAAGGCCGGCTCTTACCAAGCGACTGCGTCGGCGCATGTCGTGGGTGAGGTAAACGGCGACAAAACCACAGACCAGGCTGAAGATTAAAAATTTGAAAGCGGCATCCTCCGGTACCAGCAAGCTGCCGAGCAGGCTGGTATAGAGGGCGGCCATTGTACCATGGTTACGCCCGAGCAACAGGGACATGATCATCGGGGCAAAGGCATAGGGCGCCATGAGAAAAATGTATCCGCTGCCCAGCGAGAAGGATTGACCCAGAGAGAGCGAAAGTTTCACTAATAATAAATGGGAGAGAATCGCAAAGAGCATCATCAGCACCCGTGAATTGCGTTCGAAGCTCTGTGGCAGATTGATGTAAAATTGCACCAACATGGTCAAAGTGATCAGAGTGACCACCACGGCAATTTGTGAGCTGGCCGCAAAAATACGTGAGCCGCTGTCTGCGCCGTAGATAATGAGGGTAGATATCAGTAGAGCGAAGAGGAAAAACAGGCTGATACGCACCACCAAACCCTCTGCGAGCGCATAGCGCAGCGCATCTTCCTTCTGGGTGCGCCGCTTACGACCGCTGGAGAAGCCTTGTTGTTTGAGACGAGAGTTTGAGAACAGCCGGTCAAGCATGGGTTTCAATGGGGCAATGGGTTTCAGTAAGAGAAACGAGATGGATTTTCGGTCTGGAAAAGCAGGGGATTTGGATTGTAGCGGCTAAATGGCAAAAAGAAAAGCTCCATCCGCATTAGTTTTGCCGCGGCTCTAAAGGTAACGCTCCATAGTTATAGGAGCTCATAGCGGCTTTTTAGGGACTGGTAATTTTGGAGTCGATCAGTCCTCTGCGATCCAGCTTGTGGCCTCGTCCAGTAGGTCGTGATCAAAATACTTGATCTTTGCCGTGGTGAAGGGTTTGCAGAAATTTGCCATCCCAGCCTCCCATTTACTCTCTCCTACGCCTTGAACTTCGTATCCAATGCGGTGCGGGCTTTTTCCAAAGCCTCGCGGGACTGATTGAGTCCTTCGTATCCACCGAATTCGATTCCACAAAAACCGCGATAACCGGCTTTCAATACGATGGTGAGCATTCTTTCGAAATCGAGCGGGATTTGCTTGATTTCGGGGGTCCATACGGTGTCTTTCACGGATACGCCCTTAGCGTAGGGCATCAGTTGCTCCACTCCTTTATAGGCGTCGTAGGATTCGGTATCGGAGATTTTAAAATTACCAAAATCAGGTAAGGTGCCGCAGCGGTCGTGTTTGACAGTTTTGATCACTTCGAGCAACCACTTGCCATTGCTGGAGAGGCCGCCATGATTCTCAACGATGACGTTCATGTCAGATTTGGCAGCGATGTCGGTTAATTGGGCCAGCCCATCGGCGGCGAGAGCGACTTGTTCGTCCCAGCTGCCTTTGCTGCGGGCATTAACTCGGATGGAGTGGCAGCCGAGGAATTTCGCTGCATCGATCCATTTACGGTGGTTATCGACGGTCTTTTTGCGTTTCACTTTGTCCCGATCGCCGAGGTTGCCTTCGCGGTCGCACATGATGAGCACGCTTTCGACGCCCTGGTCGGCCGCGCGTTTTTTCATTTGGCCGAGATAGGATTCGTTACTGGCTTTATCCATGAAAAACTGATTTACATATTCGAGTCCTTCGATGCCGTGTTTGGCGGCGACTTCAGCAAACTGAAGGTTGTCGAGTTTACCCGATTTAAATTCCTTGACCAGGGTCCACTGAGCCAATGAGATGCGGAACAATGGTTTTTTCTGGGCTTGGGCAGAGTTTGACAGTTCGGGTAAAAAAGAGGCGGCGCCGGCAAGGCTGAGAGCTGAAGTAGAGAGGAATTTACGGCGTGATGATACTTTCATGAGAAGACTATGAACTGGGATATGCTCGGGCGCCAGTGCGAATATTTGTGCTGGGATTTTATGATTGAATCCATGACGGTTACGATCTCTATTGCAGGTAATATGAAAAATGCATCCACCCCTCGCCGTGAATTTTTAAAAACCGCCGGTAAAGCTGCCGCCGGCATCACTATTCTAAAAGCGGGATCTGCCCGGACTTATGCGGCCAACGAAAAGTTGAATCTTGCGTTTATCGGTGCGGGTGGAAGAGCCAACGCTGATTTGAAGGAGTTGTCTTCGCAAAATGTGGTGGCTTTGTGTGATGTGGACTGGAGTCGTGCTGCGGGTTCGTTCAGGAAGTATGCTGGAGCTAAGCGGTTCAAGGATTATCGCAAGATGTTGGAGGAGATTCATAAAGAGGTAGACGGGGTGGTGGTGGCTACACCTGATCACCATCACTTCCACGCGTCGATGACTGCGCTCAAATATGGCAAAAATGTTTATTGTGAAAAACCGCTGACCCATACGATTCAGCAAGCTCGAATTTTGACTGAAACGGCGCGCAAGGCCGGCGTGGCGACCCAGATGGGAAACCAGGCGCAGGCCAATGAGGCGACCCGCGTGGTGCAGGAATTTGTCCTGGATAATGCGGTGGGGCCGATTCGCGAGGCACATATATGGACGGATCGCCCGTCAAAAGGTTTGTTTGATCAATACTGGCCGCAGGCGATTGCGCGTCCGACGGACACTCCTCCTGTGCCGGAAACGATGTCGTGGGATTTGTGGTTGGGGCCGGCTCCAGAGCGTCCATATAACCCGGCTTACGCTCCTTTTAAATGGCGCGGCTGGTGGGATTTTGGCACTGGTGCCTTGGGTGACATAGGCTGTCATTTTTGCGACCCAGTGTTTAGGGCGCTTAAACTGGGGTCGCCGACTACCGTTGAGGCAGCGTCTACCCGGGTGAATAAGGAAACTTATCCCAATGGATCGATGATCACTTATGAATTTCCTGCCCGTGGGGAAATGCCTGCCTTGAAGTTGGTGTGGTATGACGGCGGACTGCGCCCGGCACGTCCGGAAGCGCTGGCTGCTAATGTGGTCATGGGAGCCAACGGCCTGTTGTTGGTGGGGGATGATGGGTTTTTGAGTTCCGACTGGAATAGCTGGAAGATGTCGCCGGAGAAAAAAGCTAAGGAATATGGTGCGCCGCCGAAAAAACTCGAGCGATCCAAGGGGCACCATCAGGAATGGATAGATGCCTGCAAAGGGGGAGCGAAGCCGGGATCGAACTTTGACTGGGCTGGTCCGTTGACCGAAGCGGTGTTGCTCGGCACAGTAGCTTTGCGTTCGCAGCTACGTGAGAAGATGACCAGAACCAAGCTGCACTGGGATTCTAAGAATATGAAATTTACCGGCTTTGAGGAGGCAGATCAGTTTGTAGGGTATGCTTACCGCAAAGGCTGGGAGGGGTAGTTGTAAGCTTATGAGAATTGTGTTATCACAGCAGGGTTGGGTTTTTGATGGTTTATCGGGATTGGAGTGGTTGTTTTTGCAGCGCTTACCGGTATTGATCAATGAATTGTCGTCGGATGATGGCGCGCGCTTGCGTTTGTTTCCCGACCCAGTGCGTGAGCAGGATCAAGAGGCGAGAGTGGGCTCGGGGACGGATGAGGACGAGCAGGTGATTGTCGATGATTGGAAGGAATACGTCCGTCCTGAGCTGGAAACTTTGTTTGATGAAGCTTGCCAAGTGGTGGCGACGGATTTGCAACGCGGGCAACGCTTCGTGGTGCCTGCGGACGAATTGGGTGAAGGGGATGAGGCGACGGGTAACGGTGGAGAGGGGGAGTTTTATTCCCTAGAGGTGTCAGGTGAGCATGTTGAGCAGTGGAACAGCGCGCTCAATCAAGCTCGTTTGCTGATGAACGAAGTTTATGCGCTGGCCGAGAGTGAAAAGGGATTGGCGGATGGTTTGATGGATGCTTATGGAGAAGAAGAGGGTGGGGGTGCTGAAGAAGAGCGGTCACGGCAGGCGCAGGCGTATCCGCAGTGGTTGCTGCTGGCCCAGTATGGGTTTTACGGAGCGATTCAGAGTTTCCTGATTGAAACTCTGATGGATGTGTGAGGAGGAGAAAGTTAAGAGTTAGGAGTCAGAATAATGCATCCTGAATTCTTTTTACCGATTTTAAGCAAATACGACACTGCGGTTTTTGTAAACCAAGATGCGGTGTTGTAGGTGGCGCCAGACGGCGCGGGAGAGGACGATTTTTTCAAGATCCTTACCTTTGCGGATGAAGTCGCTGACGGTTTCACGGTGGGAGACACGAATAACATCCTGGGTGATGATGGGGCCTTCATCGAGATCGGAGGTGACGTAGTGGCTGGTGGCCCCGATGATTTTTACTCCTCGCCGGTGAGCCGAGTGGTAGGGGCGGGCGCCGGGGAATGCGGGTAGGAAGGAGTGGTGGATGTTGATGATCTGGTTGGGGTAGTGATCGACAAAATTTGCGGATAAAATCTGCATGTAACGGGCGAGCACGATGGTATCAATGTGGTGCTCGCTTAACAGGGCGATCTGTTTTTTCTCCTGGACGGCTTTGTTTTCAGTAGTGATCGGAAGGTGGTGAAAAGGGATACTGAATTGTCTAGCGACGGGCTCGAGGTCGGTGCGATTACTTATGATCAGCGGTATATCCATTAGCAGGTCGCCGCTCTGGTGGCGGGAGAGCAGATCGTAAAGGCAGTGGTTGTCGCGGGTGACAAAAAGAGCGACCTGGGGGCGTGCATCGCTGAAGTGTAGCGACCACTGCATGTCGAAGCGGGATAGCAGGGGTTCGAGGGCAGTGGATATTTGTTGAGCTGCGATATTGAATCCTTCGAGTTGCCATTCGACCCGCATGAAAAAAGTTTTTTCGGAACTGTCGACATGTTGTTCGAGATCGACGATGTTGCCATTGGCGTCAGAGATGAAGCTCGATACCGCAGCTACTAAACCTGATTGGTCGACACAGGAGACGAGCAGGATTGCGGTGGCTGGTGTGGATTCCATGGTAAGGACAAGGAAAAAAGAAAATAAAAGTGCTCGAGGGGGGACTCGAACCCCCACGGGTTGCCCCACAAGATCCTTAGTCTTGCGCGTCTACCAGTTCCGCCACCCGAGCTTTTTTTAGCGAAGAGAATCAATGATTAGAGCGGAAATGTCTTGGGAGCAAGTTTTCTTTCACTCTTGGGTGTTTTTATGGAATAGAGGATAGGTGGGGCAAAAGAAAAAACAACTACGGCGCTATGGTATTATCATCCCGGTTTGTGATGAAGAAACTTGCCTTGGGCAGGTGATTGACGAGTTGCAGCAGGTTTTGCCAAAGCAGGAATTTGTTTTGGCAGTTGGCTTGAATGCGACCAGCGATGCATCGGGGGAAATAGCGGCAGCCCGAGGGGCGATCGTGGGGAGGACGGAGAAGCGAGGATATGGATACGGCTGCATGGCGGCGATCGATGCTTTACAGGTGGCGGGTGAGGAGGTGGAGGCTTATATATTTTGTGCAGGGGACGGGGCGAGTCGGCCGCAGGATGTGCTGTTGTTGGTGCAGAGATATGAGGCAACTGGGGTAGAGATGGTGATTGGCTTGCGTCGTTTCGCTTTACAGACCTGGTGGCAACAATTTGGACGTGCGTTACCCAATTTGATCTTGGGAGTTGTGGGATTTTTCCTAACCGGTCGATTTTATCATGACCTGGGCCCGTTGCGGTTGATTGATAAGCGCCTTTTTGAAAAGTTGGATTTACAGGAAATGACCTGGGGTTGGACGATAGAAGCGGAGGTCAAAGCCAGTCGGCTTGGACAGGCAGTGGAGACGATTGCGGTGATGGAAAGAGAGCGGGTGGGGGGGGAGCAAAAGGTAAGTGGCGTGTCTTTAAAACAATCGTTGAAAATTGGGGGGCATATTATGATGGCAGGAGTTAGATCGCGACTTGTTGACTACTAGTTAGTTAGTGGTTGAGGTGGGCGGTGTCGGGAATTGGCGTCAATAGCGGGTGTGTGAGTTTGTTAGCTCCGAAGATGAAAAAGTTAAAATAATCCATGCGAAGACTTGTTATTTGTGTGATTTTATGAAAAATCCCCTACAGTGTCATGAAAAACAGAAAAAGCGTGAATATAAATCTCCCGATTATAGCTCTCCCATTACGCTCGTAAAAGCTTCTTTCTAGTGAAGCTGGCAATTAAAAAATGGCAGAGCGTTATAAAATAGAGGGTGAAGTCGGGAAAGGCGGCGAAGGTTTCGTTTATAATGCCTATGACAAGGTTTTAAAGCGGCAGGTCGCTCTCAAAAGGGTGTTGACCAAAGACCGGGGCACTGCTGAGGAGGTGGAAAAGGCTGCTGACGCTTTGGTCGCGGAAGCCCAGACTTTGTCTGCTTTGAATCATCCGAATATTGTTACGGTATTTGATGTGGGCAAGGATGAGGAGGGTGGTTTTGTGGTGATGGAATTGATCAAGGGAGAAACTCTTGACGAGGTGGTTGCCCGGGGGGCATTCACTGAGGAAGATTTCTATCGTTTTGGCAGGCAGACGATGGAAGCTTTGATGGCGGCCCAGGAGATCAATGTGGTGCATCGTGATTTGAAACCGGGAAACGTGATGATGGTGTGGCATCCCGGCGGGCGTTTCCAGGCCAAGATACTGGACTTCGGATTGGCGAAGTTCAGTGAAGTGCCGAGTTTGCAGACTTTGGATTTCGGGGATTCGGTGAAGGGTTCGATTTATTTCATGGCTCCCGAACAGTTTGAGCGGACAGAGCTGGATGAACGGACGGATCTTTACGCGATGGGCTGTGTTTATTATTTTGCTTTGACCGGAAATTATCCATTTGACGGGGAAACGGCGACCATGGTTATGGTTAGTCATTTGCAGCATCAGGTGGTATCGTTGGAAAAGTTGAGACCTGATTTACCAGCAGTGCTTTGTCAGTGGGTGATGTGGTTGATTAATCGGGATATCAATACTCGTCCGGATAATGCCGAAGCGGCGCTGAATAAGTTTCCGCAAAATTTGCCTGAAAGGCAGAAGGTTGACATTCAAAATTTGCCGGTTAGTGAATCAAGATCGGGGCTGACGACAGGTGTGCAGGTGGTGATGCCTACCCATTCCGCGGAAGCTCCAACAGGTATGGTGATGACCAAAGAGGATTTAAAGCCTCTGCCGACGATTGAGCCATTTGATGAAGAGCAGTATGATTTGGATCACCCTTCGGAAGAGAGTAAAGAAAAAAAGGGCTGTTCGATCATGCCGTTTGTCGTGGTATTATTAGTGGGGGTGTTAGGGTATTTCGGGTGGCCAATGATCGAGCAGCAACTGGGTGACGGGGAGGAACCTTTGCCGGAAGTTGGATCTGATTTCACCGGAAAAGAATCCCAGGTGCTAAGATTGAAACAATTGGCGGGCGAGCAGAATCCTCAGGGAACAGCTGCGGATGTGGAGATGGTTTTGAGTGTTCTGACATCGAAAGGGGTGAATGCTGCGCAGAAAAAACAAGCGCAGGCGGTGTTGGAATCATTGCAGGGAGATGGCATGGATGAGGCCTTGCTGGTTAAGTTGAAGGCTCCAGGAACACCTCTGGAGAGGTTGTATTTGAGCAGGGCTTTGGCAGGGAGGGGAGCAGAGGCGGAGGCGGAGGCGGTGTCGATGTTAGTCACATTGTTGAGTGTGGGCAAGGGGGGGGAGCAGGACTTGCAAATGGTGAATGCTCTCAAGCTATTGGTGTCGGCGAAAAATGTACAGCTGGTGTTAGACGGTTTGAATAAGAATTGCAGCCCGGCGGGGAGAAGCGGAATGGAGCAAGTTGCGGTAAGCGCTTTCCGTCGGGTGCCGGCGACAGGTAAGAATCTGGAGCCTCTGCTGGAGAGGCTGGATAAAGCAACGGGAAAAGCGAGGGCCTCTATGTGGCGGATCCTCGGCCTGCGGGGAGGTGAGGTGGTTGTTAAGAAATTGGAGCAGGTTTTTCTTAGGGAAAAGCATGACGAAGCCTATTTGTTAGATGCGCTGGAGGCGCTGAAAGTGATTCCGACCCCCAAGGTGGTGAATTTGCTTAATAGCATTTACAGCATGACGCACGATGCGCAGATCAAACAGGTGGCGGCTGACGCCCTTACCCATGCGGTGACGATGCCTTCAAATGACCGGATGGATGTAAGGAGCTTCTGGTGGCAGTTGGCGCTGAAAGTGGCGACTGATCCCGATGATTTGCAAAGGGTATTCGATTCCATTGCGGATTATCCGGATGCTAAAACGCTGTCTTTTCTCAATGGGGTCGGTAATAGCAGAACTTTCGGGGCTTATACCAAAGCTGCTATTGGAAAAATCCAACAGCTTGAAAAAACGGTTCCTGTTCTGGAAAGCGGACAGTTGTTAGAGATTGATTCGAAGACGCTTCGGGTGGAGGGGGCGGTATGGGATGCGGATAAAAAAGTGATCACGGATTGGACGGATCCAGCGGCGTGGTTTGTCTGGCATTTTAAATTGAAAGAGGCGGGGGTGTATCAATTGAGTGTTTTGCAAGCTTATGAAGGTCAGGATGAGAGCCGGTTTGAGTTCATAATAGGGGTGGCTTCTTTGAAGGGGCAGGCAGTGGATACCGGGGCTTGGACAGAATACCAATCCAATGGCGTGACAACTATGGTGAAATTGGAAGCGGGAAAGACATATACCCTGTTTTTGAAAGCAGGAGAAGTCGTTCAACCTCAAATGATGAGCTTCAAAGGTCTGCGTTTGCAAAAACAATAAGAAGCTTAATTAGAGAAAAAAATCGAAACAATCGCTTCGGAGGCTTGCCATTTGCTCAAAATTGTGAAGAATCACAGCCGAGCACAATATTTAGATTGAGGACAAGGTAGAAATTGGGACTGGATTTTCCAATGATGGCCGCGATGGTTCGAATCTGAATTTGTGATATCTGGATATTTAACATGGCTGACCGTTACCAAATAGAGGGAGAAATAGGCAAAGGGGGCGAGGGGTCTGTCCACAGGGCTTTTGATACGCAGTTGAAACGTCATGTGGCGCTCAAGCGAGTTTTGACGACCGAGCGGGCGACAGCTGAAGAAGTTGATAAAGCGGCGGACAGTTTGATTGCTGAGGCTGAGGCTTTGGCTTCATTGAACCATCCGAATATCGTTACGGTGTTTGATGTGGGTAAGGATGAGGAGGGTGGTTTTGTGGTGATGGAGTTGCTCAACGGGGAGACGCTTGATGATACGGTGGCTCGTGGGGTTTTGACTCAGGAGGATTTTAAGGAGGTGGTTATTCAGACGTTGGAAGCTCTGATTGCGGCGCAGGCGATCAATGTGGTACACCGGGATTTGAAGCCGACCAATGTGATGGTGATCTGGCAGCCTAGTGGTCGTTTCCAGACTAAAATCCTCGATTTTGGTTTGGCGAAATTTAGCAAAAATCCCAGTGTGCAGACGATGGGGCAGGATGAATCGGTGATGGGATCGATCTATTTCATGGCTCCCGAGCAGTTTGAGCGGGCGGAACTGGATGAGCGCACCGACCTTTATTCGATGGGGTGTGTGTATTACCATTCGCTGACAGGTTTGTATCCATTTCGCGGGGAAACTGCGCCTCTGGTGATGAACAGTCATTTGCAACACCGGGTGACCCCTTTGGAAAAATTACGTCCGGATCTGGCCCCTTCGATTTGCCAGTGGGTGATGTGGTTGATCAATCGTGACATTGATAATCGGCCGGATGACGCCACTATGGCGCTGGAACATTTCCCGCAAAATCCGGAGATGCCCGAGCAACAAGTGCTACAGGCGATCCCTGTTGAAGAAGCTCCGACCGGTATGACGACGGGGGTGCAGGCAGTGGTGGCGACTCATGCGGCTGAGGCTCCTACGGGTATGGTGGTGCTGGAGAATGAAACCGGCTCGCGTCCGGTGATGGGCTTCCCGGGTGGGGTGGCACAGCCAAAAGAAGGAGGCAAGGGCAAGATGGTGGTGATGGGGGTTTTGGCGGCGGCGGTGATTGGTGGTGGCGGTTTTTTTGGCTGGCAACAGATACAGAAAAATAATCAAGTAACTCGTTTGACGGTGCTGGGAAGTAAGGAGCATCCGAGCGGAAGTACGGATGACGTGAAATTGGCGATGGGTTTTATTACCTCCAAAAAATCAACGCCGGAGCAAAAATCGCAAGCCAGGAAGGTGTTGTCTGGTTTGGAGGGGCGTGGGGTGGATAAAGCGGTGTTAGCTGAGCTTAAAACAGCACAAACGTCGGCTCAGCGGGTATGGTTGAGTCAAGCTTTGGCTAAACGAAGCTATGAAGATGCGGTGCCTGATATTTTGGCAGCTTTTGAAAAGGCAACGGGAGATCAGGAGCGTCTGGAGATTTTGAATTCGTTGCGGGTATTGGTGACGACGGATAATATTGCGCCGGTGCTGGATGGTTTGTCGAAGGAGTACAGTCTGCAAGTGCGCAATGCGTTGGAGAATATTGTGGTGGCGGCTTTCCGTAGGGTTTCGGCTAGCAAGGAAAATCTGAAGCCGTTAACAGATCGTTTGGCTAAAGCCAAGGGGATCGAACGCAGATCCTTGTGGCGGATTATAGGGATGCGTGGCGGTAACGAAACCAGGGATAGGTTGAAAAAAATCTTTGTCGATGAAAAACATGATCAAGATTATTTGCGGGATGCGGTGATTGGCCTGGGGGGCTTGCCTACGGCTTCTAATATATGGGTCACTGCGCGTGCCTACGACGCTTCAGAGGATGAAGTGTTGAAGGCCGCTGCAATCAAGGCATACGTCAGGGCGTTGGCCTTTCCTTCGTATAATAAAATTAAGGATAGAATCAGTTGGTGGGATAGGGCTTTGACGATGGTGAAAAAACCCCAGGATTTGCATAAGGTTTTTTCAGCGGTGTCTGACTACACCGATCCCGAGGTGATTAAGTTTCTTGAGGAAAAACAGAAAGAGAAATCCTATGAGCCTTACGCCAAAGCTGCGATCAAAAAAATAAAGGAATTGGAAAAAGAAGCTCCGGTTCTCGAAGCTGGGCAATTGTTGTCGGCTCACCGCCAGATCATTCGCGCGGATGGGGCTATTTTTGATCCTGATGTGCAGGCGATCGTCAACTGGGTGAAACCCGAGGCCTGGTTTGTCTGGCACTTCAAAATGAAGGAGGCTGGAGAGTATAAGGTCGAGGTGTCCCAATCTTTGCAAAGTGACGGGGAAAACAAATTTGATGTATACATCAATGAAACTTCCTTTCATGGAGTGGCAGCGGATACGGGAGGGTGGAATGATTATAAGTCCAATGCACTGAAAGAAACGGTCAAGCTTGAAGCGAATAAAACCTATGCTTTGTTTTTAAAAGCGGGTGATGTGACTCAACCGCGGATGATGAACTTCAAGGGTGTACGTTTGCATAAAAAATAAACGCGGCCTTTTGTGGGGGGGGGGAGTTTCAGCGCACGGTTTCCCAAGAAACCACGCGGTTTTTTTCAAAAACCACACTGGCACCCAATCTGGGAAGGTAAGTGACGCTGGTATCGTAGCCGAAATCATTGCCGTAGT
>JAJRVS010000148.1 GCA_024277195.1 Verrucomicrobiota bacterium | reverse complement strand
GCAGCCTCCATGGCGCAAATGGCTTTTGATAAAGGCCTGCCCGGTGAAATCGGCGGCACCCTGGTCGGCATCGCGGTGATCGCTTTTGCTTACTCCACCCTGCTCGGCTGGTCTTATTACGGCGAGCGTTGCATCGAATACCTTTTTGGACTAAAAATAATCAAATATTATCGTGTCCTATGGATCATCGCCATCGTGGTCGGAGCTACAGGTGGACTCACCCTGGTATGGAACATCGCCGATGTGCTCAATGCCATGATGGCTCTGCCCAACCTGATCGCCTTGATCGCCTTGTCCGGAGTGGTTGTAGCTGAGACGCGGACTTATTGGTCAAAAAACAAATAGTCTAACCTGTAGTATTATAAATTTACTCCCTTTTCAGTTCGGCATTTCTTGACAAAATCAAGGCTGATTGATATTTTTCCGCCATGAACGAAACGGGAAAAGTCAGTGAGCAAGATAAACAAGCAATTCTAAGTATTCAAGAAGCGGTCGCCCCTGGGGTTCTTGGCACGCCCATAGCAGATACCCTTTCCAACATCGAGAAATACGTCGTTCCGCAATACCGCTCGAACATCGCAGGTGCCTACTACACACGGGATGAATGGCTGGCAACGGTTCGTGCTGGCAACCTGATCAGACACACCTCCATTCGCCACGAAGAAACCTTCTTTTCTGTCGGGGATACTATCATTTGTTTTGGATTGGCAGATGGAGCTGACTACACAGAAAACGGAGATAAATCCTTCGAACAATGCAATGTTCCATTCTGTGATATTTTTGTGCGACTAGATGGAAATTTGCGGCTTGCAGCAGTGACCTCTTCTGCGGTTAAAGATGGATCTTTCGATTCAGCAGATTAGTAATAATAATTTAGTTTCCCACCAATACTAATTATGGCAAATACAAACATAGACGCTCTCGTCATCGGCGCAGGCCCGACCGGTCTAGCGATGGCGACCGACCTGCTCCGCCATGGATTAAAAGTCCGCATTGTTGACCTTGCGGACAAAGCTTCGAGTCTCTCCAAGGCTACCACCATCATGCCGCGCACACTCGAAGAATTCCAACTTCGAGGACTGCATGAACGCACCATTGGATTAGGCAAAATCATGCGCGGCTTCAGCGCTTTTTATAAAGGTCAGATCATCTTTAAAGCCGACTACGACCGCATCAGTAGTGATTTCAACTATCTAGTCAACATCCCCCAATGCGACGTCGAGCTGGTTCTACGTGAGGAACTCGAACGCTTGGGTGGCAACATCGAATGGGGAGTCACACTCACCGAATTCGAAGACCTCGGCGATCACATCGAAGCCAAGCTAAGTCACGCTAACGGAGAAACGGAGGAATTGGAAGTTCCATGGCTACTCGGTTGCGACGGTGCACACAGCGTGGTTCGTAAAAATCTCGGACTCAAATTTCATGGCAAAGCCTACAAAGACACGTGGTTGCTCGCTGACTTGAACATCGATTGGAAATTCACTGCGGAATCCAGCTACAGCTTTTTCTCGGAAGACGGCGTGCTTGCCATCTTCCCCATGCCCAAAGGGCGTCACCGCATTTACATCCTACAAACGCTCAAGCACCAATTGGGGCGCGACCCTTCTTTCAACGACATCAAAGACGCAGTGGAGAGAATCGCACCAGGTTTATGCACATTAAGCAAGCCCCACTGGATGGCAGAGTTCAAATGCCACCACCGCAAAGTGAAAAACTACCGAAAAAAAGATGGACGCGCTTTCATCGGTGGCGACGCTGCCCACATCCACAGTCCGGAAACCGGACTGGGACTAAACACTGGTATGCAGGATTCTTTTAACCTAGCGTGGAAACTCGCAGCAGTGCATCAAGGGCGAGCTCCCTTCAGCCTGTTGGACACCTATGACCAAGAGCGCAGCGATGTCGGCAAACAAGTAGTCAAACTCTCGGATATCACCCACAAAATGACGGCGCAGTTCAGTGCTATGGGAAGCATGGTCCGATCCAGAATGTGGCGTACTTTCAGTAACCACATCCGCGTGCGTCATGAAAAATTTGAAGACGGCCTGCAACTGCGAGTGCTCTACAAACCTAATCCTTTTGTAGAGAATCATGGCAAAGTAGACCCTTTCCGACTCAAAGAACTACCAGAAATGATCGCCGGGGCGCGTTGCCTAGAGGCAAAATTACTCCCACCTGGCGCACAGACGGATAAAAAACAATTCGTCCGCCTTTATGACCATCTCGACCCCAATTGCCATCAATTGATGATAATGGCAGGACCGGACAACTCAAAAGAAACACTCGCCTGCATCCGGGAACTGATCGCTTTAACCGACCCAATCAGGGATCAGATAAAAGTCCTCGTTGTATTGGCAAGACAAGACATGGATGGCTATGAAGACATTCAAGCCACCATCCTGCTCGATCCCACCCATCATTTTCATCATCACTACGGCGCAGAAACAGGAGCACTTTTTGTGGTACGCCCTGATTCCTACATTGGCTTTTCTTCACGCCCCATTGAATCCAAAAAAATCAGCACATACTTAAAGCACCTGTTCATTGATCTGTAATAATCCTCCGGACAAAATGCTTCGAAAACGAGCCTCTTTTCTTAAAAAACAAGTAACTCACTCCGCCCCCTCACAATCGCTCAGCCAACTCTGCAAGCTTGTCAGAATCAAACTTAGCGATCAAGGCTTTCACCTCGATAATCTCAGCACTGTCTGCTGGATAATGTTTGAGTGCACCTTTCAATGAGAAAAAATCTCCGGAATCACAAGCTTCACGAATCACCGCAGCCAGACCCTGACCTTGTTCCTTACTAAGAGCTTCCGCCTCCTCCTTCGGAGCCGCGTCTGATTCATCACTGGGCTTAGAAGAGGCTATAATACTGTCGAGGGATTTGATCACCACCTGCAACTGCGAAGCAAACACCTCCACCGCCACTTGCGTGGCTTGCTGATCCAACGCACCACCTTCTTCCGCTTTTTTAGCGATGGCTTCAAGCTCACGCGCACCTTCATACAAATCCATTGCACCTATATTGCCGACCACCCCCTTAATCGAATGAGCCTCGCGGTGAGCGGTTTGGTAATCTTCTTGTTCGAATAATTCAGTCAACTGTTTATCCGCATCACGGTAACTCTCGGCAAAACTCTCAGCGATGCGAATGAACAAGTCTTCACTGCCGCCCAAACGAGCTAAAGCCGTTTTGATATCAAATCCAGGCAAACTGTCAGGCAACCCCTCCTGCACTTCTGGCTCAAGAGCCGGTTTCTCTTCAACTTTCTTTTTCTCTTCAACCAGATTAGATTTCACAGTCGCACCCGGCGGCGTTTGCTCTTTCGAGCTCAAATCTACCCATTGCAACAGAGTGTTAAATAATTTTTCTGGGTCGATCGGCTTGCTAATATAATCGTTCATGCCCGCGTCAATGCACTTTTCACGATCCCCCTCCATCGCATTAGCCGTCATTGCAATGATCGGCAAATCCGCAAATTCAGGATTCTGACGGATCACCCCACTCGCTTGATATCCATCCATTCTAGGCATCTGCATATCCATCAGGATCGCATCGTAAGATTTATTTTTCACCGCCTCCACCGCTTCCTCTCCATTATTGGCAATTTCCACCACAATCTCCGCTTCAGCGAGAATTTGCGTAGCCACTTGCTGATTGATCTCGTTATCTTCTGCCAGTAAAATCAACGCTCCGTGCAAAGGGGTCAGATCCGACTGGCTATCCATCTTCACATCCTTGCGTCGATGCCCGGTTCCAATCTTGCCCTGTACCGCATCCAAAATCGAATTAAACATCACCGAAGGATTGACCGGCTTAGTAAGAAAATTACTCAACTCCACACCTTTGGCCTCATTGGCAACCTGCTCCCTACCGTAAGCAGTAACCATGATCATAGTTGGAATTTTAGATATTTTAGCATCCGCACGAATAGCCTTGGCCGTCTGCACCCCGTTCATCCCCCCCATCTTCCAATCAAGCACCACCAATTCATAAGGCCGCCCCGCCGCACTCGCCCGTTCGATCTCTTCAAGAGCGTCCTCTCCCGAAGGAGCCAGATGAACATCCATACCAAAGGACGAGATCATCTCTTTCAATATTTCCCGGGAAGTCTCACTATCATCAACCACCAAAACCGGCACCTGACGCAACATTTCTTCATGACCAAAGCTGCGCTGACGACAACCTTCCTGGATTCCAAATACAGCCGTAAAATAAAAAGTGCTGCCCACCCCGGGCTCACTGTCCACTCCAATCTCTCCTCCCATTTTTTCTACCAGCCCTTTACAAATAGCCAAACCCAAACCCGTGCCCCCATATTTCCGAGTAGTCGAAGCATCCGCCTGGGCAAAAGATTGAAACAATCGCGCGCGGGCTTCTTCCGTCAAACCGATGCCCGAATCCTGCATCGAAAATCTCACGGTTACCTTCTTGCCATCATTCTCAAGTGTATGCGCGCGAACCACCACCTCCCCATCTTCAGTGAACTTCACTGCATTGTTAGCCAGATTAACCAAAATCTGCCCCAGACGTAAAGGGTCTCCTATCAAATCATGGGGAATCGTCGGATCCAAATGAGTCAATAGTTCTACGCCCTTCTCTTCGGCTTTTAAACCCACCAAATTACTCACATTGTCCAGAACGTCCTCTAGGTTAAATTCCGTTTCCTCCACTTCCAACTTACCGGCTTCAATTTTAGAAAAATCAAGGATGTCATTAATAATACCAAGTAATGACTCTGCCGAACCATGCACTTTCTCAACATAGTCCCGCTGCCGATCATCTAATTCCGTCTTCAGAGTCAAATAGGACATACCTATGATCGCGTTCATCGGCGTCCTTATTTCATGGCTCATGTTTGCCAAAAATTCACTCTTGGCCGAGTTAGCTTGATCAGCCTGCTCTTTGGCCACCGCCAGGTCCTTCTCCGCTTTCTCCCGCATTCCCGACATATTGTTCAGAGAATGAACCAGCTCATCATTTTCACTGCGAGGTTCAAGACGTTTGCTAAAGTCTCCTCCGGCAATTGCTATGCAAACATTGGTGATCTCACGATAGGAAGCCACCAGATGATTAAAGCTTTTACCCAACTGCCCAGTTTCATCACTTGAGTTCACATCAATATCCAAATCCCCCTTAACATCCCCTTCTGCCAGACGATTTGCTGCGTAAACAGCCTTGCGAATGCGGGAGGACGTATGATGAGAAATCCACCATGAAAGCCCTGTGACCACTAATAAAGTGCCCACTACAAACAGTAGAATCATCTTGGTCTGCGAGCGCAATACACCTAGAATATTATTTTCTGACTGCCGAGTTATGACCAGCCATTCTCCGGTGGGAATTAAAGCTGAAGCATAATAACATTGCACTCCGTCTATCGGATCCAACTCGGAAATCAAATCTTGCTTATCACGATTTTCGTAAAACCCCAAAAACAGCTCTTTGTAAGGGGTATTCATCAAGTCTTTGGTGCGCAAGGCAAACTTTCCGTCTACCTGCTCACTCTTGGACATCTCTGTTGTGGATGCTACAAATTTTCCTGATCGACTAAGCACAAACACGTCAACCCCCTCCTGCTCCTTGATCTTTTGCAAAAAGGTGAAAATATCACTCAGTGCGCGATCAACCCCTGCAATACCCGCAAACTTCCCATCTATCACAATAGGGTAAGTCTGTTCCACGATCATTTTCCCCTTATACACATAAGGTTCAGTAACCATAGGCATAGCTTCACCTGCTTTTTCGAACAATTCCTTACAGCCGTTGTAATAGAGGCTCTTTCCCATATCAACCAGCGGTTCTAAGCCCAGCAAATCATTATCAAGGCGCTCTCGGTACCAGTAGGGAATGAAACGCCCTTTATCACTAAAGGCATCACCAATAGCTTTTGCTTTATCCGAATTAACATAAGCAGAGTCTTCGCCATCGGCCTTTGGTTCATAACCAAAATACACACCAGTTAAGTTAGGAGAATTTCTTAATACCTCTCGAGCGTATTCGCTGGATTGCTCACGATCCCCGAACATTCCACCCTGCTGAGACCAAGCCATCACTTGTGCCGTTCTAACGGCTCTAGTAGTCCCTCTTTCAATCTCAGCAGCCACTCCAGCTGTCAGCTTCTTCAACGAAATCTCACTGTGATGCCGAACTGAACGAAACATCGTCCACGTCGTAAACAATACGATCGCCGTCAAAATGGCTCCGGCCGGGATCACTCCAAACAAGAGCATCCTACCGCTTAGGGAATTGAATAGCTTGAATGATATTTTTTTACTCATTATCTCGTCAATCGTATCTATAAAGGGTAG
>JAJRVS010000147.1 GCA_024277195.1 Verrucomicrobiota bacterium | reverse complement strand
TGAACCCACCAACGGCCTCGACCCCAACCAGATCCGCCAAGTGCGCGAACTGATCAAACGCCTCGGCGAGCGCCACACCATATTGATTTCCACCCACATTCTCAGCGAAGTGGAGATGACCGCCACCCGGGTAGTCATCATCGACAAAGGCCGGATCAAAGCCTCCGACACCCCGCAGAACCTGATCCGTCGCCTGCACTGCTCCGGAACCGTCCACTTGGAAGTGAAAACCAGTGCCAAACAAGCACTCGAAAAAATCGAAGGCCTGGCGGACGTCAATAGCGCCATTCACACCGGTAGTAATCAAGACTGGTCAATGATCGACATCCATCCACACAGCAACATCGACATCCGCGAGCAACTTTTCGCCCTCGCCCGCGAGCAGAACTGGCCGCTGCGTGAACTCTACCGCGACACCGCCTCCCTGGAAGACGCCTTCGTCAACATCACTGGTGATTGATTTAAATCCTTAATTTCAGATCTCAAATCTTCCCACCCATGCGCCCGTTTTTCATCCTATTGCGAAAAGAACTGCGCTCCTTCTTTCTCTCTCCACTAGCGTACGTGATCATCGCCCTGTTCACCTTTCTCAACGGCTGGTTGTTCTCCAGCATCGTCACCGCCATGCGCCTGCGGGTGAACCAACACAGCCTGGTCTACAACCTCTTTGATTCCGGCTGGTTTTGGATGGGCTACTTTTTCCTCTTCCCACTTCTAACTATGCGGCTTTTTGCCGAAGAGAAAAAAATGGGCACCTTGGAAACCCTGTTCACCGCCCCGGTGCGCAGCGTGCAAGTGGTGATGGCCAAATACATTGCCACCTGCATCCTCTACGTCGTCATCATCCTGCCGGTCTTTGCCTTTTTCTTCCTCTTCCAAGACATCACTGGAGAACTGGCAGCCTTTCAATCCGGCTCCTTCTACGGCGCCGGCGCCATCCTGCTGCTGCTTGGTTTTTTCAACATCGCCATTGGTTGTTTTGCCTCCTCCCTCACCTCCAACCAACTGATCGCCGCCATGATCACTTTTGTTGTAGTGATGCTGCACTACTTTCTTGGTTTCATCCACTTCTTCGGAGCCAAACTGCCCACCGAACTGCTCGACAAAGTGACCTATTTTTCCACCGTCGAACACCGCCGTATTTTCACCGAAGGCTTGATCGACTCCCGCCCCATCGTCTATTACCTCAGCTCCGCTGCGGTGATGCTTTTTCTCACCCACCAAGTCCTCGAACGTCGTCGTTGGAAATCCTAACACTCCTCCGCAGTTAAAACATTCGACCATACCCATGGCATCACCCGATAAGCAGTCCAAACAAAAAAGCGAAACGCCCGATCCTCGTCCGGCGCGTCCCGCCCGACGTCTGTTTATCGCCGCGCGGGTGGTCTTGCAGATTTTACTGGTATTCATCATCTACGCCGAAGTTAATTACATCGGTTTCCGCCAACACCAACAATGGGATCTGACCCAGAACCGCAAATTCACCCTCTCCGAAACCAGCAAAAACTTCCTCGCTAATCAAGAAGGAGAAGTCAAAATCATCATGGCCTTCCTGCGCTCCTCGGACTTATTTTCCGACGTCCAGGCTTTACTCTCCGAATATGAACGCCACAGCAATGACCACATCACTCTAGAAATACTGGACCTCAGCCGCGACCGCGAGCGCCTGATGGACCTGAGCAACCAACACGGCTTGGTATTCAACCGCGACTCCATCGTATTGCTCACCCCCAACCGCACCAAGATCCTCGCCGCCGAAGACCTGATCACCCGCTCCACCGACCGCAATCAACGCGTGATGGAATTTCGCGGTGAAGAAGTCATCACCTCCTCCCTCTTACAAGTCACCGAAAAGCAGCAGAAAAAAATCTACCTACTGATCGGCAATCGCCAAGCAGAAGAATTAATCCAAATCGGCAAACAACTCGCCAGCATCGCATCTACCCAGAACGTCCGCCTCGAATCACTCAACCTGGCAGGGATCAAGTCCATCCCCGCCGATGCCGATGCCGTGTTCATCGCCGGGGCCAAAGTCGACCTCGAAGCCCGTCACATTGAGATGCTAGAAAGCTACTGGAACGAACAACACGGCGGCCTGTTGATCTTTCTCGACCCCGCTGCAGCCACTCCCAACCTCAGCGCCTTCATCCGCGCCCACGGCGTCGCCCCACAGGATGACCGGGTATTATCCGTAGTCAGCATCCCCGGCATGGCGCTGAAAAAAACCTTCGACGTGCCCATCGCCTTCCTGCCCGGTTCGCCCATCACCCGCAATCTGGGTGGTATCAATTTGCAGCTCAGAGGACAAACCCAGTCCCTCAAAGTATTCAACGACGACGAATTGCTCGAAGTGAAAAAAATACGCCCGCTGCCACTGATGGTTGCAGGTTCCCGTTTCTGGGGAGAAACGGATTACCAGGAGGAAGTCGCCGCTTACAACGAAAACCAAGACAACCCACCGCCCGCCTACACCGCTGCATCGATCGAAAAAGGAGCCACTGATGATCCCAACATGAAAATCCGCAGCTCCCGCATGGTCATCGTCAGCAATCCCGACTTGATCGACCCCGCGGGGAATACATCAAAGATCAACGCAGACTTCACCATGGCCTCGCTCAACTGGATGGTTGATCGTTCCGAGTTGATCGGCATCTCTCCCAGAAAGCTGACAACCTACACTCTGGACATCGAACCCGCAGACCTCAGTCTATTGAACAACCTGTCGATTTTCATCCTGCCTGGCATCGCGCTGATTTTAGCGGGAATTATCAGAATGATACGCAGACACTAAACTCGCATCACCTTTTTAAAAACCATGAGATCCACCACCACTTTGATTTTATTTGCCATCGCCACCGGCCTTGGTATCTGGATCTATCTGGGGCAATCCTCTCAAAGTCTGAACCCGGATAATCAAAACAACAAAACCCTGACCCGCTTTCAGGCAGAAAACGTCAAAGAGATCCATATCCAATCCGACGGGATCAAGACAGTGATCAGCAAACACAATGAACTTTGGTTTTTTGACCAACCCGTCGCCGACCGTGCCGACCAAGCCACTATCAAGGCAGTGCTTGACCTGCTCACCCACCTCACTCTGCGTGACCAACTTTCTGCCGATGAAATCAAAAACGATGAAAAACTTTCGGATCAAGAACTCGGCTTCAACGAAGAAGATCAAATAGAAGTTGCCCTAGTTTTGGGCGGTGATTCTAAAAAATCCAAAACCAATGACACCCTGACCTTGGTCTTCGGCAAACCCGCCCCCATGACCAATACCATTTACGCACGGATCAAGGGCAAGGACAAACAAAGCTCTGATGTCTATGTCGTTGACGGCAACCCTCGGCAGTACTTCGAAGACCCCGCCGCTGCCCTGCGTGATCAAACCCTGCTCTTCGCTCCAGTGAGCAGTCTGACCGGCCTTTCCATCCGCACGGCAGGCAATTCAGTCAAATTAGCAAAAAAAACCAGCCCTACCGGCACGGAATGGTTGATGACCCATCCGCTGCCCGCTCGCGCCAATGCCGAGCTTATCGAAAACATCCTTGCTCAACTTTCCTCCCTGCGAGTAGAAACTCTGCTCGATAGCAAGGAAAGCAATGCCGCCAATCCAAATCCCGTGCCAGAAAATGCGGTGGTCTTCGAGCTGCAAATCAAAGGCCTGGACAAAGCTATCTCTGTATTTCTCTCCCCCGCCAAAACACCAGGCAACCCTGCTGCCGAGCCGGTTGCTTCAAAAGCAAAAGAGCTTCCATTACTAGAGGCCCGGGTATCCGACCGTCCAGCCACCTTTTTGATCCGTTCGCCTTTGCTGCAACAATTACCGGATAACTCCAATACCTACCGCGACCCCTACCTGGCCCGCATCCCCCTCCCCCTGCTGCACAGCATCATCATCCAAACCCGCAGCAACCCCAACGTCATCCTCACCGCGATGCCACCCGCCGAAGGGCAGATCAAATGGAAATCCGATCGCAACAGCAAACGGGAAAATGCCAACCTCGGCAAAATAGTGCGTCTGGTAAATTCGGTTAACGAAGAAAAAATCATCTCTTTTATTGCCCCTGATAAAGCAAAACCAGCCGACTACGGCCTCGATCATCCCTTCACCGCCATCACCTTCAATGTATTCAAAACCATAGACCCCAATTCCAGTAACGATACGAATCAAAACCTTGCTCAAGCAAACGCCGCCCAACAAAAACCCGAACTGATCCAGCACACACTCAAACTCGGACGGAGCAAAAACGACGCTAACCGTCTGTTTGCCAGTTTCATCGGTGAACCCTATATTTACGAAATTTCCCCAGCCTTCCAAAACCGTGTATCCCCCCATCCCTTGAAATGGAAAGCCCCCAAAGTGATCAGTTTTTCCATCCTCACTCTGCGTGAAATCGAACGCAGCAAAGCTGACCAAAAAGCTCTGCAACTGAAATACGATTATACCCGTGATCAGTGGAGCGGCAAACAAGACGGCAGCGACATCAGCAAAGAGATCGACCGTCGTGTGGCACTCAAACTCGCCTCAACTCTGGGCTCACTCACCTCCCAAGACTGGATCACCACCAGCCAGCTCGCCTATAAAGCTCTAGAGCAGCCCAAGTTAACGATAAAAATTCTGATCGAGGAAATCGACCGAGCCTTACAGACACCCACAGAGGTAACACACACCCTCAGATTTTCCGCAGCTGCCACCAGCGGTTTTTATTACGGCTCGCTCGACAACTCCCCCGATGTTTTTATCATCGACCGCGCAACCTTCCGCGACCTCTCCCAGCCCATCATCACCACCCCCGCCGCCTTGCGCCCGGCGCAAAATTAAGCAATTAAGCTATAGGGTTTTCAAGAAACCAAATACTCGGCACGATTAGCCGGGCTATGAATGCCCCCGCCCATCGATAACATTGCGTTCAACTGTGCGGGTCGGAGGCCCGCCCTACATAGATCGAGGAAATCCCGCCCCACAGAGGAATACAGCGAGCTTCATCAAAACCATTATTCCTCATCAAGTCGCACATCTCATCTCCGCTGGGAAAACGCTCGATGGATTCGGACAAGTAGTCGTAAGCTTCGCGGTTGCCAGTCAACCAGCCCCCCATAACCGGCAAAATGCGATGCAGATAAAACCGATAAGGACCGCACAGCCATCCCCTTGGGATAGAAAAATCCAATACCACCAACTGTCCGCCCGGTTTCAGCACTCGGCCCAGCTCTGACAAAGCCCCGTCCCAGGTCTCCATATTCCTGAGCCCGTAGCCAATCGTGAGTGAATCAAAAAAACCAGCTTCGAAAGGCAATTGCATACCATCCGCCACCAATAACATCGGCAAACCTCGCAAGCGTGCTTGTTGCAGCATCGGCGCACAGAAATCTGCCGCCACCACTTCTGCCTGAGGCATTTTTTTAATCACCTCCGCAGCGAGATCCCCGCTGCCACAGGCAATATCCAAAACCCGTTGCCCGCCAAAATCGCGCACCATCGAAGCCACTTGCCTACGCCACAAAATATCCACGCCAAAGCTCAGCACATGATTGGTCAGCACATATCGCTTGGCGATTGAACTGAATGCCTTACTGACAAATACCGGATCTTGAGACATCTGCGTTAGCCTGATCGCTGGGTGAAATAAGTCGGGAAACTCGACAAAAAAAGAAGTGCTCACGAGAGGAATCGAACCTCCACGGGTCTCCCCACATGAACCTGAATCATGCGCGTCTACCAATTCCGCCACGTGAGCAGTTAATCGAAGTGGCGAACCACCTCAAACGGGGTCGCACCTAATCACGTAAAAGCCGATCCCACAACCAGAATTATGCGCTATCTCCGTTATTTATTGTCAAAATCTCACCTCCCGACCGTTCCCGATGCTTTGGCCTTGATCTTAAACACCCAAAAGGGCGGCTGGCTGCGATCTTTGCCCGCATTAAAAATCGCTGAGCGATGCAGCTGGCTGGTAAAAAAATGCAATTTGCCATCAGTGCCAAAACACAATCCGTCCGGCCACAAAATGCGCGAATCCGTGATCAAGGTGTGCAAGCGCTGATCCACCACCGAAATATAAGTGATCGCGTGACGCTGGATGTCCGCAAAATAGATATTGCCTTTGGAATCGATCGACATGCTGCTGGCAATCGGTTTCTGACCACTGACCCGCTTGATCCGGCCGGCCAGTTCCTCTTCAAGCAAGGCAGAATTGCGCAGATCCTTGGTTTCTATCTGATAGAGAATGCGACTGTTCATCGGGCCAAAAAACAGCCAGCGCCCTTTTTTGTCCACGGTGATCGGGTTGACCCCGCTCAGCGGTTTCACCTGCCGGCCATCCGGCCGTTTCACCACCACGGCTTGCCCGTCCATCTGCAGACCTATTTTCCCTGCGCGAACTGCATAATCCCCATGCAGCACCCGGCGGGACAAACCTGTGACCAAATCCACCACTATCAAAGCGGCATCATCCCCACCTGCCGGGTCCGCCAGATAGATAAAAGGCTCCTCCGGATCCAGCGCCAAGTCATCCAAAAACGAAGTTTCCACCAAAGCCGCCTCGGTGATCGGAATCACCCGGTGCAGTCTCTTTTTTTTGGTATTCCATGCGACCAACTTGGGCTGTTTTTCAGTCCGCCGGCCATTATCGAGCATCCAAACGATGCCATCTTTGTCGCACTCGACTCCCAAAACAGAATCCAGCACCAAAGGCGCATTCCCCTCCCCGGTATTCATTGCCCGGTTGGGGAACGGCTCCCAAATCCCATCCTTATTCAGCCGCATCACCTTCATCTCCGGGTTAAAAAACTGGTGACAACTGACAATATAGGATCCGCTGGGCGTGATCGTCATGCCGCCAGGGCCACAGGGAGCTTGCGCAGACTCCTCTATCCCTGCTGTTTTTTTACCAAAAGGGAATGCCTGCGCCTGTGTCGTCAGAAAAAATACTGACAACAAGATCGATAATGCTATGCGCCATTGCGTTGAACTCATCAAGACACCAATTCCGGATATTTTTCCATCACCAAAGCCCGACAACGCTCTTCCACCTCGCTGGCAGAAGAAAGTCCCTCGATCTCCTTCACCAGCTTCTGACACTCATCCACCCTGAGCCGTGAGATCGCCCGTCTCACACTCAATAACTGGGATGCTCCCACGCTCAACTCATCAACCCCGTAACCAATCATCAACGGAGTCATCAGCAGATCACCTGCCATTTCTCCGCAAATTCCAGCCCAAATCCCATTGCGATGCGCCGCCTCCACCACATGTTTGATCAACTTCAACACCGCAGGATTAGCACTGCGAAACAGATTGGCCACCCGATCATTGACACGATCCACCGCCAAGGTGTATTGCACCAGATCATTGGTACCTATACTGAAAAAATCCACTTCCCTGGCCAGTTCATCCGCCATCAAAGCCGCACTGGGGATTTCAATCATCGCCCCCACTTCAATATTATCATCAAAAGGCTCACCCGCTTTTCTAAGATTGATCTTTTCTTCCTCCAAGGCCGCGATCGCATCCCGCAACTCCTCCACGCAACAGATAAATGGAAACATCACCCCCACCTTGCCCCGCGCACTGGCACGCAAAATCGACCTCAACTGCGGGCGGAAATGTCCGGCTCCTGCAAACACACTCGAATGCCCCGCCAACCCAAAAAGGGATTAGGCTCCGCTTCAGCCATCAAGCCCGGCATTAATTTGTCTCCGCCCAGATCAACGGTGCGGATAATCACCGCATTGGGCGCCACCGCCACCGCCACATCAACATACTGACGCGTCTGCGCATTCTCTGTCCTTAGCGCTTTTTCATTGGCATAAAAAAACTCGGTGCGGAAAAGCCCGACCCCTTCCGCTCCCTGCTTCTGCACCTGGCTGACTTCATGCGAAAATTCGATATTTGCCGACAACGTGATCTGATGCCCGTCAGCCGTTTCCGTTTCACGGTCGCGCAGCTCCTTTAGGTCATCCAATAAAACCGCTTTCTCAGCTTTCAGAATTTCATATTCCGCCAGCGTTTCCTGATTCGGCCTCACGATCAGCAAACCATTATAACCATCGAGTAAAACCTCATCACCCGTTTCCACATCAGCCCGTAAGGATGGAATACCAACCACGGCCGGTATATTAAGAGAACGAGCCATAATGGCGGTGTGAGATACCATACTGCCCACCTCGGTCGCAAATCCCAAAACTTGATTGCGGTCTATCGACGCGGTATCGGAGGGAGTCAGGTCATGTGCCACCAGAATAAATTCGTCGCCCAAACCCTCGAATACCAACTCTTCATCCGCATTCTCATCCGGACCGAGATTTCTCAATACCCGCATCGCCACATCTTCGATATCAATCGCCCTCTCCCTCAGATAAGGATCCTCGATGCGGCGCAACGACTCCAGATAGCGCTCGATCACCTCATAATAAACCCGATCCACATTGCGCAATTCGGAGTGCATCAACTTCTTCACTTCCCCCAAAACAGTAGAATCCTCCAACAGCAACAAATGAGCATCAAAAATACTCGCATTCTCAGCACCGGCCACCGCTTCGATTTTGTGCCGCATCTCGACAATTTGCTCACGAGTCAGTAACAGCGCTTGCTGCAAACGTTGCTCTTCAGCCTCCAACTCCGACTCGGCAATCCTTCTGGATTCCGGCTCGTCCATCAACACCCCTTTCAACTGCACTCGAGCGCGGACGATGCCCGGAGACACCGCAGTGCCCTGGTATCGGTGTTCTTCTCGTGGATCGTTTTCAGGCATGGTGGCTCATTCTCTCCATTTACAGCCTGCGCTCCAAGCAAATTCGATGCTCTTTAGCGGGAATTCAGCCATAAACAGCCGGGGATAAATTTACGCGTCCTTGGTAAAGCCACTTTCAATCAATGCTCCCAGGCTCTCCATCGCTTCGGTTTCATCCTCCCCATCTGTAGAAATGTCTATCTTGGCACCCTCCTCGGCAGCCAGAATCATCAGTCCCATGATGCTCTTGCCATTCACCTGTTCACCATCCTTCGTGACCCAGACCTCGCATTTGAAGCGATTAGAGATTTTAACAAACATCGCTGCAGGACGCGCATGCAGTCCTTGGCGATTAGTGATAGTATATTGTTTTTCCAACATCGTCAGGCGCTGTATCAGGGGGAGTAGCTTGCTTTTTCTATCGGGAATTTTTATTTTCCCATCGGGAATTCGGGTTCACACAACTGATTTTCGTCGCTCACGCATCATTTTCAACAATTTCTTGTTAAATTCGACAGCCGAGTCATGTCCCAGAGACTTTAATTTCTGATCCAATGCCGCTACTTCAACCAATTGAGCAATATCCCGACCCGGAGCCACCGGCAATTCCACATGCGGAACCTTCATCCCCAGCAGGTTGTAATAGCCGCGATCCAAGCCGATGCGATCCACTTCATTCATCATATCCGCCGGCCTCAGAGTGATCACCAGATCAAGCCTTTTTTCAGTCCGAACAGTGCCCACACCAAACAAAGCCGGCACATTAATGATACCCAAACCCCTCACTTCCATGTGATTTTGTCCCAGTTCAGGAGCTTCGCCAATGATCTCGCGCCCCTCAAAGTTGCGGAAATACACCATATCATCAGATACCAAACTCGCCCCACGTCGCAAAAGTGATAAAACTGTCTCACTTTTCCCCGTTCCACTGGCACCACGAATCAAAATACCAATGCCCATCACATCCACCATTGAACCGTGCTGGGTAGTACGGGCAGCAAACTCCCATTCGAGCCGTACCGTCGCCGCATTGATGAACTTCATCGTCACCATGGTCGTTTGGAACACCGAAAGCTTGGCCTTGTTGGCGATCTCCACCGAGGCCGCGCTGATCGTATCTCCTCTACTAACTATGATGCAAGGAATCTGACGTTTGCAGAGATCGGCAAAACGGTTACGTTTTTCTGTCGCATCCAAATGCTTGAGATACGAACGCTCCGCCTTGCCGATGACTTGGATCCTGTGGTGGGCAAAATAATTATAATACCCCGCCAATGCCAAACCCGGACGATTAACCGTCGGCTCCATGATCTTGCGATCAAAACCACTACGGGTGCCAATCAGCTTCATGCGAAGCTCTTCCCCATGGCGCTCAAAAAAGTCCGCAACCTTTACACTCTTTACGATAGTGCTTTTGCTCTTGGGCTTAGTCAAAATCTATGATTGCTCAGGTTCAATCATTCCGTAATCCCCGTCCTTACGACGATAAAGCACACTCAAGCGCTCATTCGCAGCATTGTGAAAAACGATGAACGAACGCTCACTCAACTCCATCTCCATGATAGCTTCCTCTTCAAACAAAGGACGAATGCGATAATTAGCCTGATGCACAATCACCGGCTTCACTTCTTCTTCATGATCATCCGGCACATCCGAACTGAACACCCGCTCTTCAAGGTGGCGGATATCCTGCTTGCGCGGGCGATGGGATTTCAACATCCGGGTTTTGTATTTCCTCATCCGGCGAGCGATTTTGCTCAAAGTTTCGTCAATCGATGCATACATATCCTCCGTCTCCGTATCAGCCTCAATGGTGATATGATTGGCGCAATGGAGAATCACTTCCGCTTTCTGACGGTTTTTTTGCACATCGAGAATCACTTTAGCTTCGATGATTTTTGGATAATCCAAGTGCAATCCTTCCACCTTTTTATGGGCATGGTCGCGCATCGCGTCGGTGACGGTCACATGGCGTCCGGTTACGGTTATAGGAAGATTTACGTTCTGTACCTGCATGGTGTTTTTTTTATAGGTTATGGGTTAGTATTAATCAGTAAAAATTCTCAGCATCTCACATACTGAATCGATCTCCGAGATAAAGCTCACGACTCACCGGGTCATTGATCAAAAAGTCACGGTTGCCTTCGCGCACCACCTTGCCCTCACAGAGCAAATAAGCTCGATCCACGATATTCAAAGTTTCGCGCACATTGTGATCGGTGATCAAAATCGCCAGGCCCGATTCCCTCAGCTGCACAATGATGTCCTGGATCTCACTCACAGCGATCGGATCCACTCCTGAAAAAGGCTCGTCCAACATCAGCAAACGCGGCTCGGTCACCAAGGATCGAGCAATCGTCAAACGGCGTTTCTCTCCACCACTCAAAGTCAAAGCTACATTTTTTGCCAATCCTTCGATACCAAACTGCTGCATCAAAGTATGACAACGCTCTTTCTGCTCGCCTTTGGTGAAATTCTGCGTTTCCAATACCGCCATGATGTTCTGCTCCACCGTCAGCTTGCGAAAAATCGACTCTTCCTGCGGCAAATAGCCCATGCCCACCCGAGCCCGTTTATACATCGGCTCGTTGGTCACATCCTGATCACTAAAAACCACCCGCCCCTCATTCGGCGGCACCAGCCCCACGATCATGTAAAAAGTCGTCGTCTTGCCCGCCCCATTCGGCCCTAGCAAACCCACAATCTCACCATTGCCGACATGAATGTCGACTCCGTCCACCACCGCGCGACCATCATAAACCTTCACCAATCCCTCGGTGTGCATCAACGCTGCAAACTCTCCATCTCTATTAGTGGAGCGATTAGGCGCAAGGCCTGATTTAGCATTCAAAGGGGCTTGCGAGAGCTCAGAGCCGGTATTCATAATTATCTGTCAGTTCTGTATAGTCCGCACCAAGTCTATTTGCGTTTGGAAGAAATATCCCCCAGCTTGGAAGGCATCAGGTTAGGCCCTTTGCTCCCTGCTCCTTTTTTGCCATTCACCGGTATAATAATCTTCGCTCCCCCGCCCTTTTTGGAGCCTTTGTCTTTCACACTGTGATTGCCGTCTCTTTTTAAAGTGATCGTCGCCTCTTCGGAGTTCGTTTGCACCAAACTGGAGCCGCTCTGCAACTGAGGCGGTCCTCCGCTTAAAATTAAATCGCCGGTCAACGCATCGTAGTTCACTTTGCGGGATTGCCCCACATCCTTGCCACCTTTATCATTCAGTCGCTCGACAATCACCCGGGCACCAGTCGCCACCGCTGTTTTAAAGGGCGCTTCCGATTCCACGCTCTCATCGTGCATGTAGATCACCAAGCGGTCACTTCTTAAGTTAAAAGTCGGATGCACCAGATACACATTACCAATAAAAGTGGTGGTATGCTTTTCATTATCCATTTCCACCTCGTCAGAAGTGATTTCCATCGCGCTGGGTGCTGATTTGCTTTTTTTCTTCTGCTTCTTAGCCACCAAAGGTTTCGGAGCGGGCACCGCACTGGCCGCCAGAGATGTTTGCAGATTTTCCGCAGGAACCTCTCTCGACGTGATCACCGTAGCCGCAGCGACTGTCGTCAACGGTGCCAATGAAGGGGGACGCGAAGGGTCCACCACTCTCGAAGTCTGCACCGGCTTGCTCGCCGAGGTCACCACTGCTGTTGTTACTGGCTTTTCCGAAGTCTTCACCGGCGCAGTTTGACTCTTGGCTACCGTCGGGCTCTCAACTTTGGAGCTCGGTTTAGCCATCTCTGTTTTTTTAGTGCTGCTATCTTTCTTAACAACAGTTGCCGGTTTCTTTTTTGAAGCAGCCTCCTGCTCCTTCAGTTTGAGAAAACGCGCACGCGCCGAACGCAACAAAGCATCCGGATCCGTCCCCGCTTTGTCTAATTGACCGGTCAGCGATTTCAACTGATCCACCGTCGACATCTGCTTCGAGGAGCTGGCCGTGGATTGAGTATCCGTAGCGGCCTTGCTCGTGCTTGTCGCCGCCGGAGCCGCCTTTTTCTCCGCTGTTTTTTCCGTAGCAGACGTAGTCGTTTTACTCGTCGTCGATTTGCTCTTTGTTTTGCCCGACCCTGATTTGCTCTTTTTGAACAAGTCACTGAGTTTGAATTTTTGCGAATCCGCCGCCTTGACATTTCCTCCCGATCCTACAGTCGCCATCGCAACCCCAGCCCCCACAGCCAACACTAACACTCTTTTTGCTATCGATAATTTCATCATGCGTTTCCTTCCCGTTTTTCACTGCCCTTTTCCTCGTCATTCACCGCTTCATCCGATTTCTTCTGCGGCATCATATTTCCCTCCATTTTATAAAGTAGCATTTTCACCCGGCCTGTCATCTTCCCTTTTTGAGTGACGGCGTCAAATACCATCTGATCCCCCTCCAAGTCAAACACCCCTTCCTGCTCAATGCGGGTGCGGGTATCACTGGTGATCTCCTCTTTTTCCAAGTCATAAATGCCACGTTCTGTCGAAATCAAAGTATCGGTCTCTCCGGGTTTTGCGTACATTATAATACGCAGTTCCTCCATATCGAGATGCTTATCATCCAAACGTTTCATTGTGATCGCGGTCATCAGCGAACTCAGGCGATCCCCGGTGTAACTCGGCAATTTTACCCCCTTCAAGCTCCGTCCCTCCGGCAAGATTTTGCCTATATCAATATTAGGGCCCTTGGCTACCTCCGCCGTTCCATCCGCCTTTGTTTGGCTTTTTTTCGTCGCAGCAGACGATTGGGAAGTCGCCGATGTTTTACCGGATTGCGCCGCTTTAGCAGGCGAAGCCTTTTTGCTTGTTTTTTTCGGACGGGCGATTGCCGGCCGGTCCTGAGCCTGCAAGTCCACTCCGGATACCAAAAAGAACGACGGAAAAACAGCCAGCAACAGGCAAGCGATACGCACTTCAAATCGTCCGGAGCTCGCTCTCATCATTTTCGTTTGTGCTATGCCCATCGTCCAGTCACTAAAGCGTCACCACCTTGTGTATTTGTTGCAATTTTTCCAAAACTCCAGCCAACTCTGCCAAAGGCACCTGATTGGGTCCATCGGACAATGCTTTGGCCGGATCAGGATGGGTTTCCATGAACACTCCATCACAACCCGTCGCCACCGCCGCCCGCGCCAAGACCGGAGCCAGCACTCCGTCGCCGCCGCTGGTGCCACCCAATCCCCCCGGACGCTGAACCGAATGGGTCGCATCAAACACCACTCGAACCCCTTGCTCCCTCATCCATACGATCGATCGCATATCCGCCACCAGATTATTGTAGCCAAAACTGGTGCCTCTTTCGATAAAAAAGAAATGTTCACAACCAAAATGGCGCAACTTGTCAGCAATATTGACCATATCCCAAGGTGCCAGAAACTGCCCCTTTTTCACCCCGACCACCCGACCGGTCTCGGCAGCAGCCTGGATCAAATCCGTCTGGCGACACAAAAAAGCCGGAATCTGCAACACGTCGATCCACTCAGCCGCCATCTCCGCCTGCGCCGGCAAATGGATATCGGTGGTCACCGGCAGCTTGAGCTCCTTGCCGATATCCCCCAAAATCTCACAGCCTTGCCGACACTCCATACCACGAAAAGAATCCACCGAACTGCGGTTCGCTTTGTCAAAAGAAGCCTTGAACACAAAACCCGTGCCCAGCGACTCCGTCAGCTTCTTGAGCTCCCTGGCCATCGACCAGACAAAGGCCTCCGACTCCATCACACAAGGCCCCAGCGTGTAAACAAGCTGCTCCCCTCCCAATTCAAGATCTTGAATGGGAATGACGGGAAGAGACGGACTTTCTATTACGGAATCTGACACATCTCAGTTTAGCCAAGCTCCCCAGCTCCCGCAAGGCGTTTCACCACCAAAACCAGCAACAGCAACAGCAACTTTCATGTTTGGCAACTATTCACATGTACCTACTTTCACCCCTTCAATTTATAATCCTGGGAATAAAACCTTCAAAATCCAACGCGTCCTCAAGCCCTGTTCTATTCGCGTCGATTAGCGATTCCCTGCTTTTTGCTCTAACCAAACCCACCTCACCCCGTCGTCAACCGCACCACCACTCGACCTGCATCTTGAAAGTAAGTCGAAGCAACCCGCATGATGTCGTCATTGCTCAGCGCAGCTATTTTCTCCGAAGTCTGTTGATAGTTATCCCAACCCAAACCCAGCAGCTCATCCAAACCCGATACCGCCGCCTGATTCTGACTGCTCTGCAAGCGAATCACCTCCTTGCCGATCAATGAACTTTTTGCCCGTTCCAGCTCAGCGGATTCCAAGCCCAGCTCGCGCATTCTTTTCACCTCGTCCAACAAGACCTGCTGCACTTCATCAAGCTTCTCCGGTGAAGTCGCCGCATAAAAAAGGAAACAACCCGGTTCCGGACCGAGCAATTGACTAGCCCCCACCGAATAAGCCAAACCAAGTTCCTCGCGTATTTTCACAAACAGCCGTGAGGACATATCGCTGCACGCCTCGTGCAACAAATCCAAAGCCGCCCGATCCTCGTGCGCCAAATCGCAACTACGAAATCCCTCCATCAAAATCGCCTGGGATTTTTCATGCAATAAAGTCACCTCTCGTGGCCCGTCAATCTCCCCACCCGCCACCACTGGCGATGCAAAAGCCTGATCGCCGCTTGCCATGCCTCCCAATTTGCCCTGCACCAGTTCGATCACTTCATCCGCATCGATATCACCATAAACCGTCACCACCGCATTGCGCCCGGCCACATACTGCGCGCGGAATTTTTCCAACACCCCACCATCCAGTGAATCCACCGACTGCTGCGTTCCCGAAGCGCGTAAAGCGTAGGGATGACCCCCAAACAGTTCACTGCGCAAACGCCGCATCGCCACCGACATCGGATGGTCGTCCTCGGCTTTGATACCCGCCAACTGGTAAGACTTTTCACGCTCCACCGCTTCCGGTACAAAAGCCGGACACAACAGGGAATCCCCAATCAAATCGACCAACAGCTCCAGATCAGGACGCATCACTTCACCGGAAACCCCAAAGGTATTGTTACCCGAAGAAGCCCCGATCGCGCCACCCACCGACTCAATGGCCTCCGCCACCTGCTCTGCCGATCGGTTAGCCGTGTCGCTGGTCAGCAAGCTGGAAAGCAGCGAGTTCACTCCGTTATTAACCTCTGTCTCAGCCAACACCCCCCCCCTGAACACCGCCGAAACATTCGCCACCGGCAATCGTTTGTCGGATTTAACTAATAAAGTAAGTCCGTTTCCCAAAATCACCTTTTCCACCGCTGATTCCGACTTGCCACCGGATCCCGCACTCACCCGCTTCAAGGAACCCACAGGATTGAGCGAAACCGAGGTCATGCCTTCATCAGAAAAATAACGCCCTACCACAGTCGCCACATCATCCAGATCCACTTTCTGCAATTGCGCAATGTAATCCCGAGTGAAATCCAGATTCTCTGCAAACAACCAGTTCGATCCCAAATCCGACGCCTGACCATTCATCGTGCTCAGAGTCGAGAATTGTGAATTCAAAACCATGCGCACCGCCTTGTCCAAATCCGCTTGTTTTAATGCCCCCTGCCTCACCTCGTCCAAACCTTTGAGCAATTCCTCCATCACCCGCTCACGTTTGTCCGCCTCACAGTCTGCTGCCAGCAAAAACAAACCGGTGTTCGCCAGACTATACGAACTAGCACTGACCGAATGAGCCAAGCCCAACTCCTCCCGGATGCGGCGATACAAAAGCGAACTCTGACCTTGTCCCAACATCATCGCCAACACATCCAGTGCCGCACCGTCCGGATGACTGCCGCCGGGAATATGCCAGCCTAGCCTCATGCGGGAAAGATCCGTGGAAAATTCCTCATGCCGCTCACGGCGTCCCATCTGCTTCGGTTCATCCGGTAACATCACCAGTGAACGCGCCCGGCGCGGAGCCCCCTCGAAAGCTTTAGCCAGCTGATCATAAATCTTGTCAGCATCCACGTCACCCACCACCACAAAAAACACATTATCCGGCGCGTATTCGCGGCGATAAAACTCGTTCAGATCATCGCGGGTCAGAGTATCAAACACATCCAGATAACCGATCACCGGATGACGCATCGGATGCACCCGGAAAGCGGTGGACAGCAGTTGTTTGCTCAACACCTGGCCAGGATTATCATCGCCCATGGCAAACTCCCGCCGGATCACTTCCTGCTCTTTGCCAAATTCCTCCTCAGGCAGGCGCGAATGACAAATCGCATCCGCCAACACATCCAGACAAACCTCCGCCCCCTCACGCGGCGTATCGATCCAATAAACGGTGCGGTCAAACGAAGTGTAAGCATTGATATAACCGCCACAGCCCTGCACCACCTCGGCGATCTCATTCGCATCCCGCTTCTCGGTGCCCTTGAACAACATGTGCTCGACAAAATGCGCCATGCCCGCACCCATGCGATCCCCCTCGTGCATACTGCCCACCCGGCACCAAGCCTGCAGACTCACCACCGGTGCGCTGCGATCTTCTTTGATAATCAGTTCCAGCCCATTGGGCAGTCGCCGCACTTGGGCACTGGTTTGTGGAAATTCTATCGCCGCCATTATGATCCCGATTTCTGACTCTTGACTCCTGATTTCCGACTCCTGACAACTAACTCCTGACTTCTCTTTTTCGGCCGGAAAGGCTCCCTGAAAGCTTCGTCAAAAGAAAACACCTCTTTGAAATCCTCCCGGGTATCGTCGTCCGACTGACCAAAAGCGCCCATTTCAATCAATTGAAACACCATTTCGCCCACATCCTCCGAGCAAGTCACCCCCCATACCTCCAGCACCGTCTCCGCCATCGGTCCAAACTCATCCAGCGCCAGATCCCGGAAACCAAACAGCAGCTCCTGCCCCCCGACATGCGGATATTCCTCGCCCATCTTCTCCTGCTTCGCCCGCACCGAATGATCCAAGGCATCACGCAGGAAAACATAAGCGTCACTGTCGTAACGCCCGTCCTCCTGCCGGATTCTCACCACTGCTTCTTCAAAACCAATCTTTTGCATACTTTACGGTGATTTTTTCACCTACAATGACGTGCAGTCTCCCACCCCCATCGTCAAGTTTTCAGTTACAAATCCACCCGTAAAACAAATTTCCATATTTGTTTACTCAGCGCGTTATCCCCAGACAGAAACGGAGTTCTATCCTACAAGATCGTGCCATCCCCAGTCTTAAAACAGATTTCCATATCTGTTCACCCAGCGTCCCCAATACAAATGGCGATCAGTAATATTCCAAAAAAGACAAATCCTCGAGGAAGCTATTTTCACGCAACAAATCTTCACGTGCCCAGCTCTCCAGCCCACGAATTTGATTGCTGATATAATTCCCGAGTTTCAAATCCTCGTTTTTTTCCACAAAAGGGAGCTTCAATGGCTTCAGTGACAAGGGATGTTTGTCCTTTCCTGCTAGTTCATCGGCATCCAACCAGGCTTGTTTGAGATCCATTCTGTCCGCAAAACGATCTGGCAATTTGTAATACGGAGTGATCTTCAAAATCTGCCGCAGGGTTTCCTGATGATCCGCCAAGTGCTGCGGGTGACTCCGTAAGTAATCCTCTATCTTAATCGCACAGTTGTAATACAAAGGATCCCGTTGAAAAGCCTCAAGGTAATAACGAAACGCTTCATCTGATTCCCCTCTCTTTTCAAAAATCAGCGCAAGCAGATAATAAGTCCGTGGATTTTCAGGAGTCGTTGCGATGATCTTTTTGAATACCCGCTCGGCGATCTCCCGGCTGTTTTTATTACTAAAAGCTCCTTCGCAACCAAAACAGTGGCTTTCCACCGGCCCGAAACTCACTGGCATCAGCTCAAAGGCCTTCTCAAAATGTTTTTCCGCTTCAGCGATCCGGCCCTGCTCCACCAAGGTTTTTGCCAAGCGCGATTGCAAACAATAGGCATCCTCGAAACGTCCCAGAGCCTTTTGGTATCTACGGATGGCTTCACTGCGTAAACCCGCGCGCAGATAATCGTCGGCTCTCTCACCTTCCCGGATAGCTTTGGTCACATCCGTGAAAAAAGCCGACCTTTCTTCATTACCCTCGGCAGCATAAACCGCTGCAAGAACTTTATACGCTTCCATCCGGCTCTCTTTCCCCTGATCCCCGTCCGAGGGGTCCAGAGCGATCGCCTTTTCCACCCATTGCCGGGCTTTTCCGACCTCCCCCTCTTCGAGCGCCAAGTGAGCCAACCAAATCAGCGGCCTTTCCTCAAAAGCATCGTAATCCATCAACTTTTCCAAAAACACTTCCGCCCCCTCCCTGTAGTTCTCCAGGAGTTCACGATAATAGGGATCATAGCCTCCCGTTGCAGCTATCAGATAATGCAGCAAAATTTCAGCTTCATTTTGCTGCCCCGTCTCCCGCATCGCCCTGCAAACCCTGAGCCCGAATTCCTCGTCCTGCGAGACCAACAGTTTCAAATACATCGCTTTGCTCTTGATTCCTTGTTCAGGCAATTTGCCCAATGCCTCAGTCAAAGCCTCCGCCCCATCAAGCTTCAGAGTTGCGGTAAAACTGGATGCCAGGTATGCCTCATCATCCGGATTCTCTTTTAACGCCAAGGCGCTCAGGTCACGAAGTTTGAGCCATTGTTCTTGTTTTGCTAAAGCGACAAACAAAAAACCCGCCGAATAATAGCCAGGTGCTCTCCCTGCTTTGACTTCATCTCTAAAATCGGATTCGGCCAGTTTCAGCGTCTTGTTGAGCAACTCTGGCCGGTCCAATAAAACGGCAAGGTCGTAAAGTCGCTCTAATAATGAAAACCGATCTGACTTTTTACTTTTATCCACCGCTTGCCACAAAAGAGTAATGCCCTCATCCACCCGATTCTCCGCCAGGGCGATGCGCCATTTGTCTTTTTTCTCTTTGTGATCCTCTTTTTTCTGCTTATTCCAACCTGGGAATACCCCGTCCATAAAAGCATCGGCGTCTTTTTTACTGCTACCCAAAACAATCATACGCAAATGGTATTCACGCGCCTGCCTGCTGCCGGGATAGCCATTCTTCCTGCCAGACAAATAAGGTCGCAGCAACGAAATGTATTCGCTCAAGGCCTTCTGTTTGCCCTCCTCCCCTTCTAACATAGCGGCAAAACAAGCCAACAGGCTGGCTCTACGTTTCATCTTCTTTTTTTCAGTAAAATATTTAGATCGAGTATCCGGAGCAGCTAACAAAGCCTTACGCCCTTCTTCCCAAGTATCCGGGGATGGCAACTCCGCATACAAATTATCCAGATCAACCTGCCAAGCCCCACTGTATTGATGCAGGCGCTCGATCCATTCATCCATCGTAACTGCCGCAGCTTGAGCCCCCGGACCGTCATTAACCTCATAAGACCTCCCACCCGGGATCGGCGGTGGGGAGCATGATGGACAAGCTATAGCCAAGCATAAAAGCAGCGGCAGATTTTTAATATTTTTCACAAGTGATCACTAACAAAATCCCCCCTCCAGTGAAAGCCCTTTTATCCGCCCCTCTCTGCAGCTCTGCATCCACAGCACGACCGCCCCCATCTTTGATTAATAAAAAATCGAACAAATCCACGATTTTCCGGTCGAATTTCTCATTGCCTGTATTTTACCCGCTGCCCCCCGATGCCCATCCATCCCTACAGCCCCCAGCTCTGGCGACCTTGCCTACCTCTTTTAGCTTGGCTGCTCGTCGCCGCTTCCCCCGCCTGGTCGGCTCCCACGGCAAAAACCCCGCCTACCGACAGCCAACTCACCTTCGAGCACGATATCCGCCCGATTCTCAAAACCAACTGCTTTCAGTGTCACGGCGAAGATCATGAATTAAAAGGCGAACTCGACCTGCGCTTTCGCAAAACCATCGTCAAAGGTGGCAAAAGTGGCTCCGCGCTGATCCCCGGCGACCGCGACAAAAGCCCGCTCTACACTTTCCTCCACAAACGGGAAATGCCGCCCGAAGACAGCACCCCGCTGAAAAACTCGGAGATCGAGCTGATCGCCCGCTGGATCGATCAAAAAGCACCCACCGCTTATCCCGAGCCTGATCAGATCCCCGCCGCCGGAGAACTGGTCATCACGGGTGAAGAACGTGCCCACTGGTCTTTCCAGGTAATCAAAAAACCTGCGCTACCGCAAAACACATCCAATAACAGCAGCAACCCTGTTGATGCTTTCATCGCGGAAAAACTCACAGAAAAAAAACTCAGCGCCTCGCCGCAAGCACCTCGAATCACCCTGATCCGCCGCGCCACCTTCGACCTCACCGGTCTGCCTCCGAGCAAAGCCGAGATCGATGATTTTATCAGCGACAGCTCCCCCGGGGCCTGGCAGCGCGTGATCGACCGCCTGCTCGCCAGCCCACAATATGGTGAACGCTGGGGACGTCATTGGCTCGACGTCGCCGGTTACTCGGACTCCGAGGGCTACGATGACAAAGACGTCGTGCGCCCGGACGTCTGGCGCTACCGCGACTACGTGGTGCGTGCCTTCAACAGCGACAAACCCTTTGATCAATTCATCGTCGAACAACTGGCCGGCGACGAACTGGCCAAAGCCGATTACAGCAACGCCCGCACCCTCGCCAACAACAACGCCGACACCTTGGAGAAACTCACCGCCACCGCCTTTCTACGACTCGGCCCCGACGGCACCGGATCCGCAGCCACCTCCGAATTACAAAAAGCCGCCAACCAGAATATCACCGAAACCCTCAAAATCGTTTCATCCTCGCTGCTCGGCCTCACCGTCGCCTGCGCGGAATGCCATCACCACCGTTTCGACCCCATCCCCCAGGAAGATTTTTATCGTCTGCGAGCCGTCTTCGCCCCTGCACTCGATACCACCCACTGGCGCAAACCCACCTCCAGCCGCCTGCCGCTGCTTTCCAAAGAAGACAAAATCATCTCCGATGCGATCGAAGCCGAAGCCAAAAAAGTCAGCGCACTTTATGTCAAGGAAGGCGAGGCCATCTCAAAAATGATCTTTGAACGCGTGATCAGTCGCCTGCCCGAAGAAGTGCGTGCCTTTGCCCGTGAAACCTACAACACCCCCGAAAAAGAACGCACTCCTGAACAGGTGAAATTCATCACCGAAAAATACACCGTGGTCAACGTGCCCAAACGTGCCGGTGGACCTTTGAAAAATTACATCGATATCGAAAAAGACCGCAAGGAATTGGAACGCAGGCAATCGATCCTGCTCAATACCGCCGCGGCCATCCGCAAAACCAAACCGCAAGTCGAATACATTCGCGTCGCCACGGAGAACCCTGGGAACATCCCCCCAATCACCCAGGTGTTCTACCGTGGCGACCACACTTCCCCGAAAACCGAGCCGATGGCTCCCGCCGATTTCACCGTATTGGCTCAAGCCGGTAGCGCAAAAATCGCCGATAACGATCCGGCGCTGAAATCCACCGGTCGCCGTCTGGCTTACGCCCGCCACCTCACCAACGGTCGCCATCCGCTCACCGCCCGCGTATTGGTCAACCGCTTCTGGCTGCATCACTTTGGTCGCGGCATCGTCAACACTCCGGGTGATTTTGGTTTACGTGGCGAACGCCCCAGCCACCCCGAACTGCTCGACTGGCTGGCCAGCGACTTCATGGAAAATGGCTGGAGCGTGAAACGACTGCACAAACTGCTGATGAGCTCCAATACCTACCAGCAGACCTCAGCCCGTCGCCCTGACCATGACAATGTCGATGCCGACAATACTTTGTTATGGCGCATGCCGGTGCATCGCCTTGAAGCCGAAACCATCCGTGACAGCATCCTTGCTGTCTCAGGAAAACTCAACCCACTGCCTTTCGGAGCCCCCATCCCCGTCGCTCCCAACAACGACGGCTCGTTTGTCGTCGGTGGCGGAAAAATCTCTGCCGACGGCCGCGAATACAAACGCTCCTTATACGTCCAGACCCGGCGCTCCCAACCCGTCTCCATGCTCCAGGTTTTTGACGCCCCACAAATGGAACCCAACTGCGAACTGCGCAATTCCTCCACCGTTACGCCCCAATCGTTGGCTTTAATGAACAGTGATTTTATCCTCAAACAAGCCGAGCTGTTTGCCCAACGGGTGATCGCCGAAACCGGATCCAAAGCCGACTCCGATACCCGCATCCGTTACGCCTGGCAACTCGCCTGCGGCCAACCACCCTCCGCAGCTGAATTCGTCGAACTAAAAAAGCTGCTCGACGAACAAAAAGCCCTACTCGCTGCGGCCAAGGACAAAAAGAACGAGACCGTTCGCAACCAACAAGCACTCACCACCCTTTGCCAGGTGTTGTTTCAAACTAATCGCTTTCTCTACGTCGACTAACTTATTCTACTGCGACCATGAACTCCACCCGCCGACATTTTTTATCACGCAACGCGCTGGGCATCTCATCACTCGCCTTGGCTAACCTGCTCAAGGACGACGGCCTGTTCGCAGCCCCCTTCAAACCCGTGCTCGAACAAAAAAGCTTCGACATGCTGCCCAAGGATCCGCAACAGGAACCCCAGGCCAAAGCGATGATCTCGATGTTCATGGGTGGCGGGCCCAGCCACCTGGAACTGCTCGACCCCAAACCAATGCTGGACAAATACGCCGGCAAGGATTTTCCCAACGCCAAAGATCTCAAGTTTGACAGCGTGGGGCAGGCCAGCGCCGTGCTGATGCCATCCGCTTATGCTTTTGAAAAATGCGGCCAGTCAGGCACCGAAGTTTCCGAGCTGTTGCCACACTTCAAAACCATCGTCGATGACGCCACTGTCATCCGCTCGATGACCCTGCCCGATATCCGCAACCACGTCGCCGGCATGCGCGCCCTGACCACCGGACGCGGCCAGGCAGGCTGGCCCTCACTCGGTTCCTGGCTCACCTACGGGCTCGGCTCGGAAACCAACAACCTGCCCTCCTTTGTCGCCCTCATCGTTGGCAGTAACCCTCCCGGCTCACCATTCTGGGATTCCCGCCACCTGCCGTCGATTTATCAGGGCACTGTAGTGCGCGAACAAGAGCCGCGCATCATGAACCTCACCCCGCCCGCCCATTTAAAAGGCGCCGCGCAGGAAAAACAGCTCAGCGCATTAGAGAAACTCAATCAGCTGCACCTCAAGGATCACCCCGGCGAAAACGATCTCTCCGCCCGCATCGCTTCTTACGAACTCGCGGCACGGATGCAGACCTCCGCCACCGACGCGCTCGATCTCAGTAAAGAAACGGCCGCCACCCGCAAACTTTACGGGCTCGAAGACAAAAACACCAAAAAACTCGCCGAAGCCTGCATCATCGCCCGCCGTTTAGTCGAACGTGGAGTGCGCTTTGTCCAGATTTGGAACTACGCCTGGGACATGCATGAAAACCTCACCGCATCGATCAAAACCCGCTGCGCTGCTGTCGATCAACCCTGCGCCGCTCTGGTCAAGGATCTTAAATCACGTGGCATGATCGACTCCACCATCGTCCAGTGGGGCGGGGAAATGGGACGCCTGCCGGTGATCCAAGATCGGGGAGCTGGCAAAAAACCCGGCCGCGATCACAATACCGAAGGCTTCTCTATTTGGATGGCAGGAGGCGGCATCAAAGGCGGTCACGTGCACGGCTCCACCGACGAGTTCGGTCACCGCGCCGTTGATCAACCGGTCAACCAGCATGATTTCCACGCGACGATCCTGAAACAATTCGGCCTCGACGCCAATCAGCTCAGCTATCGCCAAAATGCCCTTCCCGTAGCGCTGGTTGAAATGGAAAAAGGCAAAGCCGTAGAAGGCATCCTCGCCTGAATACGACCAAGTCTCCAAACCTCATGCGAAACTCAAGCGCACTAACCAGACTAGCGAGCTTCGCCATCCTCGGTCTCTTTTCTCCCCTCAGTCTTCATGCCGATTTCCAACAAGGTTTCGACGAAGTCAAACCGATCTTGGAAAAATACTGCCACGACTGTCACGACAACGACAAACACAAAGGCGGGCTCAATTTTGAAAAATTCAAAGTCGAAAAAGATATCCTCATTCATCTGCAACAATGGTTCAGCGTCATTGATCAGGTAGAGACCGGCGTGATGCCGCCGGAAAAGAAAAAACTCAGGCCGAGTGCTGAGGAAAAAATCAAATTAGTCTCCTGGGTCAGAAAAACCATCGACGAATTTGATTACGATTCTGTCAAAGACCCCGGCAAGTTCACTCTGCGCCGTTTGAACAAAGCCGAATACAATAACACTATACGTGATCTCACTGGCATTGATCTCAAACCCGCACAGTATTTTTCTGGTGATGGCTCGGGTGGCGAAGGTTTTGATAACAATGCCGAAGGCATGACCATGCTTCCCCTGATGGTGGAGAAATACTTCAAAGCCGCGCGCGATATTTCCCGTCATGCCCAAGCAAGCTACGCTGACGGAATCCAATTCAGCCCTGAGCTTTCTCCCACTCACACGCCGCAAGCTTATCTGGTGACGGCAAAACGAAACCTGACCAACTTCTACAACGACTTCTTCGACAAACTACCCAAATACAGTCCTCGCAAAGATTACAAGCCCTACCTCATGCCTGCAATGAAGCTGGCACTGGCAAAACCCAAAGCCAGCGACCGCGAGATCTACGATGCCGCGATCAAAGAGAAACTCATGCCGGGAGTTTTTTACAAATGGTATATCGCCTTTGCCCACGCCGACGAAGACATCAAAAGCTCGCGTTGGGACAGCCACTACGGCAAATGGGTGCTCGAACCCTGGTTAGCACTTCAAGCCAAAAGAGAGAGCTTTACAGATGACGAGTTGAAAAAAGTGCACGCTGACTTTTCTGAGAAAGTCCGCCTTTCCATTCCCGCCACTGGCATGATGATCAAAACCAGCATGGAGGTGAAAACCAAGATAAAAGAAAACGCCAAAGTCTTGTATATCAGCGTAGGCGACATGGGCGACGGGCATGAATTTGATCACATCGTCCTGCACCAAGCACAGATCAAGCTCAAGGACGGCAAAGTGGTGAACTTAGTCGATCTCGAATTGATCGAAAAACAAGGCAAAGGACAAATCCACAAGGAGAAATTTCCCGATGGTAAAACCTTTACCAGCAGTGCTGCTAAAAAAATCGAACACGCTTATTACATCGAAGCCCCCGCCCTGTTATCCTTCAAACTACCACCAGGAGCAAAATCTTTCACAGCTACCATGGGTATGGAAAAATCCGCCCAAGGCAAAGGCTCGGTTCAGGTTTATGCCTCGGATGAAAAGATCCCTTTCCCCAAAGGAAAACACACTCATTGCTATTTTTATAGCGGACCCGGCATGGTCTCAGTGGAAGCGGCTAAAAAATGGTGGGTCATTTATTCCTCTCTAGTGGGTTACGGCAAAGGAGCCGGCGCAAAAGAGATGGTCAATGTCTCCTTGGATGAAAAAAACAAAAAGAAACTGGCTTCGATTCACAGTGAGATTGAATTTGCCAAACGGGAAGCGATCCAAAACTTCTTCACTTTTGTCAACAAAAAAGGATTCGCCAAACTTTTGAAAACCAAAAAAGGCGCGCTTCCCGCACTGGCAGACTTGAGCCAAAAAAATCGTGCCGCTCCGGCTAAACTCTCCGAGCAGGATCAGAAAAAATGGACCGAACTAAAAAAATCTGCCGAAGCATTTCAAAAGAAAATCGACGACAACTTACATGCCAACTTATTGACCTTTGCGACGAGAACCTTCCGTCGCCCGCTCAGTAAAGAAGAAGCTCAAATGGTCACCGCGGTTTACCAGAAATCCATTTCAACAACGGACAATTTCCAGAAAGCCGTCCAGCTGGTGATTCAAAGTTTATTGACCCGCCCACAGTTCCTCTTCCGCTTCGAAGACGATCGACCTGGCAAAAGCTCTCAACGCATCAGCGATTATGCCCTCGCCAACCGTTTGTCCTATTTCCTCTGGAGCTCCATGCCTGACGAAACCCTGATGCGCCTCGCAGCAGAAGGCAAATTGCAGGAGGATAAAGTTCTCGAAGCCCAAGTCCGGCGCATGCTCAAAGATCCCAAGTCCATTTCCCTAGCACAGGAGTTCGCCAGTCAATGGCTCGGCTTTCGCAAGATCCTTGGTGAAAAAGAACCCGACCTAAAACTTTTCCCCACCTATACCAAAGAGCTCAAAGATAGCATGTATCAAGAAGCGATCCTCAGCTTCGATCAATTGGTAAAACAGGACAAAAGCGTTTTGCAGATCATCGATTCAAAAAACACCTTCCTCAATGAAACTCTCGCCAAACATTACGGAATAGCAGGAGTCAAAGGCAAACAAATGCGCAAAGTTGATTTAAAAAACAATCACCGCGGCGGATTTTTGAGCATGGGAAGCATGCTCGTCGCTACCTCTTTTCCGGGTCGCACCAGCCCAGTGATTCGCGGCCAATGGATTCTTGACGCCCTGATTGGAGGAAAAGTCCCGCCCGCTCCTGACGGCCTGGTGATTGATAGAGCCAAGCTGAACAACGAATCTCTTAGCATCAAAGAGCGACTAGCCGAACACCGCAATAATCCTAATTGCTCGGTCTGTCATGAACGCATGGATCCGCTCGGTTTTGCGCTGGAAAATTTCGATGCAGTAGGTCGTTTCAGGAGTAAAGGAAAAAACGGCAAACCCATCGATTCGGTGAGCGACTTGAACGGCGGACTGAAACTTCAAGGGCTGGTAGGATTAAAACAGTATTTAAAAACCACCAAACAGGATGCCTTTTTACACCAAATGGCGCAGAAGAATCTCGGTTTTGCCCTCGGGCGCAGCTTGCAGTATTACGACGAAAGCGTCATCCGTGCTTCAGTTGCCAATTTGAAAAAAAATGACCTACGCTTCTCGGCGCTGGTCTTGACCATTGTCAAAAGCTACCCATTTCGCTACAGAAGAGAGAAAGGACACCTCACCGATGCAAACTAACCTACGTAACTGGACCCTCAATCGAAGAACCGTGCTCAAAGGCTTGGGCGGCGTCACCCTTGGCCTACCCTGGATGGAAACCATGCTGTGGGGTGCCGACAAAAAAGCCATCGACAAAAACCCTTTACGCCTGGGAGTGATCTATCAACCCAACGGCATCAATCCCTACGAATGGACGCCACAGGGAACTGGAGCTGACTACAAAACCTCCAAAACCCTGAGACCTCTCGAAGCGATTCGCAGTGAAGTTTTGATATTAAGCAACCTCAATCACGACCTCAAAAAAGGTCGTGACCGCCCCACCAGTGGTCACTACGGCGGCACCTCGAATTTCCTCGTCGGCAACGGAGTCAAACGCAGCATGGGCAGCGACATCCAGTGTGGCGTCTCCGTCGATCAGATGGCAGCCCTGCACATGGCTGACCAGACTTTGCTGCCTTCCCTGGAGCTCTCCACCGAAGCCGAGTGGACCGGCGTCGATTCTGGCGAGCGCATCACCCAACTTTACGGCAACTCTATTTCCTGGCTGACTCCCAGCACCCCGCTCGCCCGCGAGCGTTATCCTCGCCTCGCTTTTGACCGCCTGTTTGGCAAAACCACAGGCCTAGGAGATACCCGCAGTGTGATCGACCTGACGCTCGACAGCATCAACGGCCTGATGAAAAAAGTGAACCAAGACGACCGCCATCGTCTCGATGAATACCTGACCTCGGTGCGCAGCTTGGAGAAAAAACTCGAGTTCAACGAAAAAAATCAACGCCCCGTTTCAGCGTCTCTGTTAAAAGGACGCATCCCCGAACCCGGCAAAGCCAAGTCCCACGACGAACATCTCAGCCGCATGATCGACATCATGACGCTCGCGTTCCAAACCGACCGCACCCGCGTCGCCACCTTCATGATGGGACGCAGCTCCAGCGGCATCGACTTTTCCTTCGTCGATAAAAAATGCGGTGGCCTGCACGGCATGGCACACCACGCCGAGATCAAAGAGAAGCTCGACGGCTACCAAATCGCCAATCAATACACGGTGAAAAAGTATGTTGAGTTCCTACAGAAACTTCATGCAATCAAAGAAGGCGACAAGTCCATCCTCGACAACTCGATGATCCTTTACGGCAATAACATGCGAGACGGCAACTCCCACACCTCGGCAAACTTGCCGATCCTACTGGCCGGCCGCGCCGGCGGACAGATCAATCCCGGCCGCCACATCGAATACCCCGAAAACACCCGCCTGTGTAATCTATACCTGACGATGCTAAAAAACTTCGGCCTCAATATAGATCAATTCAACGAAAGCACCGGAATACTTCCCGAGTTAGGATAAGTAAACACAAAGCAGGCGAAGCACCCTCCCTCGTAAAACAAATTTCCATATTTGTTCCCCCAGCGCTCCCGCCCCAAACAAAAACGGTGCCGAAGTGCAACGCAAACCGCCGGAGGCAATCCTATCCTACTCTCCCCCGCTTCTATATTTCCCCTTCAGATCTTCGTGTGCACTATTAACCAAGACCCATTCATATCAGAAGCGAGCTTAGGCGCACCCACTCTAAAACGGGATCGAATCATCGCCGGGGAACAGTCCTATGTCACCCAACGGATCCTGAAACACTTCCAGCGAAAGACTTAAATTCTTTACCGCTTTGCTATACATCAGTTTCTCTTTAGCCGTCTTTGCCTTTTCCATTGCTTTTAGCGTAGCCATGATTTCTTCAGACAAACGTTTCATTATTTTTTCTGCATCCATTATTTTCTCCTTCACTAGTTTTGTATTATTATTCCCTGCCCCCATTCAATGACACCCCCCACAACCGCCTGATTTGCTTTGCACCACTTGCTCCCGCGTTTTTGCCAGCTTCACCAAGACCACTAACAGGCCAGAACTTAGCAAAACCACTCCCACTATCATCAAAACCTGCCAAAAGGACATCCCCCCTCCCAATCCATCCACCGCCTCAGTCAACGGTTCTTTGATCTCCGCCATTCCCTCGGCCGTTGCGAGAACCTCCTTAAAATCAGTGGTGACCTGCCCTATTCGAAACGACTCAACCAAGCCTCCAACTGCCAAACAGATGAGTCCTATCAATATCAAACGGGTGGAAAGCGGTTGGCGGCTCATTTTTTGAAATCAATAATTATTAAACACGTCAAAATGGCAAACTGGATTTTTTACTCATTCGGTGGAAGCAGGGCGATATTTTGATGGAAGGTTTTATTTAGCGGACTGATCCAGCAAAGTAACTTTGCCCGTTTTCAAATCATACACCGCTCCAACAATTTTAATTTCCCCTTTCTTTTCGAGCTTGGCTAAAATAGCACTTCTATTCCGAATATCAGTCACAGCCAGGCGAACGTTTTTTTCAATCACTTTGGCTAGAAACTTCTTGTTGGCTGAAGTTCGCTGGTCGGGATCACCACCTTTGACTGCTTCAACCGCAGGTGAAATCTTAGCTAACAACTGGGTGAGATTACCCATTTCTGCTCCATCACAGGCACCTGCGACGGCCCCGCAATTTGTATGACCAAGGACCATCACGACCATGGCTCCAGCCAATTTGGTGGCAAATTCCATCGAGCCGAGCAAATCCTTGTTCACAACATTTCCTGCAACACGTCCGACAAAAATATCTCCTATCCCCTGATCAAACACAAGCTCAACGGGCACTCGGGAATCAAGGCAAGACAGAATCACAGCTTTGGGATATTGCCCTGCAGCAGATGCGGCAATACGAGCATTGATTTTAGGAGCATTTCCTTGATCATTCACAAATCGAGAATTGCCTTCCACCATTCGAGTAAGAACTTTACTTGGAGTTAAGTCGTCCTGCCGCTGTTGGCTTACCTGAGCTTGTGCTGTCGAGCAGCCTACCAAAACAGCAATGATGGGTATTAATTTAGTTAATTTCATTATAGTAGAGTATTAAATTTGAGTTCGAGTATAAGGGTCTTTTGACATTCCTGATTGACCAGAATCTGGATAAAATTTCGATAATAAAAAGATGTGAAGCTTCCTATCCTAATCGCAGCAGAATGAAGTAGATTTACAGTCTTGTATAGAACAAATGTTCGACAGGCAAGCAAATAAGCAGGGTGCTTCCCTGTATTTCCTGCTGCATTCCGCACTTGATGATGGGCCGTCTTTGTCTATTAAAAAACGCAAACGTTTGCTGCGCAGTCAGCAACGCCCTTTTTACCTGAATCTTATTTATTTTGCGATTGAATAGCTAGGTCTATTGGAACTACCAGACACCGCAAAACAGTGTCTGGAGGAAATAGCGCAAAATGCTTCAACTCACATTTCCCTGCCCTTGCCCTCCTCCATTCCACAAAAATCGAACAATTTATCTAAAAAACGGTCAAAACCACCTGCTGCCCTAGACCATTACCCCCTGCCAAGTCTCAACCGAGTGCCTGCCCATGAGATTCCCCCTTTTAAATCCCCCTGCTTTTTGTTTGCTGACAACAGTTTGCTTTGCCCTCGGCCTCACCGCGTCACAGGCTGAAAAACTCACTTTCGAGCAACACATCCGCCCCATCCTCAAGGCCAACTGCTTCCAATGCCATGGCGAGGATAAAGAGCTGAAAGGCGAACTCGACCTACGACTGCGCAAGGCCATCGTCAAAGGCGGAAAAAACGGCCCCGCTCTCATCCCCGGAGATCACAAAAAAAGCCCGCTTTACACTCTCACTCAAAAAGGCAAAATGCCTCCCGAAGAGCATCCCGCTCTCAAGCCCAAAGAAATCGAACTCATCGCCCGCTGGATTGATCAAAACGCTGCCACGGCTTATCCCGAACCCGATCAAATCCCGGCAGCCGGAGAACTGATCATCACCGGGGATGAACGTGCCCACTGGTCCTTTCAACCGATCAGGAAACCCGCTCTGCCTCAACTCAAAGTCCCGGCAGGCAGCAATCCCATCGACCTCTTCATCGCCCGCAAACTTGCTGAAAATAATCTAACTCCATCACCCAAAGCCTCGCGCATCAAATTGATCCGCCGTGCTACTTTTGATCTCACCGGCCTGCCTCCCACCCATAGTGAAATCAAAAAATTCCTTCAGGATCAATCACCCGACGCCTGGCAACGGGTGATTGATCGCCTGCTCGCCTCTCCCCGCTACGGAGAGCGCTGGGGACGTCACTGGTTAGACGCTGCTGGTTACGCAGATTCCGAAGGATACAATGACAAAGACGTGCTGCGCACCGATGCCTGGCACTACCGGGATTATGTCATCCGAGCTTTCAACAACGACAAAGCTTTTGACCAATTTGTCATCGAACAAATCGCCGGTGACGAACTCGTGAGTGCCACCCTTGCCAATGCACAAGGGCTCGTCAACAAGGATCCCGAAGCATTGGAAAAACTCACCGCCACCGCCTTCCTGCGCATGGGACCTGACGGCACCGCCTCCGCCCCCAGCGCAGAGCAGGCCAAAGCCGCCAATCAAAACATCACCGAAACGCTTAAGATTGTTTCTTCCTCCCTACTAGGCCTGACCGTCGCCTGCGCGGAATGCCATCACCACCGATTCGACCCCATTCCACAGGAGGACTTCTACCGCCTGCGCGCTGTTTTTGCCCCGGCTCTCGATACCAGTCATTGGCGCAAACCCGCCAGCCGCCGCTTGGCGCTGTTATCCGAAGCTGACAAAAAATGCTCAGATACCATCGAGGTTGAAGCCAAAAAAATTGATGTTTTCACCAAGGCTAAAGCAAAAGAAGTCGCGGCGACCATCTTCGAACGTGTGATCAGTCGCTTGCCTGAAAAACATCGCAAGTTTGCCCGCGAAACTTACAATACACCAAAAGACAAACGCACTCCGGAGCAGGTAAAGTTCATCACCGAAAAATACACCGTGATCAACGTGCCTACCACTTTTGGTAGCATCGGCAGTGGACTGGGACTTTATATCAACGTCGAAAAAGACGCCAAGGAATTGGAAAAAAACATCAAGCTGTATCAAGACGCCGCCGCCGGTTTGCGAAAAACCAAACCGCTGCCCGAATACATCCGAGTGACTGTAGAAAACACCGCCAACAAAGCTCCCCTCACCAAGGTTTTTTATCGCGGCGATCACACCTCTCCTAAAAAAGAAACCATGCCACCAGCGGATTTTACCGTACTTTCCTCCACCAACAGCACGCCCTTCCCCGACAACAACAAAGATCTGCCCACCAGCGGTCGTCGTCTGGCTTACGCCCAACATCTCACCAACGGCAAACACCCGCTCACCGCCCGGGTTCTGGTCAATCGTTTCTGGATGCATCACTTTGGTCGTGGCATCGTCAACACTCCGGGCGATTTTGGTGTCCGCGGCAGCGCGCCCTCTCACCCCGAACTGCTCGACTGGCTCGCCGCCGACTTCATGGAAAACGGCTGGCAGTTGAAACGTTTTCACAAACTGCTGATGAGCTCCTCCACCTACCAGCAGGACTCCGTCCGTCGCCCCGACCACGACCTGGTCGATGCCGACAACGCTCTGCTGTGGCGGATGCCAGTGCAAAGACTTGAAGCCGAAACCATTCGTGACAGCATTCTCGCGGTGACCGGAAAGCTCAATACCACCCCCTTTGGCAAACCTGTTCCGGTGGTTCTCAGCAAGGTCGGCGCTTTAGTGATCGGTGGAGTTACAATCTCAGCCGATCAGCGGGAGTATAAACGCTCGATTTATGTGCAAACCCGCCGCTCCCAACAAGCCTCCATTCTCGACGTTTTTGATGCCCCGCAGATGGCGCCTAATTGTGAACTGCGAACCTCTTCAACCGTAACCCCACAATCCCTCGCCCTGATGAACAGCGATTTTGTGCTCAAACAAGCAGCCCTCTTTGCCGAGCGCGTGATTGCTGAAAGCGGGGCGAGTGCCAGCTCCGGTGACCGCATCCGCCACGCCTGGCAGCTCTCCACTGGCGAGCTGCCAAACGATGACGAGTTCACCGAACTCAAACGGCTTTTCGACGTGCAGAAAAATTTATTGAGCGCCGCCAACAAAACCAAAGACCAAAGGTCTGCCGACAAAAAAGCTCTCACCACTCTCTGTCAGGTATTGTTCCAAACCAACCGATTCCTTTACGTTTATTAACAGCCATTCCAAAACCCCTTTCTCATAGCTAACATCGTAGGGCGAACGCTGCGCTTGCCTCGATCATAACTTAGATTCTATTCTTTCATCTCACACAAATGAACTCTTCCCGCCGACATTTCCTCTCGCAAAACGCCCTGGGCATTTCCTCACTCGCTCTGGCCAGTCTGCTCAAGGATGACGGCTTGTTGGCAGCCACTAATAAACCCAACCTCGCTCCCAAAACTTTCGACCTCTCCGTAAAAAATCCGTCAAAAGAACCCCAGGCCAAGGCGATGATCTCGATGTTCATGGGCGGCGGCCCCAGTCATCTAGAATTGCTCGACCCCAAACCTCTACTGGACAAATACGCCGGCAAACCCTTCCCCAACGCCAAGAAACTCAAGTTCGACAATGTCGGCGGGGCCAGTCCCATCATCATGCCCTCCGCCTACGCTTTTGAAAAATGCGGTCAGTCCGGCACCGAGATATCCGAACTGCTACCCGAACTCAAAACCATCAGCGATGACATCACCGTCATCCGCTCGATGACCCTACCCAACATCCGCAACCACGTCGCCGGCATGCGCGCCCTGACCACCGGACGCGGACAAGCCGGTTACCCTTCCCTCGGCAGTTGGCTCACTTACGGACTCGGATCCGAGACCGATAACCTGCCCTCCTTTGTCGCCCTCATCGTCGGCGGCAACCCTCCCGGATCCCCCTTCTGGGACTCGGTGCAACTGCCATCGATCTATCAGGGCACCGTGGTTCGCGAGCAAACACCTCGCATCATGAATCTGACCCCGCCTGCGCACCTGAAAGGTTCGGCGCAGCAAGAGCAACTCGCCACCCTGAAAAAACTCAACCAACTCGATCTCAAAAACTACCCCGGCGAAAATGATCTGGCAGCGCGCATCGCCTCTTATGAGCTTGCTGCCAAAATGCAGACCTCTGCCACCGACGCGCTCGACCTGACCAAGGAAACGGCGGCCACGCGTAAACTTTACGGTCTCGATGACAAAAACACCAAGCAGCTCGCCGAAGCCTGCATCATCGCCCGCCGACTGGTCGAACGCGGCGTGCGTTTTGTCCAGATCTGGAACTACGTCTGGGACATGCACTCCGACATCACCGCCGCCATCAAAACCCGCACCGCACGGGTTGA
>JAJRVS010000146.1 GCA_024277195.1 Verrucomicrobiota bacterium | reverse complement strand
TTTCTTTCTCATTGCCAAAAAACAAAGACAGTAAGTTGGCAAAAAAAACTGCATGGCGATCCCAAAACCTGGGCAATTGACCCGGTTGGGAGATCACTTTGATATTCGCTGCAGCTTCTTTAGCCATGTTTACCTTCACTCTACAAAAGCCGCCCCATTTGCCAACCATTGAATTCTCTACCATAAATAGAAAAACATCTGTGAAATCCGTGTGATCTGCGGTTAAAATCTCTATCATGCAGCGCATCAAACTTCCCGTCCCCCAAAGGCTCATTGCCTGGCCGTCCTTCATCATGGCGATCACACTCGCCTCCGTCCCCCTGCTCCCGGCACAAGACGTTCTCCTGCCGCCCGAACAAGCCGCCGCTAGCATGCAAGTGCCCGCAGGGTTCTCCGTCACCCTCTTTGCCGGCGAACCCGACCTCAAACAACCGATCGCCTTCTGCATCGACGATCGTGGACGCCTATGGGTGGCCGAAGCCAACAACTACCCGGACAAAAAAGCCGGCCTCAATGACCGCATCCTGATCTACGAAGACAGTGACAACGACGGCCGCTTCGACAAAAAAACGGTCTTTTACGATCAACTCGAATACGTCACCGGCATCGAAGTGGGTTTTGGTGGCGCCTGGGTGATGTCACCGCCGAATTTCTATTTCATCCCCGACCGCGATGGCGATGACATCCCCGACGACAAACCGGAAATCCTACTCGACGGTTTTGGTACCGCTTTCAACGCCCACAATATCGCCAACGGATTCTCCTGGGGTCCAGACGGTTGGCTCTACGGTTGCCATGGGCGCACCAACTGGTCCTTACCAGGCAAACCCGGCACACCGGAAAAAGACCGCACTCGTTTTGACGGCGGCATCTATCGCTACCACCCCACCCGCCACATTTGGGAACCTTTTTCCGATGGCACCACCAATCCCTGGGGCATCGACTTCAACGACTATGGACATGCCTTCACCTGCAACTGCGTCAACCCCCACCTCTTTCACATGATTCAAGGCGCCCACTACGATCCATGGCGCAACCGTGAATCCAGCCAGTTTGCCTACCAACGCATCCAATCTATCGCCGACCACCTACACTACGCCGGAGCTTCCCACACCTACCAACGAGGCACCCATGCCGAAATGGAAGTCGGGGGCGGCCACGCCCACTGCGGCACGATGATCTATCTCGGCGGCTCGTGGCCAAAAAAATACCGCAACACCGTGTTCATGAACAATACTCATGGTCGCCGAATGAACAACGACCTCCTGCGGCGACAGGGCTCTGGTTACACCGCCTCGCACGGTAGCAACCTGCTGGTCTCGCAAGACCCTTGGTTCATGGGAGTAACCATCCGCTACGGCCCCGACGGCTCTGCTTTTGTCAGCGATTGGTCGGACACCGGAGAATGTCACAGCATCAAAGACACCCGAAAAAATACCGGCCGCATCTACAAAATAACTTATGGCAGCAAGCAATCATCTATCAGCTCCCTGCTATCCAAAAACAACGAAGAACTAGTAGCTCTACAATTAGACACCAACGACTGGTGGGTGCGACACGCACGCCGATTGCTACAAGAACGCAGCGCTGCTGGAGAAAATATGAGCTCATCACATCTAGGCCTTCACGCCATACTCGACCACAACCCCGACATCACTCGTCAACTACGTGCTTTGTGGGCCTTACACGTCACTCAAGGCATTAATGAAACGCTCTTGCTTACACTATTGGATCACCCTCATGAATACATGCGATCATGGGCAATCCAGCTTTTGAACGAGAAAAAACAGGTCTCCCCGACAACTCTTAAAAAATTTGCCCAACTCGCTGCTAACGATCCGTCTTCTCATGTCCGGCTTTACCTCGCCAGCGCCCTACAACGAATCCCGCAAGACAATCGCTGGCTCATCGCCGAAGCCCTAGTATCTCACGACGAAGACGCCGATGATGCCAATCTTCCGCTGATGCTCTGGTATGGGACCGAACCACTGATCCACAACGATCCCGCCCGTTTTATCCAAGTCATCAAACAAGCTCGAATCCCGCTGATCCGCCGCCACATTGCCCGACGCGCCAGTTCACAAATCCCGGCCAAAGCAAAATCAGCACTTAGTAATCTGCTTATTTTGCTCAAAGGCAGTGATGACAACACCCGCATCGACATCCTCACTGGCATCAACGAAGGGCTGGTCGGTCGGTCGCAAGTCCCCATGCCATCTGAGTGGAGCGGGATCTACCCGGATTTATCAAACAGTAAAAGCTCCCCATTGCGCGAACAAGCCACCCTGCTGGCTCTGACCTTTGGTGATGGCGCAGCTCTCTCCAATTTGCGCAAACTGGCAGCGGACACCGCAGCCGATGAAAATATTCGCCGGCGCACGATCGAAGCTCTGGTGAAAAACAAGGATGAAAAGCTACCCCCATTACTGATCACTCTGCTCAAAGACCCCGCCACCCGCCAAAGCGCGATCAAAGGTCTGGCCAAGTATGATCATCCACAAACCGTAAACTCCATCTTCGCCGTCTACTCCGACTTTGACCCTGCCTGCAAACAAGATGCCGTGCAAACCCTCGCCTCGCGCCCCCAATGGGCTGAGCAACTGCTGCAACAAATCCAGCAGCAGCAAATCCCCAAAACAGACATCCCTGCTTTCACCCTGCGCCAAATGGCAGGTTTCAAAAAAGCGCCCATCGATCAAGCGATCAAAAAAATCTGGGGACAAGTGCGCCCCACCGCCAAGGACAAGGCTCGCCTGATCGCCCGTTTCAAAAAACAATTCACCCCGGCCGTGATAGAAAACGGCGACCCATCAAACGGCCGTCTGATGTTCCAACGCAGCTGCATGGCCTGTCATCAACTTTTTGGCGAAGGCGCTGAAATAGGGCCCGACCTTACCGGATCGGATCGCCGCAATCTCGACTACGTGCTTGAAAACGTGATCGATCCCAACGCCTTTGTTGCCAAAGACTACCAGATCACCACCATCGAAAGCAAAGGCGGCCGCCTGATCACCGGTATGGTCAAATCGGAAACCCCCAACGCCATTGCCATCCAGACCCTCAACGAAGAACTCATCATCGCTCCCAGCGAAATCAAATCCCGCAATGCTTCCCCGCTCTCCATGATGCCCGAAGGCCTCGTCGCCACCATGACCACCGAACAATTTCGCGACCTGATCAGTTACCTAGCCAGCGACCACCAAGCCCCCACCAAATAGCCAATTACTCTAAATTCTAACTCCTAACTCCTGAATTTTAACTCACCCCCTCCGCTGAAATGACTCAATCGCCTCATACTCAGCCATGCCCAATTGATCATAACGCTTCGCTGTGGTCTGATTCCGACCACTCGAATCCAACTCCTCCTGACTGATCGACTGGAATTTACGAATCGCTTCACTTTTAAGTTCCAACTGCTCGGGGCTCATTGGCACCGCCATGTCGATCTCATAGGAATTCATTTCGCTCTCTTTACCGCGATACAACCAAACCCGGCAATCGTCCACCCAGCTTTCATCCTTAAAGCGCTCAAGCGCACCTTCAATCGAGCGATAACAAAGCGTCTGCAAAGCAGAGGGATCCGCCAAGTGACCGGTCGCATAAATCTGATGAGGTTGATACTCCTCTAGCAAAGCCGCGGTGCAATCCACATCTTCCTCGGTCATCTGGAACTGACGGTAGCGACCATTTTCGTAAAAGGGCAAATCCTGAAAAATCACCGCATCCGATTCCAAACCACAAACCTGTGCCGCATCGCGAACTTCTCCACGCAAGATCAAGGCCTTCAAGCGTTTGACATCTTCCGAGTCATCTCCGAACAAACCCTTTTCCTCCAGTTGCGTCAGCACCTGGCTGGCATATTCTCCCCCGGCTGAACTGGCATCATCACCAATGACCTGAGCCATTTCCTGCAACACCGCAGCAAACTTTTGCGCCGCCTGATCAGGTACCCGAAGGCTGCCCGAAGTCTGCACCGCCAACTTCACTTCATGCCCCTGCTCAACCAAACGATGGATGGTGCCGCCAAGGGACATCACCGCATCACTGGGCTCAGGACTAAAAATCAGCACCCGCTTGGGATGTGGATCAGCGCGTTCCGGACGATGGGTGTCGTCGGTACCCGGTTTGCCCCCAGGCCAGCCGGTGATGGTGTGTTTCACCAAATCAAAAACACCGATATTCACATTGTAAGCCCGACCACTCGCGGTGAGGATTTCGCCCGCTCCACTTTCATTATAATCCTCATCAACCAAGCGTAGAATAGGTTTTTCAAAACGATGCGACAACCAGGTGACCGCGCGCTTGATCATTTTGCGATCCCATTCCACCGAACCCACCAACCAAGGCAAATGAATGCGCGTCAGTTGTGAGGACGCCGCTTCGTCCACCAAAAAAGTCGCATTGTCATGCTCTTGCAAGAAACTCGCCGAAATCCGATCCGTTACTTTGCCCTCCACCGCCTGCTGCACAATTTCCGCCTTATTGCCACCCCAGGCCATCAGCACCAAACGCTTGGCGCCCAGAATCGTGCCCACCCCCATAGTGATCGCATGCCGAGGCACATGGGCTTCGCCCAAGAAGTCAGCCGCTGCGTCACGGCGGGTGATGCGATCCAAAGTAATCATTCTCGTTCGCGAATCTCGCGATGATCCCGGCTCATTAAAACCAATATGACCAGTTCGGCCAATACCGAGAATCTGTAAATCAATGCCCCCAGCCTCTTCTATCCGCTTTTCATAGTCCAAGCAAGACTCATACACCGCATCCAGTGACACTGTGCCATCAGGGATATTGATATTCTCTTGCGGGATGTCGATGTGATCAAACAACTGTTCACGCATGAAACGGTTGTAACTCTCACGGTGATCAGGTGCCAAGCCGTGATATTCATCAAGATTAAAAGTGATCACGTTTTTGAAACTCAACCCCTCCTGCTGATGCAAACGAATCAACTCCTTGTAAAAAGGAACCGGAGTCGAACCCGTCGCCAGCCCCAAAACCACGTTTTTATTCTCGCCCTGTCGTTGACGGATCAGATCCGCGACCTCTGCGGCGAGTTGACTGCAGCCCGCGCTGGAGTCTTTCACGATCACCGTACGAGTTTTCTCGTAAAGTTCTTTTTGCGTCTGTTGTTTGCCTGGTGAATCAAGAATATTCATAGTATGCTTTTACGCGATCACGTTATATACAAACCCTTGCCGTTACAACACGGAACCTCATATTTGAAAACGATTTTTTTCCGCTAAATTTCACCAACCCCACGCTTTTATGCAAACACTCCATCTCCGTCTCAAACAAAGCTGCCTCGCCCTGTTTTCCGCAGCGCTATTATTGTCAACCAACTCCACCCAAGCAGCACAAACTCAACCCAACTTCATTGTCATTTTTGCCGACGACCTTGGATACGGTGATCTCTCCTGTTTTGGCCACCCCACGATCAGCACCCCCAATCTTGATCAAATGGCCGCCGAAGGTCAAAAATGGACCAACTTCTATGTCGCCGCCTGCGTCTGCACCCCCAGCCGCGCCGGCTTGTTGACCGGTCGCCTGCCAATCCGTAACGGCATGTGCTCGGACAACCGCCGTGTGCTCTTCCCCAACTCGGCCGGCGGCCTGCCACCATCCGAAATCACCATCGCCAAATTTCTCAAACAAAAAGGTTACCAGACCGCAGCCATCGGCAAATGGCATCTGGGGCATCTGCCGGCCTACCTGCCCACCTCCCATGGCTTTGACTCCTACTACGGCATTCCCTATTCCAATGACATGGATCGCATCGTCAAAGGTTCCAACATCGACCTTGCTAACCAAGAAGATTACAAAGCCTACGACCTGCCGCTGATGCGCAATACCGAGGTCAGCGAACGCCCGGTCGACCAGCGCACCATCACCCGCCGCTACACCGAAGAAGCGGTCAAGTTCATTCACCAGGCGCAGGCTAAAGGAGATCAAGCCAAACCCTACTTCATCTATCTCGCCCACAACCTGCCACACGTGCCTTTGTTCCGTTCTGCCAAGTTCAAAGACAGCAGCCTGGCCGGCATCTACGGAGACGTGATCGCAGAAATCGACTGGTCGGTCGGACAAGTCATGGCAGCCGTCAAAGAGGCCTCGGAAAAATCACCGCAGGCGCAAACCTACGTGATCTTCACCTCCGACAACGGCCCTTGGCTGACTTACAAAACCCACGGAGGCTCCGCCGGTCTACTGCGTGACGGCAAAGGCTCCACCTGGGAGGGTGGCATGCGCGAACCCACCGCCATGTGGGCCTGGCCCAAACAGTTGAAAAGCGGAGTGGTTCAGCAGATGGGTAGCACCCTCGACCTGTTGCCAACCTTCGCCGGCTTGATTGGCGAAAAAGTGCCCAGTGACCGCATCTACGACGGTTATGACCTCTCACCGGTGCTGCTCGGCACCGGCCCCAGCCCGCGCAAGGAAATGTTCTACTACCACGGTGAGCAACTGTTTGCCGTGCGTTCAGGGCAATACAAAGCCCACTTCAAAACCAAAACATCCTACGTGAAGGGCCAAAAAATGGTCGAACACAATCCGCCGCTGCTCTACCACCTCGGACACGATCCCAGTGAAAAACACAATATTGCCAAAGACCATCCTGAAATCATCGAGCAAATCAAACAGCTAGCTGAGCAGCACCGCAAAGGCATCAAACCGGTCGAAAACCAACTGACAAAAAAAATCGAAGATTGATTCAATTTTAGCTTTGAACACTCCCGCCCACGGCATTCTCAACCTGATCGTTCTCGATCACTCAAAAGGAACAAAAAGCCTCACTCTGCCCATTGCCCTCGGAGCCATCCTGCCCGAGGCACCCATCCTACTTTTTTGGTTCGTCCAAAAATTCGTCCTTTCCAAACCGGAGGCCTTGATCTGGGCAGTCCTGCACGACCGACCCGCCTGGCAATTGTCGGTAGATCTACTCAACTCCATCCCCCTCATCCTCATCGCGCTGCTGATCAGTGCCTGGATGAAACACCCCTGGCTAACCTCCTTATTCGCCAGCATGGGACTGCATTTGCTCTGCGACCTCCCTTTCCACGGCAAAGAAGCACTGGACCACCTGCTATCCTTCAATCATTGGCAGTTTGAATACTGCATCTCCTACCGCGAATCCGCCAACGGCGAAGCCTGGTATTATTTCAGCGAAATCATCTTCCTGTTACTCGGCACCATCTATCTGCTACGCAAAAAGACCACCCCCACCCGCATCGCCGCCGCCCTTTTTGCCACCACCTACACCCTCAGCCTACTATACGCCTGGGGAAATTAGGGGTCAGGCAACAATTCTTGACAAACGCGTATTTCCAGGAAAAATCGTGCTAGAGATAGGCGAAGCAGCTTGCCCAATAATTC
>JAJRVS010000145.1 GCA_024277195.1 Verrucomicrobiota bacterium | reverse complement strand
TGAAAATACGACCGTTGGTAATCAACGACTTACGGAGGCCGATTGGTAAAATTTACTCGATTTTAAGTGGTTTGAAGACAAAAAAAGGAAACTTGGGCTAGGCGAAATTTATAGAATAATGGGGTCAACTATTTTTGACCTATTTGTCATAGGATTGAATTTCACGCTTCAGCCACGCCTTCGCGTAACTCCAACGACGCTTGATCGTTCGATAAGAAACCTCGGTGATATCCGCAATTTCCTGAAGAGTAAATCCGGAAAAAAATCGCATTTTCACTAGATTGGCACACTCCGGATCCGATTTCTCCAATATCTCCAACGCTTCATGAACCGCCAGCAAATCATCATCCGACGCGGGTGCGACAATTTGCCATTCCTCCAACTCCACCATGTTGTCACTTCCTTCCCGCTTCTGCCGCTGACGCGCCCTAGCTCTATCAATAAGAATCCAACGCATCGCCTCCGAAGCCGCCACGTAAAAGTGACCAGGAGTATCAAACTTAGGAAGTCCAGCTTCATTTGAAAGTCGCAAAAACGCCTCATGCACCAAAGCCGTTGCATTCAGCGACTTGCCCTTCGATTCCGCAGACACCTTGCGCGACGCAAGCTTCCTCAGTTGCGCATAAACCTCCGGAAAATAATCAACTGTCCCATCCTGTCGTTCCATTAGCTACAACTATACCCCGCCCCCCATCTATTAGAAAGCATCTTCTCTTTTCCTACCTCTGTGACCTCTGCGCCCTCTTGACCGCCGAAGCCTTGGCGAAGGAGGTTGAGCGCAGCGGGCGTGGGACCCTCTTCTCTTTTGCCACCCCTTCGCAGTTAAACTGAAATTCAGCTTAAAGCTTTTCCCTACTTCATCTTTTTCGATTCATACCGCTTCCGCATCGCCTCCACATCGAGCGGTTCATTCTTCTTCCTATTCCACCATTCCCCCGCCCGCTTAGCATCCGCCTTTGGGTTGATCGTCGGCATCCGAGCGCCCACCTCTTTCCGCCAACTCGCCAATTGCCCTTGCAACTTGGCAGCCTTCTCAGGATGTTCAGCAGCCAGATTATTCTGCTCCCCAATATCTTCCTTCAAATTATACAGCTCAAGCCCTTGATCACCAAAAAACTCGATCAATTTCCAATCCCCCACACGAATCGCTCCACCAGGAATCGAGTGATGGTAATGCGGGTAATGAAAATAGATCGCCTCCCGATTCAAAGACTGCTGCGCATCCTTAAATATCCCCACTAGGCTCGAACCATCAATCGGTTGCGCTGGCAAACTCGCGCCCGCAATCTCAGCGAAGGTCGATAACAAATCCGCTGTAGTCGTCGGCTCGCGACTCACCGAGCCAGGCTTCACCTCCCCGGGCCACCTTACGATCAAAGGCACCCGCATCCCGCCTTAATACAGTGTTCCTTTTTCATCCCTCAGCGGCGCATTGGACGATACCACCTCCCCCACTCCGGTATAGATCTTGCGCAGACCTCCATTATCAGAAGCAAAAACCACCACCGTATTCTGATCCAATCCCAACTCTTTCAACTTATCCAAAATACGACCCACACTGGTATCCAGATCCTCGGTCATTCCCGCATAACGAGGATTATTAACTCCGATAGCAGGTTTTTTCTTTTTTTTGTACTTGGCAACCGTCGCTTCACGCGATTCCAGAGGAATATGAACGGCATAGTGTGAAACCGTCAGGAAAAAAGGTTTGTCTTTATTTTTTTCAATAAAATGAATGCCCGCATCGGTCAGGAAATCGATACTCTTTGGCCCTCTTTTACTTCTCGGATGAACTTTATTAAATTCCTTACCCAACTCACGCTCAGTCATTTGGTAACCCTGTTTATTCGGCATGTGTGCTGCGTCTCTCCCCAAATGCCACTTACCAAAATAACCCGTCGCATAACCAGCACCCCCCAATACATCTCCAGGCGTCTTCACCCCATCCTTCAAGTGATGATCAATCTTCGGCACGATCAATTTTTCAAAAGGACGCCAATGCCCTGGAATAAAATCAGTGATCCCCGTGCGCCCCGAGTACTGCCCCGACTGAATCGTCGATCGAGTAGAAGAGCACACCGGTGTCGCCGCATAGAAGTCAGTGAACTTGATGCCCTCACTCGCCAACTGATCGATCACTGGCGTCTCATTATACTCATTCCCATAACAACTCAGATCCGGCCACCCCATGTCATCGGCGAGAATAAACACAATGTTCGGTTTCTCCCCTGCCTGCGCCCCAGCCGTCAGCAAACAACCCCCCAAACCCATCAACCATCCTAAAATTTTCATTTTTCTTTTCATCAGGCAATCACTCTCGATGCAAATCAAAAATCCCTCAAGCCCCAAATTCCAACGTAAACAGGCCGCTTGACAGTTCCCGTTTGACACCCCCCCTAATCAGAGTTTACTTTTGCGCACATTTTGTTCGCTTCTGCGAAGCCAATGATGACAAGCACTTTTATCCAACGCCAATCTTGGTTGACACTCATTTTGAGTGTGCTGTTTGTCGTTAGTTATATGCACGAGATTTCGGCACAATACCAGGAGCACCACCACTGCGGTGGCGATGAAGCAACTCTAGTAGATGGCGACGGCACCCTCACCTCCCAGACTCCGACCAGTGGTCACTCCCATTTCCTCCCCCCTCAAACTTCCGATTCCGACGGTAAAACCCAACAAGCCCCTTCACCCGGCGATTGTTCCTGCACCCACTGCTCTCCTGGAGTTGCCACTTTAATATCTCCTTTTTCTCGTCCAAGCTCGACAGTCACTTGTTCCGAGCTTTTCCCCGGCCAGCTACTCAAAGCAGCCAAGTTCTCCGACGGGATCGATCATCCTCCCAACCTAGTTTAAGCGGCCAGCTCAACGCGACTGATTTTTTTCAGCCTCGCTGTTCCCGAGCTTTTTCCGCCACCGTCTAAACGGGCGTGCCCCTTGCTTGCACTTTGCGTGCACCTACTGCGTTCAGTCGTAGATCTGCCACAAGTCTCACGCCTATTTTCTTACCCGTTTTTTTCTCAAATATTTTTAAAATAACAACATCAAACAAAATTTATCTACAATCACATGAAACCAGATCATCCTAAACACATCTCTTTGAGCCGTTCGATCGCCGTCATCGCACTCTTCACCAGCTTGTCCGGGGCTCATGCCGCTGATAAAAAAGCAGCACGGCTATCGCTCAATGCTCTCACCCAGGAAGTTCAGAGCAGCAACCCTGAACTCAAATTCTACCAAGCGGAAATCAAAGCCGCCAAAGGAGGACACAAACAAGCCGGCATCTGGGAAAATCCCACTCTTTCCACCAATATGGCTGCTGACCGCACCCGAAGTGGAGGAGTCACCTCTGACGGAATTGTCTGGGGAATGTCACTGGTGCAAACCTTTGAATACCCTGGTCGCATCGCTCTGCGTAGAGCCATCGCCAATCAGGATATCAAAATGGCAGAGCTGGGTTTGCAGCAATTCACCGCTGCCCTCGATGCTCGCGCACGCCTACTTGGTTTCCGTTTGATCGTAAGCCACCAGAAAGCCGCCGCCGCCACAGAAGTAGCCAATCGCTTACAGGGATTGCGCGACGCACTGGTGCAGCGTAACCCCGCTGGTATCACGCCACTGCTCGAACTACGCATTATCGAAGCCAGCTTGGTGACGTTTAGAAAACAGGCCATCGAAGCCAGTCAACTGCTGCAAAAATCCCTCTTCGACATCAACTTGCTGCGTGGCAAACCGCTGGATTCTCCCTTAAAGCTATCCCATACGGAATTATCATTCCCTGGCGTACCCGCGATGAAATCACTGCTCGCCGGAGCCCGAATGGGTAATTTTGAAATCATGATGCGCAAGGTCGAGCTAGAGCAACAAGGTTTCAAACTCAGCCTGAATGAAAACCAACGCTGGCCAGCCGTTTCGGTAGGCCCGTTTTTTGACCAGGATCAATCAGCTGGTCGTGAATCCATCGCCGGGATCGGTGTCTCGCTACCGTTACCGCTGTGGAACCGCAACGCAGGTAATATTGAAGTCGCCAAAGCTCGTAGCAAACAAGCTGAAGTGTCCCTCTACCTGGTTCAATTAAAAGTCGAACAATCAGTGATGGAAACTTATCTCTCCTTTCAATTGCACAGCAGTGAAATGGCTCTGTGGCAAAAAGATTCGATCGAAAAATTCCGCGAAGCGGCTGATCTCGGAGACCGCCATTATCGCTTGGGCGCCCTGCCGATCGCCACCTACATCGAACTGCAACGCGAGTATCTTGGAGCGCTTGCTTCTATTCTCGATGTGCAAATCCAAGCTCTCGACAGCCTGTTACAATTGCGCATCCTCACGCAAATGGAACTGGGACGCAGCAAACCTGAAGCCAAATCCGAATAATGAAAACGCTGCAACACATCAAAAACAAAGGATGGGTATGGCTGTTATCAGCCCTGCTGATTCTTGGCCTGGGAGTTTATGGCCGAATGATCGCTGCGCCGGACGGGCATGATCATGATAAAAAACTCGCCGCAGAAAAAGAGCATGATGAACATGGTCATGAAGAAAAAGCTGCCTCAAAAGACTCACACCAAGGCCATGGCGATCACGACGATCACAAAGCTAACGGCAAAGACGAACACGGTCATGCCGAGGGCGGCAAAGATGACCACGGCCACGGCGACGCCGACGAGCATGAAGGTCATGATGAACATGGACATGATGAAGGCGGCGAAGACGATGGTCACGGTCACGGCGGTCACGAAGGACACGCTGAGGAAAAAACCGGAGCTGAATATTCTGCCACCAAAGGCATCCTTGTTCACGAGGAAGCTGCAGCAGTCATTGAGCTGAAAACATCGGAAGCTTACACTGAAGACCTCGCGCTGGAGTTCACCACTACGGCCCGAGTCTATCAAGTGGATCACAAACACCCAGAGGGTGAAGCTGAAGGAGAACTGCTAAAGAGCCACGCACTCGCCACTGCCATCATCACCACCGCTCAGGCTGACATGCTCGAAGAAGGGCATGCCGTCACCGTGCAACATGTGGGTATGAAGGATAAAACCGACAAAGGTATCCTCGTGAGACTAGATCGAACCACCGCCGAAGCGATTGGTCAGGTCGAAGCGCTCATTGCGATTCCCGC
>JAJRVS010000144.1 GCA_024277195.1 Verrucomicrobiota bacterium | reverse complement strand
TTACGGTTTGGGGTAAGGTTTCGGGTGCGCTTGCTGAGAATACCACACTCTGAAAAATCTGTATTCTGTGAGCTAGCTTATGCGTTCCATCGCCAATTTATTTTGCAGCGAACAGTATATTAGAGGGAATTCCATAATTGTCCGATATGACGGAATTCCATATAATTCTGCGAGTATGGTATTTGATGGTTGGCAGGGTGACGCTGAGTAATCAGGCTGGTGGGAGATAAGCTTGTCATGTTCAGCAAGCATTAATCAACAACGTGAAAATGTCGAGTTCAAAAACAATATTTACCCCAACTACAAGATTTAATGGGGTGAAAGGTGGGTTACCATATTTTGAGAAGTATTATAAGTGGCGGGGGAATCATTCGCAATGGAAGAAACAGGATCTGAACAAAAGGACGGTAAATTCTGGTTCAGGCACAGTTCTGAGGGGCGTTAAGTGTATTTTTAAAAAAAATAGGTGGAATTATATGTTTGGGAACATTGGTCGGTTGAAGGGAAGGCAGATGAGGGATGGAATTTGAGATTTGAAATTATTTGTTTTCCCGATCCTGTCTCATTGCGGGCGCTTGAATTGAAGAAACAAATATGGAAATTTGTATTACGGGAGGGGGAGGGAGGATCGGGGCAGCCGGAGCGGCCGCCCTACAATTTTGTGGAGTTTCAAGTTAAACGGCTAGATGCCCGCTTTATCGATCCTGTTGATCTTGTGAATCCTGTCTCATTGCGGGCGCTTGAATTGAAGAAACAAATATGGAAATTTGTGTTACAGCGGCAGGGGAGCTCAGTATGAGGGAGAGCTGTCTTCGACAACTTGCACGATGATGGTTTTGGGTAAGGCTTTTTGCAGGGTTTTGATGTCGGCGGCGCTTACTTTGGTATCGGCGAGTTGGATCAATTGAAGCTGTTTGACGGGGGTGAGGGGGGACACATCAGTGAGTTTTTTGCAGTGGGCAAAATCGACGTTTTGTAATAGTTTGAGCCCGACCAGGGCGGAGATGTCGGTGAGTTGTTCGTTGCCGGTCAGGGTGAGCTGTTCGAGTTGGCGGGCCTTGGCAAGTCCGTCCAGCGAGCTCAAGTTTGCGCAGTAGGTGAATCCGGCATAGCTGAGTTGGTTCGAGGGAGATAGGCCGTTGAGGGATTTCAGGTTTTCGCACGCTTCGACGTGGATTTCACGCAGTTGATTGAGTTTTGACAGGCTGGAGAGGTCTTGGAAATCTTCGAGTCCGCCTAAACGCAGGATTTACAGTGAGCTTAATTTTTCGAGGAAATCCAGTGAGGCTAAAGAAACGCAGTTTCTCAGGTCGAACATGAGCAATTTGTCGAGTGATTCGATGCCGTCGAGTTGTTTTAACTGGTGGCAGGTGGAGATGTCGAGGTCGGTCAATTCACGCAGGTTTTCCAATCCGCCGATAGCGGAGAGTTGGATGTCACCGCCGAGGAAAAGTTGTTTTAACGCGGGAGTTTCTGCGAAGGTGACGCGATCTAGCTTGGGGCAGTTTTCGATGTAAACCCCCTCTAACGAGGGTGCCGCCGGGATGGTGATCTCTCCGTCCAGTTGGAAACATTCACTGATGGTCAGGGTGCGCAGTTGTTTGAGCCAGGAGATGTCGTCAACCGAGCTGAGGCGGGCGCAGTCTATGACGGAAAAATCCTCTATTTCGGTCAGCAGCTCGAGCCCTTGTAAACTTTCCAGCGAAGGGCATTGGGAGACAACGAGGGAGGAAACACGGTCGAGTTGTTTGAGCAGGGCGGCGATTTCCGCGAGGTCTTTGATCCCGGGGGAGCTGAGGTTGACCTCGAGGTGTCCGTCGTATTCTTCGATCTGCGCTCCGTAATCGTTGACCAGGGCTTCTCGCGGCTCTTGCTGGTTGACCAGCTTAAGCGCAAATACCAGGGCAAGGATCAATAATAATACCAATGCCGCTACAATGGCGGCAATGCGAGGCGAGCGTTTTGATTCGGCAGCCGGCATGATGATGTGAAGTCAGTCAAGCGCCTGTCCTTAGGGAACGGGAACACGTTCGAGGATTTTGGTGATGATCTGCTGACTGGTGATTTCTTCCGCCTCGGCTTCGTAGGTCAGTAAAATACGGTGACGCAGCACATCGTAAGCCAGATCCTTCACGTCCTGCGGAACGACATAACCACGGCCATTGAGGAAGGCGTGCGCTTTGGCGGCGAGGGTGAGATTGATGGTGCCACGCGGTGAAGCGCCTGCACGGATGAGGTTTTTCAGCGAGGGATCGATTTGCCCAGCGTTGCGGGTGGCATGGATGAGCGAGACGATGTAGTTTTTCACTCCGTCATCGACGTAGATCTGATTGACCAGTTCCCGGCTGGCAATGACGGTTTGGGCATCGGCGATACCGCTAGTTTTGGTTACTGGTGACGAGGTGGCCATCAGGTCGAGTACGTGGCGTTCTTCTTCGAAGCTCGGGTAGTCGACGATCACTTTCAGCAAAAATCGGTCGAGCTGGGCTTCGGGCAGTTGGTAGGTTCCTTCCTGATCGATGGGGTTCATGGTGGCCAATACCAAGAAGGGGTCGGGCAAAGGGTAGGTGGTATCACCGATAGTGACTTGACGCTCTTGCATTGCTTCGAGCAGGGCACTTTGCACTTTGGCTGGCGCGCGGTTGATTTCGTCGGCGAGGATGAGGTTGGAAAAAACGGGGCCGAGTTTGGGGATGAAGTCGTTGCTCTGTTGGTTGAAAATCAAGGTGCCGATCAAGTCTGCAGGTAGCAGGTCGGGGGTGAACTGTAGCCGTTGGAAATCAACGTGCAGTGCTCCGGCCAGGGCATTAACCGTCAGGGTTTTGGCCAAGCCCGGCACACCTTCGAGCAGGATGTGACCGTTCACCAGCAGGCCGATGAGCAGGCGGTCAACCAGGACTTGTTGGCCGACGATGATACGGCTCATTTCCTGTCGCACGGCGGGCACCCAGGTGCTTTGTTGCTGGATTTGTTCGGAGAGCTGGGTGGTGTCGATTTGAGGCGCTTGGGTTGCTTGGGTCATTTGAATAGTAAAGGATTTGTCAGGTCGTGATTTATGCTTGAAGAGCGTTGCGGCACGAATGGGATGTCTAAGTTTGTCTAAGGATGACCGATAAATCGGTCAGTTCAAGTGGCTTCCGCTACAGGGGAGGATTTGTTTTTGCCATCGATGGCAGCGGGGCTGAGACGGCGCTCCCAGATGTAGCGCTGAAACAGCACTTTGATCGACGCAGTCATCGGCACGGCGAGCAAAGCGCCAAGTAAACCTCCCATCAACAAACTCCAGAACAGGATGGAGAAAATAATGGTCAGGGGGTGGAGGCCGACGGAGTCGCCGACAATTTTCGGGGCGGTGTAAAGGCTGTTGACCTGTTGCACTCCGGTGAATAATACCAGCACCAGCAGAGGGTAAGCCCAGGTGTGCTGCAGCCAGGAATATTGTTCGTCAGGGTTGGAAAATTGAGCGACAGAGATGAGTAGGGCGGGAATCAGGCAAAGCAGGTTGCCGATGTAGGGGATCAAACCCAGAAGAGCGACAAAGACTCCTATAAGCAGTGCGTATTCAAGCCCCATCGCCCAGAGCGCGGCACCTACCAGCGCCCCATCGATCATGCTGACGAGCATTTGGCCACGGAAAAAGGCGATCAGGTATTGGTTGATTTCGCTGATGGTAGCGACCACTTCGTTTTTAAAATCCGAAGCTTTGAGCGGCAGGTAGTTGCTCCACTGTTTACTGATGCTCTGGCTTTCCATCAGAAAATAGAATAGATAAACCGGCACCAGAAAGAGGCCGATAGCGTATCCGAGAAAACCAAAAACACCGCTGATACGATTCCAGATCCAAAGTCCTGCGTTTTGGGCCAAGCCTGGCCCTTCTTCGGATAGCCACTCGGCGCTTTGCTCGTAATACTGATGAGCTTTATCCGAACCAAAACGCTGCTGGGTTTTATCGATTGCGGCTTTGACTTTATCGGAGACAGTTTTTTGAATTTCCGCTCGTTTTTCGATCAGTTGGTCTGCTTGTCTGATCGTGGGCACGATTACTAGGGTGGCCAAAACCAGCATCATCACCAGAAACCCGATGTAAACAGTCAGCACGGATTTTTTGTGTTCGAAATGGTGCTTTTTTTGTAACCAGCGAATGACGGGTTCGAGCAGGTAGGCAATGATGCCTGCCACGGCAATAGGAACCAGGACTGGCTGCAGGTAGCCAAGCACGGTGCTAGAGAGTAGAATCAGACCGACAACGATACTACCTGTCGCAACGAGAGAGAGCGCGGTGATGCTTGTCCACAGGGTTTTGCGCTGAAAGGGGGTGGGGTAGTGTTTGGGTTCGATCTTTTTGGGAGATTTTGGCATTGACGAATTATAAGGGAGTGACGGGCGATTGACAATGGAGAATTGACAATGGACAGTGGAACTTGTGAAAAAAAATCGAGCCATTCAAACCAGCTTCAGCATTTGCAGCCTGAGTATTTTGCTTTTCATGACAGGAGCGTGCCAGCGATCGGAAAGTTCGTTGATTTCCTCTCCGCAGCAGCAACTCGATGAGATGGATCAGCGCCAGCCAATTCCTTTGGTTCCGATGATGGCGAACCATCAGAAAGAAAGTATGAGGGATCACCTGGTGGTGGTACAGGAGATCATGCAAGCTCTGGCAGTGCGTGATTTTGCTGCGATAGAAAAATCGGCTGCACGCATTGCTTATTCTGAACAGCAGGCGCAGCGGTGCTCGCACATGGGAAGTGGAGCGCCAGGTTTTCCGGAAACCGGGGTCGATTTTCATCGCACGGCGGATACCATCATTGCCGCGGCAAAAAGTAAGGATTTGGATAAAACCTTGAGCGCCTTAAGCAATACTTTGGCAAAATGCACTGCCTGTCACAGTCGTTTCCGTCAGGATGTGGTGAGTGAAAAAGAGTGGAAGGGGCTGACCGGGATCAAAGAGTTAAAAGGCAGTGGGATGAAACATTGAGAGCGAGGTTGGGAGGGGCTTGTTCTGCTGGAGTTAACCCAAGTTTCCTTTTATTCCTCGTGAACCTATATGGAATCAAGGATCTCATTCTAAAGGCACTACAAAACCGTTCTCATTTTAGCTCTGATTTTGTTGCCGGGCACATCAACCTCCAATCAATCCCCAGCTTTTTATAGAC
>JAJRVS010000143.1 GCA_024277195.1 Verrucomicrobiota bacterium | reverse complement strand
TATCGCAATGAAGTGCTGGAAACCGAAAACCCACACGGCCTGGTTTCAGAAATCATCGAAAAATCCGTACCCACACGTGTTGCCAGCTACGTCGATGCTGAAAGTGGCGAACTCGATTTCGAAGCCATCCTCCATTGGGTCAATACCACCTTCCCGCTCAGACTGACGCCAGAGCAGGCCGAATTTGATACTCGTGATGATGAAGGCAATATCCGCTTTATCACCGACAAAGTTCATCAAGCGTATGAGCTCAAGGTCAATCATGAAGATCCCGATGTTCTCGAGGAACTCGAACGTTATATCATCCTCAGTGCCATCGACCGCCTGTGGCAGGAGCATCTCTATGTGATGGACGGGGTGCGCGATGCCATCGGCATGCGTCAATACGCCCAGAAAGATCCCTTGGTCGAATACAAAACCGAAGCTTATTCCGTATTTGTCGAACTGATGGACAACATCGACCACGAGGTTCTCGGCAGCTTGTTCCGCACCACCACTCGGCCGGAAGAATACGAGAACTTTTTGCAAAACCTGCCACAACAGCTCAGCCACGATACCGACATCCTGTCTGACTTTGGCGGCGGCAGCGCTCCAGCCGGAGCAGCCCCTTCAAACCAGGCCCCAGCTGAAAACGAGGACGAAGGACAAATCAAAATCAATTTACCTCTCAAACGTGAGCTACCTAAAGTAGGCCGCAACGAAAACTGCCCCTGCGGCAGTGGCAAAAAATTCAAAAACTGCTGCGGCCGAAAATCCTAACTGCTTCAGCGCCTCGTTATTGTTTTGGCATGAGCCATGGCTCCCCCATTACGTCCACTCGCTGCTTGATTTTCACCTTCTCTTTTCCCGCCATATCTACTAAATCAGGTAGGTCGTAATGCTTGAGTGCGCCATGCACTACGGAGGATGCTTGGTTCAGGTTATCAGGGTTTGAAACAATTTCCGCCCACGACGCGATCATTTCCTTAAGCGTCACCGATTCAAAACCCTCAGGACTCAGAGCCGCTGCATGTAAAGCTGGAATGGCAGCTTCACCCTGCGAGACGAGGTGAATATTACCTGATTGATTATTCGTCTCTAGATAAGCCCGAACGAATTTCGCCAATACCTGCACATCCCCGGTGCGCATGCCGACATAAGAACGCCCTATCAGATAAGCGAGAAATATCTCTTGCACGTCCCTGCCAAAACGCCCGCGCCCATAGTCACGTTTGTCGTGCCCGGTTTCCGTTTCTCCGATGCCCCGCAGTTCAGCTGTAAAAACCATTCGATTGCCCTCTTTCATCAATTTTTCGATCTCCCCGCCAACGGCTGCATCAACGCTCATACTGGTGCCATGAAGATAAAGCACTGCTTGCCCTGTCGGCTTAGGTGGAACAAAAACCAACATCGGCAATTCGATTCCAGCTTCAGGGCTGATGGCAAATTTATCGATTCGGTAAGTTTTGCGATCAACTTGGCCTACCCGACGAGAAGACATACGCCTGCTTTTCACCAAACCTATCGTATCACGGATCAAACCACGTCGTCCCTTGGCACTCAGTTCAGCCCAAACCTGCTGACGTTTTTTCCGCAAGCCTTGTTCCTGCTCAGCATTAATATCAAACACAGAGCGTTCCCCTTTCATCAAAAGAGTCAATCCTTGCGGAGTGCAGCGAAGATCTTCAGCTGTCCAATCACCCTCATTAAGAACACGTAGCTGCTTGTCACTGATGGGATCAGGCAAATCCTCAAACTCACGCACGGTATCATCGATCCCCAACAGCCAACGTCGCATCCACTGCACCGAAGCTTCTCGCAAAGGATAATAAAAGCCATGGGGCATATCCGCTTCAATCATATCCATGCGTTCGGGATAACGCAGCCGAGTGTAAAAACGTTTCGACTCTCGGAACAGCGGCCAGGTTCCCTCGATGTCGAATGTCGCATCCCGTGTGGCACCGAGTATCAAAGTCGGCCGCGGAGCGCGCATCATAAAATAATCAGCCTGGTCCATGCCAAACTTTATCTGCCCGAATATCGTCTGTTCCCCGTCCTGCGTGCCTTTGCTATCCACCAGACGTCGATAGGTCATCGGAAAACAACCCGGCGCGGCAGCATAAATCCGTTTATCGAGCGCCATCAAATAGGAAGTCATGGTTCCCCCACCGGAAATGCCGGTGCAGCCAAACTTGTCGCCAAGGATATCATCCCGGCTCTGTAGATAATCAATCGCCCGCATGCCGTCCCATATGCGGTACTGGGCGATATTTGATCCCAAAAGAATGCTGCCCAATCCCATCGTCGTGTGCTCAATGGTGCAGACATACTGCACCCGGGGATGCGGTGGAACCAATTTGTAAGGAACGGTGACAAACTGGTCGTGATCTTTTTCATAGTCAATCATCTGATAACGCTCTCCTTGCCCCACCGGATCATAACAAAAAGCAGCAATACCGTTTTTTGCCAATAGAATGGAAATCCGCTGATAATGTCCACTCGCTTTGCCATTATGGCTATGACCACAAGGAACCAATACTGCCGGATAAGGAGCTTTGCTCAAAGGCAAATAGAGATTTCCCGTCACATGATGATTGGGACGACTTTCAAACATGATCTTCTCCACCCAGTAACCCTGTCCTTGCAAAGTTCCCACCGTTCGTGCGTTCAGCGGCGTGCGTTGCGGCAGTCCTCCGATTTGTTTGAGAAAAAACGCATACCTGTCCTGCGCCCACTTTTCCGCCTGGGCGACCGACTTGATTTTTTCAAAATCCTCCAAGCGTCGATCAACCTGATGATAAAATTGCTGCTTAAGATAGAGCTCGAGCTGCTGCCCTGGTTTCACCCCTGCTGCAGCATCCTTCAATACGGCAAGATCTTCTGCTTTCAGCGGCAGCGAAAAACAAAATATCCACAAGAATGAAAATATCGCTTTCGAAATGATGAAGTGGAGGGGGAACCGTTTCATATAATCACTCTATCCAATAAAGCTCATTTGTCTTCTTTTCACTGAAGTGACTTCTAAGTCCGCACCTGAGGAAAAAATAAGAATTGCCAAATGTTTATTTATTTTTAAACAATGTCATCAAACCGTGGTCATAAGTCTGCATAACTTTCTTCAACTCAATCACCTAAAAAGAATATGAAACCCGATCCGGAACCCAAACACCTCTTTTTCTGGCTGGCTGGGGCCGGTTCACAAAGCCTGGAGAACTGCCCCGACTGGGAACAACGCAAATACGTTGCTTTTGGTGCCACGGTATTAGTTCCCACCGTTTTTGCCTTCATCGCCTGCGCCTACGCCCTGTCCACCATCACCGACAACTGGCGCATCATCATCCCTGTCTCGATGGTATGGGGGTTCATCATTCTGACCATCGACCGCGCCCTGCTGTCCACTTACCGCTCCTACCAACCGCTTCACCGCAAGTTCAACCAGTTCATGCTGCGTTTTGTGGTCGCCGTATTGATGGGGCTGACCATTTCCCATCCTCTGACCTTGTTACTGTTCAAAGACACCATCAGCTCGGTGATCGAAAAAGAACGCGAGACCGACATCACCGCCGTTCGTCAGGATGCCGTCGCCGAAAAAACAAAAATCGAGAGTAAAGTAACCGCACTCGAGGAAAACATCGCCCAGCACCGCAGCAAATGGGACGAAACCTTCGATGCCAAATTTCTGGTCGCAGGCAAAGTCGCCGATGCCGCTGACGCCACCAGTGAGCTCGACGCCGAAACCCAGAAAGAACTCGATCAGCGCATCGCAGAAGAAAACGGCCCACTCAAAACCAAACTCGCCAAACTTGATCTCGAAATGACCAAAGGCAGCGCTGCTTACAAAACCATGCAGCGGGAACTCGACCACTGGCAGCGGGAATTCGAACGCGAAGTCAATGGTCAACGCAGCGGCATCGTCGGCCTCGGCCCTAGAGCCAAAAGCATCCGCGACGACCAGCTCGCCTGGCGCCGCACCGAAGCCAAACGTCTGGGCTCCGTCGTTGACAGCCTGAGCAATAACCGCAACGATTTAAAATCCACCATCGCCGCCACCGAGCTGGCGCTGAAAGCAGAATACGTTGGCATAGCCGCCGAACGCAATCTGGCCAGCAAAGCTGAAGCCGACCGTGTCGCTGGTCTGAAACGCCAGGTTCAACAGGAACAAGCCGGTCAATTTGTCGGTCAACAAAACGCCATCCGCGCCACTATCTCCACCCAGATTGAATCCCGCCTGGAAGAACTCAAACGTTTCCAAGGCGACATCGTCGCACTGGGAGTCGACGAACAAGAACGCGTGGACGCGATCAAAGCCGAACCCCGACGCGACCTGCTCACCCAAACTCTGGCGCTGCACAAACTCTTCGATGCAGGCGAAAAAGGCGGCCAGTTTGCCTTGAGCGCTTATGTCATCCTCGCCCTGCTTTTCATGCTGATTGATACCATCCCTTTGATTGTTAAATTTTTCTCCAAACCAGGTCCCTACGACACCTTGGTTGACTGCGAAGAAGTGCGCTTTGAGAAGGAACGCCAGACCTTTCTTAAAAGCTATCACCGCTACATGGACGAGCTTTCCGATGGACGCATGCTGCATCTCACCCGCAACAAACCCTTGGAAAATGCGCTCGTTGAAGGCGTCGACCGTTCACGTGCCGCCAAGGAATTTCTCGAACAACTGATGGAACTGGAGCAGTCCTTCGAAGATCGCATCGAACAAGAACGCGCCCAGGGCCGCTCGCCCGAACGCATCGCCATGCTCGAAGAAATGGCTCAAGCCTACTACAGCGAAATGCGCACCCGCATGGAATCGTTTTTTGCCGAGAAAAAAACCGAGCGCCGCTTCACTTGATCCTGCCCTTCACCCACCTGTTTTTCGCTCAGGAAACAAAGCTGCAACTCCTGCTGCCGAGGCAGCGCAAATCCCGCGCTCAGTGATCAACCTGCTCACCAACCTGGCAGGTGTCACATCAAAAGCGTAGTTTGCCGCCGGAGTTTTTTCACCCACCAGCCAAAATTCCCGGATCTCGTCCTGGCCATCAAGCCGTCCTTCCATCTTCGTCACTTCATCTCCCCCACGCTCTTCAATCGGAATCCCATTCACCCCGTCCGCAAGCTCCCAGTCAAATGTGGATGATGGCAGCGCCACGTAAAACGGCACTGCGTTATCAAAAGCCGCCAGGGCTTTGAGGTAGGTTCCTATCTTGTTAGCCACATCCCCGGTGTAAGTCGTGCGATCCGTGCCCGTGATCACCATGTCCACCTGACCATGCTGCATCAAATGCCCGCCGACGTTATCCACAATCAACGTGTATGGCACCCCGGCTTGCTCCAACTCCCAAGCCGTCAAGCGTGCGCCCTGATTGCGCGGCCGCGTTTCATCCACCCACACATGCACCGCTATGCCCGCTGCCTGCGCCGCATAGATCGGCGCCGTCGCCGAACCGTGATCCACAAAAGCCAACCATCCCGCGTTGCAATGGGTCAAAATATTCACCGCTTCCCCCTCAATTTTTTTTGCCGCCGCCTGCCGGATCAACTCCAGACCATGTTGGCCAATCTGCGTACAAGCCTCCACATCTTCATCCGCGATGTCCTGAGCCGTTTGACGCGCGCAACTGATGCGAGCGGCACTGCTAGACTGTGCTAAAACAGCACTCAACTGCCTCTCCACCGCCCACTGCAAATTCACCGCCGTAGGCCGGGTCGCCATCAATTGCTGCGCACTCAACCTTAAGGCCAGTTCAAAATCCTCAGCCGTCAATGCTTCCTTAGCCGCCAAAAACATTCCATAACCCGCCGTCGCTCCCACACACCCCGCTCCACGCACATGCATATCCTTAATCGCCACCGCCGCCTGCTCAAGCGTACGCAATTTTTCAATCTCAAAACAAAACGGCAACTTGCGCTGATCGATGATGTTCACCACACCCCATTCATCCTCGTCGAACCAAATCGTCCGATAATGTTGACCACCTACCTGCATGATTTTTTGCTCTACCAACTGACCAATTAACACAAAAAAAGGCGGACTGAAAAGTCCGCCTCCTTTGACCGTTTAAATTAGCTCGGCAACAAATCCTTCACCATCTCACGTTCTTCTTTCAATTCGCCAATCGTGATATCGATCTTGCTCTGACTGAAATCGCTGATCTCCAACCCTTGCACAATCTCACGTTTGGTTCCATCCGAACGCACAGGGAAAGAAGTGATCAAACCCTCGTCGATGCCATAACTGCCATCCGAACAAAGTGCCACACTGGTCCAATCTCCTTCCGCCGTCACACTCGACAGGCTGCTCACCGTATCGACAATCGCATTGGCCGCCGAAGCCGCCGAAGAAGCGCCGCGTGCATTGATGATCGCCGC
>JAJRVS010000142.1 GCA_024277195.1 Verrucomicrobiota bacterium | reverse complement strand
GATCAGAGAGACTCCATATTTCTTCAATATCAGCCATTAAGCAAAGAGGAAAAATAAGAAATATCCCCCGCAGCCCAGTAGCAAAAACCCAGGTTGCAAACACCCCAGCCCACCAACGGTGCCAAATGGAACAGCCCAACAGCAAAACCCCAGGTTCCAAACGCCCCAGCACCAACGGTGCCAAATGAAATAGCCCAGCGGCAACGCCCTGGGTTCCGAACGCCCTAGGTCCCCAGCCCTGAAAGGGCGAAATCCCGATCAATCCCAAACGTAACGTTCATCCCTATCAGTAAATGAATGTGATCGGCAACCGACCCCGCTTTTAATAATGCCCCTTTCTGATTTCCCACAATCCCCCCGATATAAGCATGTAGTTCATCCCTAACTTCATCATCAAGCCAAGGCTCCCGGTTCTTCGTAGAAAAAACCAAATGAACCATGATTTGTGCGAGCGATTGCGACATAAAATACCGCCCTTTCAGGGCTAATTGATTAAACTACCATTTCCCAGAGCTTCGCACTGGGCTATCTCATTTTGTCCTTTCAGGCCACCCCCTCCGTCCGTTCATAACCATTGAAAATTACCCTATTACAAACATAAACGTCAATACTAATCCGCATTTAAACTAACGTTTAAAATCCCCCCAGCTACCAACGATGCCAAATGTAACAGCCCAGCGGCAACGCCCTGGGTCCCTAACGCCCCAGTTCCCCAGCCCTGAAAGGGCGACAGTCGGATAGGCAACGGGCGAAATGATATGAATCCGTGTAGGGAGCAGCCTCCTATTACACAACAGCTAACTTTTGCCCCCACTAGCCAATCAACTCCAACGCCACCATGTCCGCCAGCGCCTTGCCTTTCTCCGTCAACACCACCCGCCCCCCTGTTTCCAGAATCAACCCTTCGCCCTTCAACATCTCCCGATCCACCACCCCATCCATATCAATCACTTCAAGAGCCACCCCTTCGCTAGTACGCAACTGCAAGGCAATCAACTCCATCCTTTTCTGCTCAGCGCTCAAGTTCTCACCCTCCTCTTTCTCGCTGCGCCCGTCCTCGCTCATTTGTCTCACGTAAGCCGCTGTATCTGCGACATTTTTCCATCGCTGCGACGCCACCGTCGAAACCGCCCCCGGACCAAAACCCAAATAATCCTTCCCAGCCCAGTAAGCCCGGTTGTGTTTTGACTGCGCCCCCGGCAAGGCATAATTAGAAATCTCATAATGCTGGTAACCAGCTCCCACCAACTTATCGATAGCCAAACGAAATTGCACCGCATCCTCGTCGGAATCCTCGCGAAAGCGCCCTGCCTGCAGTTGTTTGAAAAAATCAGTGTCCTCTTCGTAGGTCAAATTATAGGCGGAAATATGTCCAGGTTTCAACTCAATCACCTGGTCCAGATCCTCCTGCCACTGCTGCAAGGATTGCCCCGGCACCGAGAACATCAAGTCCACATTCAAATGCTCAAAACCCGCTTCCTGTAGAATCGCAAACGCCTCTTTAGCCTCAACCGCGGTGTGCTCACGCCCCAACAACTTCAAAGTCTGCGCATGCCATGACTGAACCCCCAGACTGATCCGGTTCACCCCCTGCTCGCGCAACAGCTCCGCCTTGGCCAGATTGTAAGTCGCCGGGTTGGCCTCAAAAGTCCATTCCTCCAACGCGGACAGATCCAAACACTGATGCAGCCCCTTCAACAAACGCTCCAGGTGCTTGCGACTCAATAAGGTCGGAGTGCCTCCGCCAAAATAGAGCGTCTTGGGTTTGAGTGGGTGTGACCTCACCGATGAGGCCACCTCTTGCAATAAAGCCTCGACAAAAGCACCGTTCGCTAACTTTCCCGGGGTGTGTTTATAAAACGCGCAATAAGGACAAATCTGAGCACAAAAGGGTATATGAAAATACAGATGCTCGATCGCTGGCGCAGACATGTTTTTTATACCACCCTTCTCTCAGTGTCTTTGCTCCCCGTGCCCCGCAACGCTATTTACCCACCAATTCAGGATAGGCCGCTAACAAGTCAAATTCATCCCCCGTTTCTTTTTGCAATTTCAACAAACGCTGGAACAAGCTCTTCGCCCGCTCTTTTTCCTGCGGCAGGATGTCGTGCATTTCCAGCGGATCACTTTTCAAATTGAACAATAGAGCCTTTGGCGCTTTGGGATACAAAATCAATTTGTAATTCCCCACGATCACCGCTCGTTGACCGGTCAAATACGCTCCATAAATAGCGTCCCGTGCGCGATCCTCCTTACCCGACAACAGCGGCAACAAACTCTGGAACTGCACATGTTTGGGAATCTCAGCCCCAGCCAATTTCAAACTCGTCGGCATCACGTCCTGCAGATAAATACGAGTATCAACCCGCCGATCCTTCTCCACCCCCGGCCCCACCACCATGAACGGTACCCGCAGACTGTGCTCGAACATATTCTGTTTGCCCATCAAACCATGCTGACCGATCGCCAGTCCATGATCCGCGGTGAAGAAAATCCAGGTATTGTCAGCCCGTCCACTGTCATCCAGTGCTTTCAAAATCCGCCCGATCTGCGCATCCATGTGAGTGATCAACGCGTAATACTCCTGCAGGTTCACTTTGATCGCGTGCTCTGTGCGCGGGAAAGGCGCCAACCTTTCATCCCGCAATTTGCGCCCACTGTTCATCTCCTCATTCCAGGGGTACTCCGGCAGGAAATTTTTCGGCAATGAAATTTTATCCAATGGGTATTTATCAACATACTCCTTGGGGGCCTGACGAGGATCATGAGCCGCGTTAAACGCGACATACATGAAAAACGGATTTTCCGAAGCTTTGGCCATCTTTAAATACTCCTCCGCATCGTCCGCCACGATCGCGCTCCAGTGGCGCCCACCTTTCCAGAAACCGCCAAACTTTTTATCATAAGGACTCCACACATCCGGCTGACCATCTATCGGACGGTTATAACCTTGCGGGGTCTGGTTCGGCATACCCGGACGAATATTACGCGATACTTTGAAAATCTCGTCAGCCTTGGCTTTGACATGCCATTTGCCGGTAAAATAAGTATCGTAACCCGCCTTGGCCATCAATTGCGACCACATCAGACCTCGTTGTTGGAAATTCGTCGCCGCACCAGTGGATCCCGCGACCGCTTTCCCCTTGGCAGCCTTTTTTTTACCCCCACCCAGTTGATCCGCCGCTTTTTTAGCATTCCACACATACAACCCTGTATTCAGCATGTGGCGACTGGCCACGCAAACGGCTCCACTCCATGATCCCATATTATAAGCATGGGTGAAAGTGGTGCCCCTTTTGACCAGGCGATCGAGATTCGGAGTTTCGATTTCGTCATTGCCCAAGGCATGAATGGTCGAAAAAGCCTGGTCATCAGCAAAAATAAAGAGAATGTCCGGAGCCTTGTCCGCTGCTGAAGCCACGCTTGCGCATGCAAACAGACCGACAAAAGTTCGGATCAGAGTGTTGGGGGAAAATACAGTTATTAGATTCATCTGCCGATACATTCACATACCGCAGACAAAAGTAAAATATATCGACCTTGCCAGCCCTTCTCTTTTGCTTCCTCGGCACATCCGCCCTAAGCTTGCCACATGGCACATATCGGCGACCGCACCTGTTTGACAATTTTACGAGAAGGCCCTCCCGGGCTTTTCCTCGATAGCGAAGGCTACCTCGGCGACATTCTTCTGCCACGCAATGAAATGCCCTACGATTACAAGCTCGGCGATGAACTCGAGGTTTTCCTCTACACCGACTCCGAGGATCGCCCCATTGCCACCATGAAACACCCCAAGGTCATGCCCGGCGAGTTTGCCTACCTCGAGTGCCTTGCCGTCACCCAGGTCGGCTCGTTTCTCGACTGGGGCCTGATGAAAGACCTGCTGCTACCTTTCCGCGAACAACGCGAGCGTTGCGAAATCGGTCAATCCTACGTCGTTTACGTCCACGTCGATCCCACCAGCGACCGCATCGTCGCCAGCCGCCGTATCGCCAAGCACCTCAGCCACGCCGAAGAGGATTTCTACAGCGAAGGAGAAGAAGTCGACCTGCGTCTCTATGGCAAAACCGACCTCGGTTACAAAGCCATCATCAACGGCGAGCACTCCGGACTGCTCTTCGCCAACGAAGTTCACCGCCGCCTGCGGGCCGGCGAACGAACCAAAGGCTACATCCGCAAAGTCCGCGTCGATGGCAAGATTGACCTCTCGCTCTACCCTCCCGGACGGAGCCACATCGATGACCTAGAAGTCCGCATTGAAGAAGAGCTGCAAAAGCGCGACGGTTACTGGGAACTGTGTGACTCCAGTTCCCCCGAAGCGATCAACAAAGCCCTCGGGGTCAGCAAAAAATCCTTCAAACAGGCCACTGGCGCGCTGTTTCGGCAGCGAAAAATCACCATCAGCAAAGAAGGCATCAGGTCTGTGGAATAAAAATCCAAGAAGTGACTATAGGCGTAGCATAACCTGCCCCCTTTTTGGCAAATTCATCCATAATTGCGATGTGAGTTATCTCATTTGCAGTCTCACCATCTATAAATTTCCCCTTATAAATTCCATTTTTACTTTGGCTGGAAAATTCTTTAAATACTCACTCGCCCCAATAGGATTTCCTAGCATCAACGCTTGCAGGAGTGGAATCACAGCTAAGGAAGAAGATAGGGTTGTTGCCTTACCTCGATGAGAGGGTCGCCTTTTTCAAGCCGCTCCTCTATTCCATCAAGCAATGGCTCGAACCACTCAAGCAATGCGCGGCGTGAGCAATTCCCAATTCGGAGCCAAACCACAACCGGCGCGACTTTTACCACCATTGCTCGAGTTTGAAAGTCCTCGTCTTTGGTCAGTATGATGGCAGTGTTTTCCAAAGCATAATCCCAAATCAAACCATCAGAAGCATCGTGCATACCCACTGTTTTCACATGCTCCGCCTGATGCCCACGCTCGATCAATAGCCCCTCCAATGCGGGAGTCAGTTGCGCATCAATAATCCAACGCATAGCTTTCAAACCGCCTCAAAAACAGGATGATCTGATTGAGCTGCTGCGTACTGGATGCAGGCATCGATATCTCCTTCTTCAAGATACGGATAATCTTCGAGAATCTCGGCAACAGTTACTTTGTAAGCAAGCATTTCAAGAACGTCTTTCACCCTGATTCTCATTCCTCGAATGCAAGGGCGCCCCCCGCATTGGTTTGGGTTGATTGTGATTCGGTCTCGATAGTTAATGATTTGTAAAGTAATCTATTCCAACGTTTTGTGGTAGTTTTTTTCCGCACTTTCTTTCATTCTCCCGTTCACTCCCGCACCACCAACTGAGGCTCAACCGTCAACTGCACCGGGCGTTGTTCCTCAGGAAAGCGGGACTGCACCAGCAACTCGTAAACGGCACGCCTGCCGCGTTCTTCCCCTGCTATATCAATCGTAGCCGGACGCGGCGACAAACCGGTCAAATAAGCCTCTTCGTTATCACATGAAATAATATCGATATCCTTTCCAGGTTTCACCCCGCAACGGTTCAACTCACGATAGACCAACGCCGTCATCAAATCGGAAGGCACAAACAAACCCGTCGCCCGTGGTTTGGCTGCCAAAAGTTTTTTGACCGCTTCTTTCACCCGCTCATCCAGCTGGGACAGGCTTTGCTCTTCATCAACAGAACAATACCCGGTGAAGGTCACTTGATGAATTTTACTGGCTCCCGTTTTAGCGCTCCTTACAAAAGCCTCGCCCCTCGCCTGATAGGAAGGATTAAGATCATCCACGTTTAAAAAAGCCAGATTTTGGTGATCCCGACCGAGTAAATAATCAGCCGCCATTTTTCCCGCCGCTTCATTGCCTGGCAAAATCGCGTCCGCTCCGGCGTCGGCATGCGAAGTCAACCACACCACTGGCCTGCCAATCGATTGACGGGAAATACCCGGCAAGGACTCCACTCCTGCCAATAAAACCCCATCGGCATCAACCGCCTTGACCATCGCCGTCACATCCTTCTCATCACGGATGTTACCCAACCACACCGAAATCCCCTCACGCTCAGCGGCCTCCCTGGCTCCGCGAAACATCTTTAATACAAAACCCGGGTGACGCTCCAGTGAATGCTCGGTCACCAAAACCGCAATCAACTTCACTTTTGATCCACTTAAACCATCCTGTTTACGACTGCGTCTTCTACGTCGACGAGGTGGCGATGGCACATAGCCGATTTCTTTCATCGCACGCTCCACTTTTAGGCGGGTCGCCTCGGATACCTTGGGCGAGCCCTCCACTACCCGTGATACGGTTGCCTGGGAAACCCCGGCCAATTCTGCAACTTGTGTCATCGACATGATTATTGATCAATTATTTGTCACCACTATACATTATGTATAAGGAAATGATCAAGGATTATTAATCTGTGGATGGAAGAAGGCTATCATTCAAAAAGACAACAACGGCTGACTTTTTAGCTACCCAACTCAAAATCCTGTATAAATGGTGTTTGACATGAATTATACATGTGTATATTAACTTATTCATTGGATGTATAAACCTCAACTCCTTCTTACCCATGACTGATAACAACGACTCAAAAAACAGCCGCCGCGATTTCATCAAAAAATCATCTACTTTGGCAGGGGCCGCCGCTTTTGCTGGATTCGCCAATGCATCCGTTACCGGTCACGCGGCGGACAACAAAACCTTGAAACTCGGACTCATCGGCTGCGGCGGACGGGGATCGGGTGCGGCTCGTCAGGCTTTGCTTGCCGATGACAAAGTGGAGCTGGTAGCGATGGCCGATGTTTTTGAGAAACAATTGCAAAACAGTCTGCAAACCCTGCAAAAAACCACTGTCGGCGAACGGGTCAAGGTCAAGCAAGACCGGCAATACCTCGGTCTCGATGCCTATGAAAAAATGCTAGCCAGTGATGTCGACATTGTCATCCTGGCAACTCCCCCAGCCTTCCGCGCTCCCTTCATCGCCGCCGCGATTGATGCCGACAAACACGTTTTTGCAGAAAAACCGGGCGCTACCGATGTGGCGGGTGCGCTGAGTATTTTGGAATCCACCAAAAAAGCAGAGCAAAAAGGCCTCTTTCTGGTCGCTGGTTTGCAAGGACGCTACGAAGCCCAACCTAGGGAAATGGTCAAACGTCTGCACGGTGGCGACATAGGAGACCTCATGGCGATGCGCATGACCCGCTACCTTGGACCAGTGAAAGTTCGTCAGCGCCTGGAGGGCATGAGCGAACTGGAATACCAAATTGCCAACTGGCAGTACTTCACCTGGCTCTCTGGTGACGGCATGGTGGAATTGTTCATCCACGAAATCGACCGGATGGCGTGGATCGCCGGAGAATACCCGGTGAGCTGCCTGGCCACCGGTGGTCGGCAGACTAGGATCGAAGAAAAACACGGCCATGTTTTTGATCATTTTGCCGCTTGTTATAAATTTGCCAGCGGGCTGGAGCTTTATGCCTCAACCCGTCAGCAACTCGGCTGCGACCGCACTTTTGAAATGGTGGTCAACGGCAGCAAAGGGCGCTGCATCGGCAATGGCAAAGTTGATTTTACCATCACTGGTGACAAGGCCTGGGCATCGATTGATAAAAGCGGCTCCCGTAGAAAACGCAAAGCCAGTGGACAGCAAGGCCACCAACTCGAACACGACGCCATGTATGCAGCCCTACGCTCGGGAGGCTACATCAACAACGGCGACTACCTGGCCAAATCTACCCTAATGGCGATCATGGCGCGGGACTCCGCTTACAGCGGCAAGGAAATCATCTGGGATGAAATGATCAAAGACCCCCAACGCCTGGTTCCCACCAAGCTCAGCTGGGACATGGAACTGCCCAAATGGAAAGTCGCCATGCCCGGTCAACATGGAATCATTTGATTTAACATTTTTGATTTAGCATTTAACATTTTTTCACCATGGCCGCTTACTCTGATCTTCACGCCTATTACGGGGATATTCATAATCACTGCGCTATTTCCTATGGTCTGGGTTCGCTGGAAGACGCCCTGGCCAATGCGCGGGAGCGACTGGATTTTGTCTCGATCACCGGACATGCCCACTGGCCGGACATGCCCGAGCCGAATGCGCGGGTTCAACATATCATCGACTTCCATCAAGAAGGTTTTGCCAAGCTGAAAGAAGGCTGGCAAGCGATGATGGGAACGCTGCAGGAAACGGACGAAGAAGGAAGTTTCATCATTTACCCCGCTTTTGAAGTTCACTTCTGCGCCACCGGTGACCGCAATGTGCTCTACAAAGATCTGCAGGGTGACATTCTGTATCCACAAGATCTCGCCGATCTCAACAATCAGCTGCGAGTCCTCAGAGAACAAGGGCACGACTCTCTGGCGCAGCCTCATCACGTCGCTTACAAAACCGGCACCCGGGGTATCGACTGGAAATCCTTCGATCCCGAATTTGCACCCGTCGCTGAGATGTTATCGATGCACGGCTGCTCGGAGAGTAACGAAAATCCCCTGCCCTTCCTGCACGTGATGGGCCCCTCGGATTGGGAAAGCACCATTCAATACGGACTCGCTCAAGGCAACATTTTCGGTTTCACCGGAGGCACCGATCACCACAGTGGACATCCTGGCAGTTATGGTCATGGCCTGACTGGTGTGTGGGCAAACGATCTCAGCCGCGATGGCATCTGGGACGCCATGTATCAACGTCGCACCTGGGCGATGACCGGTGACCGCATTGATCTGAAATTTGCGATCGACGGTCAAACCATGGGATCGGTCATCAAACCCGGGGCAAAAAAACAAATCGACATCGAGGTCGCCGCGGGTGCCGCCATTGACTATGTGGACATCATCAAAAACAACCGTTTGTTAAAACGCTTCTCCCAATGTGATTTTGCCGCCCCTCAAACCAAGTCCGACAATCAGAGCATCCGCACCAAACTGCATCTCGAACTCGGTTGGGGACCGCGCAAAAAGACCCAGCACTGGGAAGTTGAATTTGGCATCCGTGAAGGCAAAATCCTCCAGGTTGAACCCCGCTTCAGAGGGCAACAAGTGGTCTCCCCCTTGGAAGCTGACGGTGAAAACAAATCCTGCCACAGCGCCCATGTGAACCACCGCTCCGACACCGCGGTTCAATTCACCGCAGTGAGCGAGGGCAATGCCAACAACTTCAGTCCCAGTATGCAAGGCATGTGTCTGGAAATCGAAGCCGCCCCCGAAAGCATCGTTTATGCCGTGATCAACGGTCAAACCTGGCAGTGGCCGCTCGCCACATTAATCGAGGGCGCACGCTCCGACCTCACCAATGGCATCGAGTCCCCCGCCCTGCGCATCCACCGCGCCGCTCTACCCGAAGAACTCAACTGGCACTGCCAATTCGAAGATCAAAGCCACGACGGAGATTTCTACTACACCCGGATCCGCCAAAAAAACGAACAATGGGCCTGGTCCTCCCCCATTTTCGCAAGAAACTGACTCCTACCTCCTGAATTCTAAATTCTCCCCCCTACCCCAATGAATCGAACCTACATCAAACTCAGCG
>JAJRVS010000141.1 GCA_024277195.1 Verrucomicrobiota bacterium | reverse complement strand
TTTTTCTGTTTCAACCAGCCTACTTCTCTTATCATTTGTTCTCTGCCGCAAAAGTCTTATCATAGTCCTGCAATGCTGACGACTCTGAAAATCAAAAATCTAGCTCTGGTAGAGGATCTGACCTGGGAGCCCGGCCCGGGTCTGGTCGGCGTGACCGGAGAAACCGGCGCTGGAAAATCAATGATCGTCGGCGCTTTAAAACTCATTCTCGGTGAACGCGCCAACCATGATCTGATCCGGCGAGGAGAAAGCACCTGCACGGTCGAAGCGGTGTTTGAGCTGAGCAACCTGGATCAAGTCAATGAATTGCTAGAAAATGCCGGTCTCGAAACCTGTGACGGCCAGACGCTGGTTTTAAAAAGAAGCTTCAGCGCAGGCAGTAACAAACAATTCATCAACTGCTCAGCCTCCACCTTATCGGTGCTGAGATCTCTTGGTGACCAGCTGATCGATCTTCACGGCCCGCACGATCACCAGTCCTTGTTATCACGGGATCGCCAGCTCTCCATGCTGGACGAATACGCCCAGTTGGAAACCGCTGCTAAAAAATACCGTGATACGTGGCGGCAATGGCAGGACGCGCTCACCGCGTTTGAAAATCTACGCGACAGTGAGCGCTCCAGCGAACAGGAGCTCGATCTACTGAGATTCCAAGTCGAAGAAATCCAAAATGCAGAGCTCAATGTTGAAGAAGCCGTCGAACTCGATCAACGTTATCAACTGGCCACCAACAGCACCCGCCTGGTCGATTCCGCCAAAGCCGCCGGCAGCCACTTGAACGAAACCATCCTACCGGCACTCAGCGAAGTGCAGCGCTCACTGCGTGAGCTGGAGCAACTCGATGCCAGCGCTCTGCAGATCACCAGCGGATTTGATTCGGCTCACATCGAACTGGAAGAACTCAACCAGGCCCTGGCGATTTACATCGACAACCTGGATCTCGATCCCGAGTCTCTGCGGGCGATGGAACAGCGCATCGATCTGCTGGAAACCCTGCGCCGCAAGTACGGCAATAATATTGAAGACGTCATCGCCCACGGTGAACAGGCCGTGGAAAAACTGGCTCTGATCGATAATCGCGGCGACGAGCTACAGCGTCTGGAAACGCTGGCCGCCAGCGCGGAAAAAAAGGTGATCAAACTCGGTCAGGCTTTGTCCAAGAAACGCCGCGACTGCGCCCCACGCCTGGCACGGGAAATTTCAAAACATCTGAAAGACCTTGGTTTCAAACAATCAAAATTCGAAATTCCATTGGAGCCCTTGCCCTCCCCCGAACTCAAAGGCCTCGAACAAGCCGACTTCGTTTTTGCCCCCAACCCCGGCGAGCCGCCCAAGCCGTTGCGGGTGATCGCGTCCAGCGGTGAAATGTCACGGGTGATGCTAGCGGTGAAAAGCGCGCTGGCCGAACAAGACCAGATTCCCCTGATGGTTTTTGACGAAATCGACGCCAACGTCGGCGGCGAAATCGCCCATGCCGTCGGTGCCAAAATGGCTTCCCTCGGGGCTCAACACCAGGTCGTAGCGATCACTCACCTGCCGCCAGTTGCCGCATCGGCTCATTGCCATTACGTTGTGCATAAAGAATTCAGCAAAAACAGCACCCGCTCGACGCTAAAAGAAGTGACGGGCGCAAGCCGGGTGGCCGAGTTATCAAGGATGCTGGGTGGTGGCGGTGAATCCGCCAAAGCCCACGCGGAAACCCTGCTGGCGGGGAAAACCCCGTGATCCCATTCTCAATCCCTCATTCCTCCAATGACCCACAAGCCCTTCAGCAAAATACGCTCCGCTCAGCAAAGCGGGCGGCGTTTTGTATCAAGGAGCCACATTGTAGGGCGGGCGCTCCGCCTGCCCCGTCTTCCCTTCCTCTCTGCCTCACTGTTGCTCTGCCTCGCTGGCCCTTCGATGGCCGCCGATCAGCCCAAAGACGAAACCCAACCAGCCAGCTCCCCTAAAAAAAACCAAAGCGCTGTCACCAGCCTGCCGTGGAGCAAAGCCGACACAAAAATCGCCAATCACTACATCCAGATCCTTCAAGGCGAACCGGAGTACGGACGCGTGCTCAACCTGCTCTGGAACCTATACCGTCGTCACCAACAAGAAACACTGCTGCTGTCCTACATCAAGGGCGCTGCCGAACCAGCTGACGCCACCGTGGCAAAAATTCTCTACGCCCACTTGCTCAGAAAAAAAGGTGAACTCAACGAAGCACTGCAATACTACCAACAGGCATTAACCATCGACGCGAATGAAATCCACGCCCTGCGCGGAGCTGCCGAGATCCTTGATCAAGAGGAAAAAACCGGACAGTCACTTATTCTTTACGATCACTTGGTGAAACAACTACCCACCAGACACAAGGACCGTCTGGTCATCCAACTGCGCCGGGCAGACCTGCTGAAATCCGCCCAACGTGTGGATGAGGCGGTGGCGGTGTGGAATCAATTACTGACCCAGAACCCCCACGATAAAAAACTGCGCACCCGCATGGTCGCTTTGTTGCTGGAAACCGGACGCACCGATGAGGCCATCCGGATTTTAAAACAACAATCCCAATCACAGGATGCCGAGGAAAAACTCGCGGCTTTGGAAACCCTCAGTAACCTTTATGGCTTCATCGATGATTTTGACAAGGCCATCGAAAGCACCCGCCAAGCCAAAAGCCTGCTGCATTTCAAAGACTACCGCTACAAACACTTTTTTGCGGTTGAAGAAAGATTATACGAACGTTTTGACCGTTTGAAGGAGTTTGAAAAAAGGCTGCTCAGCCAGGTTTCAAATAGAGCAGGCAGCGAACAATCCCTGTGGGATCTAGCTGAACTTTTCCGCCTCAGCGCCCAAGCCGAACAAGAGCAAATCTGGGTGCAACGCTTGACCCAAATCGCTCCCGGCAACGCCAACTACTCCCTGCGCCTGGCCGAACTGCTGATAGAAAATGAAAAATTCCAACTGGCAGCGGATCAATTGGACCGTTTGATCGAGCAGCAGGATACAGCTCCGCTCAGCCTGTTTTTCATGCGCTCACTGGCCGCGCTTAACACTGACGGGAAAGAAGCCGCTGAAACCGTGCTCAAACAATACCTGGCTAAAGACAGCGAACAAAACACAAGGCCGGAGGCCATTAATCGATTGCTCGAATTCGCTCGTTACCACTACCTCGATCAAATCGTTGAAGACCTATTAAGCGCGCCCCCGTCCGAGCAGCCGGCAGGCGGCAACGATAAAAACAAAGCAGCCTCCTTAGCTCTCGCCAAATTTTACAGCGAACGCGGGCGCAGCCAAAAAGCCAAAACCACCATTGCTGCTTATGTTAAGCAAAGCGTGACCAGCAATAAAATTAAAGCCCAGCGTTTGCACGAGGCGGCCAAGGTTTACGCCGAGCTGAAAATGTTTGCCGAAGCAGAAAAAACCCTGCGCCAAGCGCTGGAAATCACTCCCTCCAACAGAGAAGCTCAACTCATCCTCGCATCGATCCTGACCGAAGCAGGGAAAACCGATGAAGCCATCTCCACCTACAACCAATTGTGGCAAGCCAGCCCTGAACTGAGTGCCCAAATAGAAATCGACCAGCGCTTATTCAGCTTATTAAGAGCGCTAATCGATAAAGGCGCTCAAAATCAAGCCAACAACCCGTCGCCACTGCTGATGGGGCCTCCGCAGACAACGGCCGAACACCGCCGCCTCGCGTTGGCCGCCAGCCGCAACCCCAACGGAACCAATACCGACGAACCCTTGCCGGAGAAACTTTTACAGTTTTATCAAACCCTCAAACAGCAAGCCACCCAACAGCCCGACCTGCGACACAAATACCGCGTCGCCTGGTGGGCTTTCAAGCTGCAGGATCATCGCGAGATGTATCAGCAGTTGACTCAGCTTCATCAACAGGACGGCAGCAACATCGAAGTCGAAAAATTGATGCTGGAGCTCGCCGATCAAACCGGCAATACTTTATTGTCCGGCAGACAGCTCAAATTACTGGCAGAGATCGACAAAGATCATCAAAGCGACTACCTGCGCCGCTGGGCCGAATTTCGTTTCAAAATGGAATACCAGGATCAGGCTGTGCGCTTGATGGAGGAACTCGCCCGTAAGGATGACGCCACTTTGAGCACCCTGAGATCCCTAGTCGGATTCTACAAACGCCAGGGCCGCAACGAAGATCAACTGGCCGTGTGGCGCAATGCTTACCAAAAAGCCAGCATCGATGACAAACGGCAGATCGCCAAACAACTGACCACCACCCTGCTTGAAATGGGCAAAGTGGAAGAGGCCATGGAGGTGCAATTGGATTTGATCGAAAAAGAAAACGACCCCATCCGCCAACGCCGCCTGTTCGAGTCACAACTGACCCTAGCCACCCGGATGCAAAAGTTGCCCTGGCTGAAAAAACGCTACAACGGCTTGGTCGCCCAAGCCCCCTTCGAACGTTTTTACCCTGAAGCCCTGGGCAAAATTCACCGTGCGTCCGGCGATCCGGAAGCCGCTTACCAGGTTCTCAAAAAAGCCTATTACATGTCCGACCAGGACCAAACCCTGCTGGCGCAGCTCGGCGAACTGGCAGATCAGTCCAACGATCTCAAGGCCGCTATTTATTATCGCCGTCAGTTGATCGTCAGTGATAGCAGCAAGAACAACCTGGAAAGCTGGAAACTGCTTGTCGACATGCCTGAAAAAGACCTACGCGTGGCAGAAGCAGATCTCACCCGCAAACGCTTTGAAGGAAAATTTGCCCGCGATGCCGGATTTCTCAGAGAGAGCGCCGGTTATTATTTGAAAACCCACCGCCCGGAAGAAGCTCAACAGTTTTATCAAAAACTGGTCAAACTGCGCCCCTGGGATTCATCCTTATGGTTGGAGCTAGGCTTATTACAAAAAGAAAACGGCCAAATGGCTGAAGCTCTTGCCTCTTTCCACAAAGCCATCGATACAACCGCTGACGATGCTTTGCCCAAAGATGAAGAAGGTAAATTTCTCAGCTACTTTCCTCTTGTCAATGGAGGTTGGCACTCCCTCTCTGAACGACTGCCTCGCAACAGCGGCCTTGATATTCTGATCACCGGTATTCAGGAATACCGCTTCCTCGAAAGTGAGCAACAGGAAGAGCTGACCTCCTGGTTACGCAAACCACATGCCGAATTCAGTCGGGTGCCTTCACCACGTAATGCCATTCGCCTGCGCGCCATCGAAGAAGCCGCGCGTCTAGCAAAAAACGATACCCTAACTTTGAAAAAATGGATCCATCGCTGGACCAGTGATACAGACCTGTCCGCCGATGAAAGACTCTGGGCCACTTTCCACGCTGACGCCTTCGAACAAAGCCAAGCCATTCTCAATAGAAAAATGCTACCGTTGAGCAGCAGTCAAAACCGCTTTTTTTATACCCTGCTCAGCCTGCGCATGGGGCATGGCGAAGCTTTGTTTGAACAAAACAAACTTGCCAACGAACAACAAGACGGCTCGTTCTCCGTATTAGCCGCTCTGTTATTATTACAAGAAGATCCACACGCCGTCCGCCAACAAGACCTGGAAACCGTTTTCCTGAAATCTCCTATCACCCTCTCGATAGCCCGCCATTTACAAAACAACCTGCAACTCGATGGCAAGCTCGAGTCGGCTTACAAAATCGGTGTTGCGCTCGCCCGCACCCAGCCATCGGTCGACGCCGACTTCATTTACAAAATCGCCCAATCCTCCGAGTGGATGGGGCACGAGCAAAAAAGGCTGTATTGGCTGGAACGCAGCCTCAAAGCGATCGAACCCAACGCCGTTCGAGGACTGCCACTTTCCTTTTTCAGTATCGCATCTGAGCTCTACCAACTGAGGGAAAGCGCCGAAGAAAAAACGGCTCTGCTCGATTTTCTCAAACAGAAAGTAGAAAAACACGCCGCCGCTAGCCCCGAAACGATTCTCGAATGCCGCCTCAACCTGGCGATGATATCCGGGGATCGGGATGGTGTGCTTAAATCCCTCAGCCAACTGACAAAAAACCACCTCGACAGCCCGCGCCCCAACTACAATCCCGCCTCTCGACGTAGCTACGCCCATGTTGAACACTGGATCGGCATGGAACGTCTGCTCAATGAATACGTTCGCCGTTTGCCTGCCAATATTTCTGCCGAAGATTTTTACCATGCTATGAACAGCGTCGATCAGGTCGTAAGTCAGGATGCCGCAGTGGTCGCCCAGTTCCAACAGTTCTCGATGGCTCGCCTGATGTGGCTTTTACCCGCTAAAAGTGCCCCAGAACGCCGCCAGCTGGTGGCGGAATTTTCCACCCAACTTAATGACGAGACCCTGCGACTCGAACTGGCACGCACCTTGGAATCACGCAGCTTTTACCGTGAATCGATTCCCGTTTATCATCAATTGATTCAACTCGACCCCAACGATTTTACTCTGGTCAGAAACTTTTTCACCGCCTGCAGCAAAGCACGGGATTACCAGCCCGCCTTAAAGTTGATTGAGCGTTTTTTACAGGCAAAGCTGCCCCGCTCCTCAGGCATGACAGACCTTTATATCGCCCAGAAACACGCCCTCTTTTTACGTCTGGCTGGCGATGTAAATAACTTGTTGGCCTACGGTCAAAAACCCCCGGCAACATTCACCACCACTTCCCCCGAGTTGAAATCCGAACTGGCCACCGAGTACTACCGCTCCCTGTTAAAATTTTATCAAGAGAATCAACTAGCGGATAAAGAGTTCGACCTGCTGCAACTCTTGAAAGCCAGAAAGGCGCTGACTCGAACCGACTACCTTTCCGTCGGTCGCCTTTTATTGGCGGAGAACAAAATCGACGAGTCGCTGTTCTGGCTGGAGGCATTGGAGCTCAATCAAAGCCAACCCGGGATTGAAATGGAAGGCATCCGGTTGCTCGCCGACATTTACGCCGGCCTCGAGGAAAATACAGAAAAGAAATTTTCCGATCTTACCCGTCAGGCCATCAAGTATAACAACAATGATTTGGTCCTTCATCTGGCTGGGCGCCTCAATCAAGCAGGACACACAGCGATGGCCGACAGCGTCCTGCTTTTACAAATCCGCTCCTCGGCGGCCAACATCAATCGGGCACCCCTGTTATTGGCTTTAATCAAAAGCCGTCTCGCTCAAGGCGCACCCATCGAAGATTCCGCCACAGAAATGCGCGCCTTGCTGATTTCTCTGCAACCCGGATCCGCACAGGTCAAACCATGGTTTGAACTCATCCGCAATCAGGCCGCAGCCAACCCACAAGGATTGCACCAAGCCCTGCAAACCAGTTCACCTCTCACAAACAAAAGCGGATCGAAGGTGCTTTGGACGCTAAGCGTAAATTTACTCAACGAAGCACAAGCCAAAGGAAACAGATCTATTCTATCCGGACTACAGCCGCAGAACATGGACGAAGCGGAATTAATGTGCGCCGTCGAACAAGTCATCGAATCCAATCACCTCCCGCAAGCTGAACAATTATTATCTGACTACGCCAACTCCAAACAAGACCCACTAGGCTTTGAAAACCCGGCACGCTTGCTGGAGAGCCTTAAGCGGTTAAAAAGCAATACCCGGATCGCCGCCCTGCATGCCCGGCTCATGGCTGAACCGATCAGCGAAATCTTCCGCCGCCGGGTGCGTATCTCGATCGTGCCCAACTTCATCAACCGTCACCAATTGCCAAAAGCTTTTGCCGATGCGGCTTATCCGGATTTGGCCAAATCTCTCTACCGCAACTACTACAAAACCCTACAAAAAGAGGGCCGGGTTGCAGGGGACTTCCTGCTCGATTACGCCCAATTCCTTATCACCAACGATGACTTACCAGAAGCGGAAAGTTTACTGATCCAGCTATTCAGCCGTGCCTCCGCCAGTGATGAAAAAACCATTCAACAGGCCAGCAATGCCACCATCGACCTCTACCAGAAATGGAGCTTGCCCCAGGCTCAAAATAACGCCGGGACCATTGATCAACGCCTCAAACGCTATTACTTAAGTTCCGGCCTGCAGTTCAAAATTGATCAACTGCGCAAACAGCAATAAATCGATCACTCCTAGCGACCCTCCAATGCATACGTCTTGAAAACTTTAAATCACAGTCCGGCCATTAAAAAACAAGCCCGCACGGTTTCAATTGCGCTGTTGTGCCTGCTGCTTCCTGCTCTCGTTTTATGCTCCAGTTGCACCCAACGAACCATCACCACCAAAAAACGCAGCTATTCCATCAGCGGATCAGGCTCGGAACCTGACGACAGTGACAAAATGAAAAAACGCTACGCTTCCGGTTTCGAAATCGGCGAGGACGGCACGATGAAAAGCAACAAAAAGGAATTATACGCTGACAAGTCTTTCCGCAACTCCAAGGGCAACGACGCCGACTTGAAAAGTTTCCGCATGGGCAAAAAAGACATGAACATGAAGGAATACCGCACTCCGGAATACCTCACTCGTCAGAAAGACTACCGCACCAAGGACAGCAACATTTACAAAGACGCCAGAGAATCCGACGTCGACCGCTTCACCTCGACAGACTCCACCCAGGAGGCACGGATCCGGGATTCCAAACCCGGCTTCCTCGACTGGCTCAACCCTTTCAGCAAGAAAAAGAACTTCCAGGGTTCGGACAAAACTTTCCGTACCTCCGACAATCGCAGTGGTTCCAGAGCTATCACAAGCGCACCCGTGCCCCAGCCAATGAGTGAAATCAGTGCGGGGCCACAGGATCAACGCAATACCTCGCTAAGCATGGATGATGTGAAAAAAATGATCAATCCCGGAAATTACCGGAGCCAATGATAGAACCCTAAAGCTGCAACGTAGTATTCCCTATGAAAGCTTCTGCTCTAAGTTCGTATGGCCCGGAATTTAAAAACCTTTTCATCCTCTGGTTGTTCACCCTCGGCCTAGCAACCGGCTTACTCCCTGAAGTCACTGCCAAACCTAATCGTGCTGAAAAAGCCGCCGCCAAAACCGGCCCTCGATTAAAAATTGAAATGACAAAAAAAGGGCTGCGCTGGGGCTCTCCGGTTTATTTGCGTATTTTCAAGGAATCCAATGAACTTGAACTGTGGATACGCAGTGAGCAAAAAAGCGGTGAATACCTGCTCTTCCGCAATTATAAAATCTGCAGCTGGTCGGGCACACTCGGCCCTAAACTGAAACAGGGCGACCACCAATCCCCCGAGGGTTTGTATCAGGTAAACAAAGAGCAAATGAACCCATACAGCCGCTACCACCTATCCTTCAACCTCGGTTACCCCAACGCATACGACCGTGCCAAAAAACGCACTGGCAATTATCTGATGGTGCATGGCAATTGTGTGTCGATCGGCTGTTACGCAATGGGCGATGATCAAATTGAAGAAATTTACACCCTCACCAATGCCGCGCTCAAACACGGGCAGAAGAGTTTCGCCGTCCACTGTTTCCCCTTTCGTATGATCAAAGCCAGAATGCAGCAGGAAAACGTGCGCAACAGCCCGTGGCTTGAATTCTGGCAGGATTTACAAAAAGTCCACCAGGCCTTTGAGCGCACCTGGATCCCTCCACAAACGAAGGTGCAAAGCGCGCGTTATGTTCTACTGAAATCGGAAACCCAAAAACTGTAGATTGATAACTGTAGCCCTAAACCAGCGGAGGTTTTTTCTAGACAGCCCACCGATACGCATCGAATATTCTACTTCCGCCTCTTCTATCAAGGCACCCAAGCTACCCCCCATACTATGAAACTACTACTCCGCCTCGGAATGTTTTGCGCACTGGCTGCGCCTTCATTCTTCACCACCAGCCACGCACAAGAAAAGCCTAATTCAAAAAAGAGCATTGCACCCGCTCTGATTCTCGCCAGTGACCATGCTTCGATCCAAGCTGCGTTGGATGCCCTGCCTGAATCCGGAGGACTGGTGAGACTCGCTCCTGGCACCGTGGAAATCAATCAGCCCCTGCGAATCAAAACGGCCGAAACCCGTATCGAAGGCAGCGGCCCCTCGACTCACATCAAAAATATCAACACCGAAGGGTTGCCGGCCTTTGTGATTCAACCCGCCACACGTAAGACCGATGCAAAAGCACGTCTCTGGCGGATCCAATTTGATAACTTCCGCATCAGCGGCAACGAAAAGAGCGGAGACGGTATTCATGCTGAAGCTATACAAGAAATCTACCTCCAAGGGATGTCGATCGACCACAACGGTGGTCATGGCATTGCTTTGATTGACTGCTTTGAAGACCCTCGTGTTTCCGACTCGATTTTAACATACAACAAAAAGGCAGGTTTGTTCATCGACGGCTGTCACGATATCATTGTCAATGCTAATCACTTTGAAGAAAACCAGGATGCGCTTGTCTGCATTGATGCCTTTAATCTCTGCATGAATGGCAACAACCTCGATGATCACCTCGGAAATGGTGTGGTGATTGAAAACACCTACGGCTCGGTATTATCAGGCAATATGATCGAAGAGTGTAACGGCACCGCAATCATTCTCGACCGCGATTGTTACGGCATCACCATCAGTGCCAACGTCATCACCCATCATTTAAAAGGCGGCATCGATCTGCGCGATGCCAATGGTTGTGCCATTTCAGCGAACACCTTTGTGCTCACCCATGACTTTGCAGTTAAACTGAGCGGCAAAAGCGGACGCATCACCTTGAGCGGAAACCAATTCACCAATACCTACATCGGAGCAGGCAAGGACAAACGCCCGACAGAGGGCAAAAGCCCAATGCAAATCGACATCGGCACCGGCATCATTCTGGAAGGCAGCAAACATGTGACGATTTCCGCCAACAGTTTCACCGGTCTGGCTGCGGCAGCGGTAAAAGGCTCTGGCAAATGCCATGCTATTCTGGTCACAAACAACATCATGACCGACCTCAACCGGCGCACAGACCCTCCGCTTGAGGCAATCAGCCTGGGAGATGCCACGAAGTCCATTGTTAAGGACAACCTGATCGATTGAGAAAAACAATTTGGGGAATTTGTTAAACCAAGGCTCTGAGCAACCGCGACGGACTCCCTGAGGCGCGGCTTGACTCTTCAGCTCCCGCAACTCTCTTCTCGCTTCTTTTGCGCCTTGCCCTACAATCCCCATGTGCCTGACATCCCATCCTTTTCATTCCAAAGCCTGACCCGAGCCACTGATATCGGAGCCAATTGTTACCTGCTAGAAATGGGCGCCAGCCGCATCATTCTCGACGCAGGCACCCACCCCAAACGTGAAGGTGCTGACAACTTGCCGGATTTCAATCAGCTGCCTTACGATTCGATCGATGCCATCATCCTTTCCCACGCCCACCTCGATCACGCTGGAGCCCTTCCGGTCTTAATCCGCGATCAGCCCGGCGCCCGGGTTTTTATGAGCGAGGAAACCCGTGAATTGACTGACTCACTACTGCACAATTCGGTCAACGTCATGACCAGTCAACGGGACGAACTCGACATCCCCGAATTCCCCCTCTTCACTCACGGCGAAATCAATGCCATCCAAGCAGACTGGGAAACCCCTGCTTCGCAAAAACCTTTCCGCTGCGGCCACAACGACGAAATCACCTGCGAGTTTTTCCCTGCCGGTCACATCCTCGGTTCTGTTGGAGTTCTGTTAAAATGCCAAGGCAAATCCGTCTTTTACACCGGAGATGTTCACTTTGAAGACCAAACCCTGAGCAAAGCCGCCCAATTCCCCACCGAGGATATCGATGTATTGATCACTGAAACCACCCGAGGTGCCGCTCCTCGCCGTGCAGATTACACTCGTCAGGGAGAAATCGACCGCTTGGCTGATGCGATTCGCCAAACCAT
>JAJRVS010000140.1 GCA_024277195.1 Verrucomicrobiota bacterium | reverse complement strand
GCAACGATTACAATGCCGATGGCTCATTCAAAAGCCGCGCCATCCAGGGACCTATCGGTGATGATGGCAAATACCATCTGGTCGGAGCCTTCCTCAACAGCTCCACCCCCATCGGCGAACGACTAACCGCCGACATCGGCGCTCGCTACACTTATGCCAAAGCCAACATCGGCAAAGTGCAGTCGCCCGCCACTGGCAAACAAATCTCCATCAACAATGACTGGAGCAACGTAGTTGGCAGTGGACGCCTGTCCTGGCAACTTGATAAGGAAAACCACTGGCGCGCTTTTGGCGGGATCTCCCAAGCCTTCCGCGCACCAAATTTTTCCGACCTGTCACGGCTGGACTCCAACCGCAGTAATGAAATCGAAACCCCTGTGCCCAATCTCGACCCGGAAAAATTTCTAACTTATGAAATCGGCATTAAAACCCAGGGTGAACGGCTTTCGGGCAGCCTTTCTTATTATTACACCCAAGTCAACGACCTCATCCTGCGCACCCCCACCGGTCGCATCGTCGACGGGCTCAACGAAGTCACCAAACAGAACGTCGGTGATGGTTATGTGCATGGAGTCGAGCTCGCAGGAAACTACCAGATCAATGACGTGGTTTCCGTTTTTGGTGGTTTCGCTTACCAGAATAGTAAAGTCTCGACCTTCCCCACCTCACAACCCATCATTCGCGACGAACCGCTCAGCCGCCTGATGCCCACCAACGGCTATGGCGGAGTGCGCCTCGATCTCGCCGACGGCAAATACTGGATCGAAGGACTGGTGACCGCAGTAGGCCGGGGCGACCGACTCAGTACCCGCGACATCCGCGACACCCAACGCATCCCACCCGGCGGCACACCTGGCTACTGGCTAGCTACTTTACGCAGCGGCTGGCAAGCACGCGACAATATCCTGCTCACCGCCGCAGTGGAAAACCTTGCCGATCAAGCCTATCGTGCCCATGGATCGGGACAAAACGAACCAGGTATCAATGTGGTACTTGGAGCAGAGATCCGATTTTAGTATTTTAATACAGTGCTGCCACTTCACACCGTCACCCTGACCAAGCCGGACAAACATCGCCAAGCAGCGAAACATCGTCCAGCCACGGCTTTGCTCATTTCTGTGACCCTACACCTATTGTTATTGCTAACGCTACTGCTAATTCCCCGCCCAAATCACCCGCAGCAAAATACCTCGACAACTCCTCAGTTCACTCTGCATTTTCCCAGTGACGAAGACCTGCTGGCAACTTTCCCCGCAGCTCCGCCAAAAAACGAAACTCAGCCTCAACTGCGAGCCCGCCCACCCTCCGTGCAGCCAGTTCCTGCCCCTGCGCTGCCTCCCCTCTTACCCGCACCACCCGTTCTCGCTATTTCCGCCACCTTCGCCGCTAGTGAAAAGGCAGATGCGCGGGTTGAAATGAACACTGCCAGCATCGACTTCCCCCAGCCTAAAACACGGACCGCCAACATAGCTAAACGCAAAAGTGTGACGACCAGCACCTCAAGCAGCAAACTCACTGCCGCTCGCCCCACAAAAAGAAGCTCCCCGATTTACCCCGAACTCGCCCGCAAAAAAGGCTACCAAGGCACCTCCGTCTTCATCGCCACCATCAATCCCGACGGCAGCATCAAAGAAGTGAAGCTATCTCAAACCTCCGGCCACGCCATGCTCGACCGCGCCGCCAAAAAAGCCCTGCTGCACTGGAGATTCACCCCCGCCAAACGCAACGGCATCACCATCGCCAGCCAACTCCGCATCCCGATCATCTTTCGTTTGGGCTGAGTCGAAGCATGACTTTAGACTCACAAGGATTCGAAATGCATCGGCGGGTCATCAATGCTGACAATTTGCAAAAGTTTCGCATCATTTGTGATCAAGTGATCAAAGATGCCGGCACCCCTTGTGTCCGCCATATCGACCATTTATCGCCCCCCATAAAAGAGCTCTCCACCAGCCCCCAGCTTTTACGCCTGATCCCGCCCCAGCTCACCCTTGTACGCAGCATCCTATTCGACAAAACCGTAGCACAGAACTGGCCTGTCGCCTGGCATCAAGATTTGACTATCGCCTTGCAACACAAAATCGATCTACCCACCTACGGCCCGTGGTCAGTCAAAGAGGGCATTGCTCACACTCAAGCACCGCTGGAACTGCTGCAAGCCATGGCGACTATTCGCATCCACCTCGATGACACCCCCGCCGACAATGGAGCCCTGCGAGTGATCCCCAAAAGCCATCAACTCGGTAAAATCGCCAGCGCAGAGATCGCCGAGCACACCCACCAACCCTCCCACATCTGTGAATGCCAAGCCGGCGACATCCTCACCATGTCCCCACTGATCCTGCACAGCTCCCCACGCTCCACCCACCCCTCACGAAGAAGAGTCCTCCATTTCGAATACGCCCCACTCGAAAAACTAGACAGCCGCCTGCAATGGCATGGGGCGTAAAACTTATAAAAAAGAACCGTCAAGACGGCCGAAAAAAAGGCGGTGTCGAGCCACGCGCACTCCAAAGTTACGAGAGCAAGTTGTGGAGTGCTGCGGCTCGACGCAGCTTTTCTGAGCGAGCATTGTATACGTATAGAAAACCTCAAAGCAATTTAAACAGTTGTTTGTTTTTTTACGATAATTTCGTTAAAAAATCGTATTGGCAAAGATTGCCAATACGTGCTATACTCGCAGAAGCAAGGAGGATCGTATGCCCACTCAAAATGTCAATTTAACTCCCGAATTAGAAATTTTCGTGAAGTCCCAAGTGGCTTCAGGCTATTTCAATAATGCAAGTGAGGTGCATCGGGCCGCGCTTTCTGCTTTGGCGCGTACCGAGGAAGAACGAGATCTACGATTGCAAGTGTTGCGTGGGGAAATCAAGTTAGGACAAGCTGATATGGATGCCGGTCGCTACTCGGCCATTGCTTCACCAGAGGAATCTAGTGATTATTTCTCCAAGCTTCGCGAAAAAGCCCTGAAACGCGGAGAAAAATAACGATGCTCAATTATCGCATTTCTGATCACGCAGAAGAAGACATCGTTTCGCTGACCGCATACACCCTTGAGAATTTCGGAGAGCAAACTTTGGACCGTTACCTGACGCTGATTGAAGTTGCGCTGTTGGATCTTTGCAAAAACCCGTCACGACGCAGGGTTACAAAATTTGAAGGTGAGATCATGAAATTTCATCTGCGCCACTCCCGAACTGATGCAGCTAAAAAAGGTGAAACCATTAAAAAACCACGTCACATAATTTTCTTCCGAGAAGCCGAGGATGGAACTCTGGAAATTCTCCGACTACTCCATGACAGCATGGATGTAGTCAAGCAGTTGAATCCATAAAATCTCGCTGCCTGCCAATCAGTATTCATTTACCTCTGACTCTCTCCTCTTATCCGCGTATTATTTGCCTTCGAGTAATAATCTCCGGCTGTCTCGTTGCATTCAGCTGCGCCATCCGCGGTAAAAAATCATCAGCAAGACGCCGATGCCACGGCCAGGCAGCCGATTCCAACACCTAAACACCTACAGTCTAAACCGCTACAGCCTACCTAACCACTCTAGCCCCACCGCCCCCCATCACCTTCTCAACCTCACTAACGGTTACCATCGTCGTATCCCCCGGAGTCGTCATCGCCAACGCTCCATGAGCCGCGCCATAATTCACCGCTTTGGAGGGATCATTGTGAGTCAAAAACCCATAAATCAATCCCGAAGCAAAGCTGTCTCCCCCGCCCACTCGATCCATGATCTCAAGTTTTGGAAAAGCATTCGCTTCAAAAAACTCTCCATCATGCCAACACACCGCGCCCCAGTCATTCACCGTCG
>JAJRVS010000139.1 GCA_024277195.1 Verrucomicrobiota bacterium | reverse complement strand
CAAATATAAGAGCTCCAATTAGAGTGCGAATGGAAGCAAGATTCCCTACTCTGAAAGATCGAAAAAAAAACAGATATGATTGCAAAAATGAATTTTTGAATATAAAATTTGACTACCTTCTCATGGAAACGGCTCAGCTAATCCTCAGCCTGTTTGCAGTTGAAAGTCCGCCCTAACTTTGATACATTATTAACCAAGCTAGCATCACTCCCGCTGAGGATAGCTAGCCTTCACGTTCGGCCAAGAAAAACCATGAAACAAAGACGCTCAGCCATGGTAGCCACCACCTTGATTGCTGCAGTTGTCATTGGGCTGGGCACCTATGAAATGCTTCGCGGCCCCCGCAGCCTTTTTGCAGGTTTCGACAGAAGCTTGCAGCGAGACTATGAACAGGTCGCGATTGGCTCAAGCAAGAGGAGTGCAATTGATTCCCTTGGAGAGCCACATACGAAGAGTGAAACTTTCAACCTACCTCAAAAACAAGGGTTTGAACATTACTTCGATGCAGCTGAACATTCGAATGCCGTAGAATACCTTCTGTGGATCAATGGCATGAATTGGTATTACTGCATTGGTTTCGATGAATCAGGGGATGCCGTCGTCAAAGGAGAAGGACACTCATGAAACTAAAATCGCCGAACAAACGAGTGGAGCGAACCACCTACCCCGTCCTGAGTTGGTACGCCTGTGAAGGCTATATTACGTGGATGAAAGTTCCACCTTAATCCTTAACCTATTCGATTGAGAAGAACCGGTAACTGCAAGATGGAAATGTTTTGTGGGGAGTAACCCAAGTTCTAAAGAGTAGTCCGAAACGAAAGTGAACCACATCTAATGAGCCTCGAAAGGCGAACTTCCATGAAACTGATCTGTTCGACTCGCAGAGAAGGTCGCTGGGACTGGATAAGACTTGGCAATAGCTTGTCGCGCAAAGCGCGGAGAGCTTCAGCATCCAAGAACAATAGGTATTATGCGTCCAGTCATCGTCATGGCGGGGTCTGCGTGGTCGGAATGCAAAGAAGTGATATAGAGACAAGCAGGGAACCGGAGCGAAGCGAAGATAGCCAGCCGCAGGCTGCCCGCAGGGCGAGCAACGCGATGGCAAATCCTGATGAATGTCGAGGCTGGAGAGCCAGCCAAAACAACACGCATCACAAGTCATTACGGCAAGGGTGCGCTGGTTTATCAGGAAGTCGGAGTGGCTCATAGTAGTGTTGAAACCTCTGTAATGGAGCGTGGAGCAAAGGAGCCATACTTAGTGGATGTGAACAGAGAAGCAAAGGAGGAGAGATGGCTGGAAAACAGATATTAACTCATCCGAAAGTTCGGAAGCTTCAACGAACACTCTACCAACAAGCGAAGAAGAAACCAAAGTGGAAAGCGTGGAGCCTATACGCAGACTTGTGCCGCAAGGAGTTCATTGAGGAGGCGATGAGCCGAATCCTGAGCAACCGAGGCGGAAGTGGCGTGGATGGTTATACGGTGGAAGCCATGGAGGCAGATTGGGATAACTTCCGGGATAGCCTTCAGAAAGAACTGCGGGAAAAGACCTATGGTCCGAGTCCGGTGAAACGCATAAGCATCCCGAAACCCAATGGGGGCGAGCGCAAACTGGGTTTCCCGACAGTGAAAGATGCTCTCCTGAAACGGGAAATCGGTATATTCATCGACGACCGAGCAAGAAATCACAGCTTAAGTTCAGGGACAAGATAAGGGGGGAGCTGCATCATTGGAGCACGTGGCGAGACTCGTCGGTGGCAATAGCCAGAGTGAACAGGATAACGAGGGGGTGGGGAAATTATTTCCACTACGGACACAGTCCGGAAACTTTCCGAGTCTTGAATCACTGGCTAGGCAACCGGACGAGAACATGGCTGGCCAAGAAGCATAAGCGACGAGGCAAAAGCATAAGTAAATACAAGAGCTATACTGAAGTAGTATTGCAAAAAGAATACGGATTGTATATGTTACCACCACAAGCGGCTTGGAGAAATCGATAGCGAATTGGTGAATCACTTCGGAAAGCCGGATGCGGGAGAACCGCACGTCCGGTTTGATGAGGGGGATGGCTCCAAGTCGGAGCCGTCCCTACTCTACAAACCTACATGAAAACTTTAACCCTTAATCTGATTACGAAAGCTCGCTGCCAGTAGGTGGTCAGCTCACTCGAAACGTTAGGAAATTAAAATGAATAATGAAAAACAAATACTTCAAACCTGGCTCACATTAAAAGAAAATGGAGGTCTTTTAAAAGCAAAGAAAGCTAAAAATACGCTTCTATTTTTTGGCTTGTTATTGAGTTTTCTGGTTGCTTATATGTTGTTTCATAAATTAAATCCAATTTACTCTATACTTCCATTAGTTTTAATAGGTTGGTCAATTGCTGAGCGTAATGCATTGTGTTCTCGCATTGAGAGTTGGCCAAAGCTTGAGAAATACTTAAATTGGGAATTAATCCGTCAAAATCATGAGAAATAAAATGCCTAACAAACACAGGCAAAGCGACGGTCGTTCCTCACGCGCTTGCTGTAAGCGTTAGTCATAAAAAAGATATGGAACCTAGTGCAATCTATCACTACAAGAAGAACAGGCGACAACGGGCTAAAATATAGACGGGAGTGTGCCTTTTGATAATAATCAGGCTGAACGAGATATTCGCATGATGAAAACGCGGGAAAAAATCAGTGGAACTTTTCGAAGAGAGGATAATGCTCGAGCGTTTTGTGACCTTCGAAGTGTGATCTCAACGGTGCGCAAGCAATCTCACCTAATCATCGACGTACTTACTCAAGTGATCCATTTCCTCGAGAATCCAGGAAAATCACTCGTCAATAACTCTTGAGACCTGAATAGATACAAATATTTTTTGTCGTGCAGTGCGAGTTTGGATATAAACATAATGCCTTTTCCTTTTGATAACTCCTACGTCCGTCTGCCTGCGGATTTTTTCTCTAAAACAGACGCCACGCCAGTCAGTGCTCCGCAATGGATCATGCTCAATCGAGAACTGGCGAAAGATTTGAGGCTCGATCTGGCACTGCTTGATTCGTCAACGGGTCTGGCTTATTTGTCTGGGAATCAGAATCCGCTCGGTGCCGAGCCGCTCGCAATGGCTTATGCGGGTCATCAGTTTGGCGGGTTTTCGCCACAATTGGGGGATGGTCGGGCTATTCTTCTGGGGGAAGTGCTCGATAAAAATGGCCGCCGCTATGATATACAATTAAAAGGCGCGGGTCCGACGGCTTACTCCCGTCGCGGGGATGGGCGTTCGGCTTTGGGACCGGTGTTGCGCGAATATCTGTTGTCCGAAGCGATGACGGCGCTGGGGGTTCCTAGCACCCGTGCTTTGGCGGCGGTGTGGAGCGGAGATCAGGTGAGGCGCGAGGCTTATGAGCCTGGCGGGGTTTTCACCCGGGTGGCGAGCTCTCATATGCGTGTCGGCACTTTTCAATATTTTGCCGCGAAGCAGGATCATGAAAATATTCGCTTGCTCGCGGATTACGCGATGGATCGCCATTACCCCGAAGCGCGTGAAAGGCAGAACGCCTACCTAGGTCTGCTCGATGGCGTGATCAGGAATCAGGCGCAACTGATCGCTAGGTGGATGCAAGTCGGGTTCATCCATGGGGTGCTGAATACAGATAACATGAGTATTTCCGGTGAGACGATTGATTATGGTCCCTGTGCTTTTCTGGATGATTATGATCCGGCCAAAAAATTCAGTTATATAGATCAACAAGGGCGTTATGCTTATGAGAACCAGCCAGCGATCGCGCACTGGAATCTGACCCGCCTGGCTGAAACACTTTTGCCTTTGCTGGGTGATAAAGAAGAGGATGCGATTGAGGCGGCCAAAAGTGCATTGGGTCGTTATTCCGATATATTTCAAAGTGCTTTGGTAGCAGGTTTTTGTGCCAAAGTGGGTATCAAGGATGCGGAAGAGGCCGATTGGTTGATGGTGCAGTCGCTTTTGGAGTTGATGAAATTCGGGCGGGTGGATTTCACCCTTACTTTCAGATATTTGTTGCAAGCGGCCTCTGGCGATGAGGCTCGGTTCACCGGGCTTTTTAAGGATTTAGCCGCTATCGGGGACTGGCTGGAAAGATGGCGTGCTCGTCTGGCAAAAAATGAAGGGGGCACGGACTCTGGCCTTGCTCTGATGAGGAAGGTCAATCCGGTTTTCATTCCCCGTAATCATCGCATTGAAGAAGTGATTCAGGCGGGCATCAAACAGGATTTTGAGCCGTTTCATCGTTTGCTCAAGATTTTGCAAAACCCTTTCAGCGAACAATGTAAATTGGCCGAATATGAGAATCCGCCACAGCCGGATGAGGTGGTGCAAGCTACTTTTTGCGGGACTTGAACGGGTAGGCAAGAGAGGAGCATGACCCGTTGGTATTATCGGGGGAATCCGCTGGATTTTGTGATAAAAAAGGCTATGTTCAGTGCAACGGTGGAGAGCTGTCATTCGGTTATAGTCTCACACTGACAAATTTTAGAATTTTTTAATCATGGCTCGTCCTTCCAATTTAACGATGTGTTCCTTCTGCGGCAAAAGCCATGCAGAGGTGAAAAAGCTCATTGCCGGTCCGGGGGTGTATATTTGTGATGGCTGCATCAATGTGTGCCGGGGGATTTTGGACAAGGAATTGGGCGAAGATGAAGAAAAGAAGACCAGCAAGGGTTTTTATGTGCCCAAACCCAAGGAGCTGTTTGCCGAGCTCAATAAATTTGTCATCGGTCAGGATCACGCCAAAAAAGTTTTGGCGGTAGCAGTGCACAATCACTACAAACGCACGGTTGCGCAGAGCAATTTGCCGGGCATGAGCAAAAAAAATGCCGCCAATCGGTTTTTGGCGGAATTTGCCGATGTTGAGATCGAAAAAAGCAACATCATGTTGATTGGTTCGACCGGTTCGGGCAAAACTCTTTTGGCTAAAACGCTGGCGCGGATTTTGGATGTGCCCTTTTGCATCGCCGATGCTACTACGCTGACCGAAGCGGGTTACGTCGGGGACGATGTGGAGAACATAATCCTGAGGCTGCTGCAGCAAGCTGATTACGATGTGGAACGCGCCGAGAATGGCATCATCTATATCGATGAGATTGATAAAATCGGTCGAAAAACAGAAAATGTCAGCATCACGCGCGATGTGTCAGGGGAAGGCGTGCAACAGGGTTTGTTGAAAATTTTGGAAGGCTCGGTTTGTAACGTTCCACCGCAGGGTGGGCGTAAACATCCGCAGCAAGAGTATATCCAGGTGAATACCGAGAAAATCCTGTTCATTTGTGGCGGGGCTTTTGTCGGGCTTGAAGATATTATTGCCCGTCGGGCAGGGAAAAATGTGCTCGGTTTTGGCGCTACGGTTGAAGAGGAGCAAGCGAGTGAAGCGAAGAGCAAAGTCGAGGATGAGAAAGTTATCAATCCGGTGGCCGGAGTCACTCCGGAGGATTTGTTGGGTTTTGGTCTGATCCCCGAGTTTGTCGGTCGTTTGCCGATCATATCTGCTTTGGATGAATTGACCGAAGAGCAATTGGTGGAGGTGCTGACCCAGCCCAAGAATGCGATGGTGAAACAGTTCCGTAAACTGCTGTCGATGGACGGGGTGGATCTGGAAATTCGCAAGGATGGCTTGGAGGCGATGGCCAAAGAAGCGATCAAACGTGGGACTGGTGCGCGGGCTTTGCGCTCTATTTTTGAAAAGCTGATGCTTGACGTGATGTTCGAATGTCCCAGCCGTAAAGGTGAGAGCAAGGTAGTGATCACCAAGGCGATGGTAGAAGGTTCCAGCGAGGTGAAAATGAAACGCAAGTCGGCCAGCAAAGACGCCGCGTGAGATTCCTGCATTTAAGGCTTCAAAAGCCAGCCGAGCTGTGGTAATTGTCATTGGAGCTATGCCCACTAGAGACTTAGCGACCCGTAATATTGGATTATCGAACTATGAGTGACAACGCCACACCCCAACTTCCAACTCTTGGATTTGCAGCAGATTTAGATGAAGCCGCGCGCACCGCATTAGGAGCGTTTGGTCAATTTGTGACCGTGAATGAGGGCGAGCATTTGATCGAGGAAGGCCAGCCGCAGGATTCTTTGTTCTTGGTGATATCAGGAAATTTCCATGTTTCTACTCAAGCCACCGGCCGTGAAGTGTTGTTAGGGCAACTCAAAGCTGGTAACATGATGGGCGAAGTGAATATTTTTGATCCCGGCTTGGCCAGTGCTAACATCACTGCGCATAGTTTGTCACAAGCGTGGAAGATCGATCGTTCTTCACTCGAGCAGTTTTTGGAAGAGAATCCCAATGCGGCGGCACGCGTATTAGTCGGTATTGCTACCCAGTTGAGCAAACGCTTGCGCAAAACCAACGAAAAGGTGGCGATGGCGCGCGAAGCGATGATGGACTCGTTCTAGTCTTTCTAGCTCTGAACTAAACGTGGTAGCGCGCGCGCGGCACGCATTTTTAAAACTCCCAAGACAGGCCGAGAGTCGGTCCCAGTGAGTTGAGTCCTGGGTTGCGGTCGGATTGTCCTTGGTTGGAGATATGCTGAAACAGCAACCCTCCAGTAATTAGCAAATTTTCGCTCAAGCGGAAACGGGCGCCGGTTTGCACAAACCAGTTAAAAGCAAAGTCCTGTCCTTGGCCCCCTTCGATATTGGTCGAGTCGACAAAACCGGCTCCGCCGCCGACATAAAAATAGAGTGAAAAATCCTGTTCGGCATTCCACCATTCTAGAGCTGGGCTGCCGGAGAATCCCAAATAGTAGCTTTCGGCCCCTTCGACAAAATATTCGGCCAGCAGGCTGATCCGGTTACGCACGACCAGATCTCCACCAGCCAGATCCCAGCGAAAAATTTGACGGCTGCGCCATGATACGATTTGCGGTAGCACCACATAGTTCAAGTCGGTGACATTGGTGATTTTCCACAAACCCGCGGTGTCAAAATCGATGAACCATGAGTCGAGCACGTCTTTGGATTTGACCGCGTTTTTATCCGCCGGGTTGTTGTCCTCAGCAGCTTGGCTCGGGCACAAAGATAAAAATAAAAGTGCCACTGCAAAGCAGGCATTTCGGATGAAGGCGGTAGCTGTCGGGGTGATCGAGTTCATAGGACAGGCATTCTAACCGAAATCCAAGCGTTTTACGAGCCCAAAACGATGGTGCAGACGTGCAAACCACAAAAAGGTTTTGATCCGCCAGTGCAAGGCCCAGGGCAGATCGAGTCGGCCTGCCAAAATCGCATTGATAGCACACGGCCAGCTTAGCACGCCTTCAGGCTGCATCAGAATTTCAATGAAGGAGCGCTGGTAAAATAGCTCGATGACTTCGCGGTAACGGTTTAAGTTAGTTCGCGTTTGTTTTTCATAGTTTTTCATTGAGGTAGTCATCGCCCGACCGGAATCGAGCGCGTCGATGACTGCCTGCGAGGCATCGCGGGCGCTGACACATGCTAGATACACCCCCGAGGAAAACACCGGATCCAGAAAGCCGACGGCATCGCCGATGCGCATCAAGCGCGGACTGACCAGCTTGTCATTGCTGTAAGAATAATCACTGGTCACATGCAGCGGGCCAATGCGGGCAGAGTTTTCCATCATCTGGCTGATGCCGGGGCTTGACTTGAGCGCTTGTTGAAAAATCTGTTCCGTAGTCAGGTCGGATTCTTTGACAAAGGAGCGATCCAAAACCAAGCCGATACTGACCTTTTTCTCACTGAAGGGAATGATCCAGAACCAGGAGTCGCCGAAACAAGCGATGTGGGTTTCGGTCTTTTGCTGTTCTCTTTGGGAGAAATCTACTCCAGTGAAGTGACCGTAGAGGGCAATTTTTTGTAGATGGGGATAATACTGGCGTAGTTTTTCCCGATTAGCGGTGAAGTTAACCAGTCCGGAGGCATCGAGCAAAAATGAAGCGTGGAATGTTTCTTCGTGTTCACTACTGGCGGTGATGGTCACACCTTCGCTTTTGTTGTCAGTGGAAATTTCATAACTTTCCACGGTCCAACCCTCGCGAACTTCAGCTCCGCAGTCACGCGCGTGATCGAGTAGAATCTTATCAAAAATAGAACGTTCGACCTGCATCGCAATTGGCTCTTCGGTGAACGTGCCTTCAGCAAAAGTGATCGCATTTTCCTGATCACCTCGGGCGAGAGAAAAACGCCCGCCCTTTTTCGGCATGAAGTTGGCCGCTTGCAACGCGGGCAGGACTCCCATTTCCTCGAAAATGGGCATGTTGTAGGGCAACAGGGATTCCCCGATGTGAAAACGTGGGAAATGTTCTTTTTCTAAAATCAGAACCCGCTTGCCCGCTTTTGCTAGATACGTTGCCGCCGTCGACCCGGCTGGGCCGCCTCCGATAATGGCAACGTCGTAATGCATGGTGGCAGGTAATTTAGATCATAGCTGCAATCAATCCATTGTCTGGATGGCGGCAGTGATGGTATTGACGCTGTTTAATATTTCTTTGGCGGCTTCGGCATCGGGGATTTTGAGGCCAAAATTTTTCTCTAGCCCGACCACCAGTTGCAATGCGTCGACCGAATCCAAACCGAGCCCTTCAGGATCAAAAAGAGACATCTCATTGTTGATGTCCTCGACGCTGTCCTGCAGCATGAGTTCTTCGATCATCACTTGTTTGATTCGTAGCTTGAGGTCGTCTGGATTGGATTCGCTGTTTGTCATGGTTGGGTAATTGAATTCAACCATGAATTGTACAAATGGCTACGCATTTTCTTCAGAAAATGCCGCCGTCGATTTTCAAGGTGCTGCCGGTGATATAGCCAGCTTTTGTCGAAGCGAGAAATACTACAGCCGCTGCGATTTCTTCAGGTCGGCCGAGGCGACGCATTGGGATTTGGCGAATGAGTGCCTTCTTTTTATCGGGGTCGATGCCATCAAGGGCGCCGGTATCAATGTAACCGGGGCAGAGCGCATTCACGGTGATACCGGCACGAGCGACTTCTTTGGCGAGCGATTGGGTGAGTGCCACCACGCCGGCCTTGGCGGCGGCATAATTAGTCTGGCCAGCGGGTGCGAGCAGTGCGCTGAGCGATGCGATATTGATGATGCGGCCAAAACGCTGTGCTATCATGGTTTTAATCACCGCACGGCAGCCATGGAAAACTGCATCCAGATTGGCGCTTAGGACTTCGGACCAATCTTTATCGGGCATGTTGGCCAATAGGTGATCACGGTGAAATCCTGCGTTGTTGACCAGCACGTCGATTTGTCCGTATTGCTCGAGAATATCATTGATGGTTGTGGGCCACGCATTGGCATCAGTGACATCTAAGACTGCTAGAGAAGTTCGTTGAGGGAATTCCGCAGCCAGTGCTTCGGCTTGTTCACGTTTGTGGTGAACGCCAAGTATGACAGTCGCATCTTCGCAGCTGGTGAGGAACTCCCGCGCGATGGCCTGACCCAGGGAACCATTAGCTCCGGTGATGAGGATAGTTTTCATGTTAGTAGTGGGATGAAAATATAGCTGCCTGGCTTTGTTGATTGAGCCCGATACCGCTGACAATCGCTGAGCAGCAGTCGTGGTAAGAGTTGTCAAGTAGAGTGACGGCGTTGACGCATTGCCAGGCCACCGATGCGCCTAAGGCATCACCCACAAGGCGGCGTGGTGATAATCGTCGGCCTTGCCAATCCTGCCAAGTGCCCGCTTCAATTTGATCGCTGGCCCGGACTCCTTGCAGGCCATCGACTAGCAGGGTTTGTTTTTCTTGTGAGGGGTTGATTTCCAGCAAGTCCCGCATTTTAGCGGCGGCTGATTTTTTATCCTGTCGGTTGGTGTATAGCAGCGGCGGGGTGAGTTGGCAAAGTTGTGCTTTGGGACTGGTGGAAGATGCGGGGGATTCGGATTTTTCAAGGTAGAGCGCACCCGCACCTTCAGCTAGGATGGCTTCGCGGGAAAATAAATGCACTGCTTCACTGATCAGCCAGTCGGTTTCTTCCGCGCCGATCACCAGGCAGCCATCACATTGATCGGTAAGTAACCAGTCCCGGGCAAGTTGCAAGCCAGAAAGAAAGCCGGCTGAATCAGCGAGCAAGGTGTAGCTGGTTCCGGTGGATCCCAGTATCGCAGATAGGTGAGAGGCGGGTGCGTTGAATACGGTCTCGGGGAATAAAATAGGGCTCGCCAGTGACGGGTCATCGAGCATTTCCTCAAAAAAGCGCCGGGTGTAAGTCACGCAGCCGGTAGCAAATACCACGATGATGCCGAGTCGGAGTTTTTCCTCCGTCACTGCAGTGGCGCGGGTATCTCCGAGCGCTTCGAGTCCAGCTGCGGCGACGTATCGTGAGATTGCGCTGGCGCGGCGCAGGCGCGGATGGCGGGCAAAGGACTGTTTTTGTTGGGGTTTGGGAACTCGTCTGATTTTGCAACTGTGCTCGCATCCTTCCCTGGTGAGTTCTTGGTGAGGCAGAATTTTGTTAGCCAAAGTGGCAGTCACCAGCTCATCTGCCGACCACCCGGCGGGGGAAACGGCGCCGACGCCGCTGATCAGTATTTGCTGTTTAGTTGAAAGAGAGGACATGGTTCAAGCAAATTTTTTTAGAATCAAAGTGGCGTTGGCTCCGCCAAAACCGAAGGAGTTGCTCAGCACGGCATCGAGCCGGGCATCACGTGATTCTCTTACCAGATCGAAAGTGCAAACCGGGTCAGGCGTATGGATGGTGGTGGTGGGAGGCAGCCATTGGCCTTGCAGCGCCATCAGAGAGATCACGGTTTCGACCGCGCCGGCACCGCCGAGCAAGTGGCCGATGGATGCCTTGGTGGAGCTGACACAGACCTGGTTGCAGTGGGCTCCCGCCCACCGCTGGATAGCACGTCCTTCGGCGATATCATTTTTCGGGGTGCCGGTTCCGTGGGAGTTGATATATTGGATGTCTTGCGGATTGAGTTGAGCTTCGTGGCAGGCGCTTTTCATTGAAGAGAGAGCCGCGTCTCCTTCCGGGTGAGGTTGGGCAAGGTGATGGATATCCGTAGCCGTGCCGTAGCCGCAAATTTCTGCCAATATATCGGCGTTGCGTTGTCGCGCAGAGTCGAGTGTTTCCAGAACCAGCACTGCTGCGCCTTCGCCGAGAGCGAGTCCGTCACGGTTGGCATCGAAGGGGCGTGGAGGCAGGGTGGTAGTGAGTGCCTGGAGGGAGTCAAAACCAGCAAAAACCAGTTGGCTCAAAGCATCGTAGCCACCAGCGATTGCCTTTTGGTGAAGCCCATATTTGAGCAGGCGAAATGCGTGTCCAATGGCATTGGCTCCGGAAGCGCAGGCGTTGGAAATGATATTGACCAGCCCTTGGATTCCAAAAGCATCTTCGAGGGTGCGGGCTTGATGCTGGGTTTGATAGAGATGAATCCGCGAAGCCTGACCGACTCGGTGATTGGGTTGTTCGATGGCACTTTGGGTAAACTTTTCCCCGCAAAACATCGCTCCAGCCGAACTGCCAAGCGAGATGGCAATGTCCTCGCCCAAGTCGTCAGCGCTCCAAGAAGATTGTTTGAGCGCTTCCGCCGTGACGTGGATGAGCAGTTGGGATGCCCGGTCGATACGAGCCAACTGGCGTTTTTTCAAACGAGTGCTGGGCAAGTGGTCGGGAAGCATTACTTGGCCGGCTTGATGAACTCTTTGTCTGGAAGTATCGAATAAAGTGATGTCGCGGAAAGCTTGTGTGCCCGCACGGAATCCATCGGTGCTATTTTCCCAGCCGAGCCCCATCGACGTGACGATGCCAGCACCGCTGATCACAACGCGATTGTATGATTGATTTCTATGGAGTTGACCGTTTCCCGTCGGCATGGCAATAAAGCTGTAGCAGTTTCTGGGTGATACAGAAACAGTTTTTCATTCCAGATGAATTTATACCAGCGTTGGCAGAGTATTGCAGATCAATTTTCGGAAGAGCAAGCACTGCTCGATTGGAAATCCGGTCGCGCGTGGACATTTGGTCAGTTGCAGCAGGAAGTGGACCGGCTGCCATCGGCGAAAGCTCAAAAAATGTTGTCTGCTAACGCCTGGACGGTTGATTTGATCTTTGAAACTCTACGAGCCTGGCGTGATGGCTGTTTGTTCTGTCCGGTGGAGGGAGATCCACCGGATGCCGCTCAATTTGAGGATGTAGCGGAGCAGATCGGGCATGTGAAAATGACATCAGGCAGCACCGCGCAGCCTAAGTTGGTTCTTTTCACCGCTGAGCAACTGGCCGCTGACGCGGCGAACATTGTCTCTACGATGGGCTTGCGAACTGGTTGGCCGAACCTGGGAGTGATCTCAATGGCGCATTCGTATGGTTTTTCCAATTTGGTCACCCCCTTGCTGTTGCATGGAATTCCCTTGATTTGGTCGGGAGATCCATTGCCGGCTAAGATGGAGGCGATTTTTTCAGAAATAAAAAGCCCGTGCACATTGCCCGCGGTTCCCGCGATGTGGCGAGTCTGGCTGCAAGCCGGCGCACTTAAGGGCGCCGACGTGAAACTGGCTATTTCGGCAGGAGCGCCGTTGTCCCTGGAGCTTGAACAGCGCTTGTATGAAGAAGTGGGCCTCAAGGTGCATAATTTTTATGGGTCGAGTGAATGTGGAGGCATAGCTTATGACCGCAGTGATAGCCCACGTAGTGATCAGGCATGCGTGGGCACGGCTATGGATCGTGTGGACTTACAGATTCGCAGTGAAGACGGCTGTTTGGTCGTCAGCAGTGAAGCCGTTGGAGAATCTTACTGGCCGCCGTCAGTAGGGGGAGGGCCATTGCAGAGCCGTCAATTTGTGACCGCCGACCGTGCGGAGATCAAAAGCACGGGCGGAGAGCTGTTGCTGCATGATCGTCACTCGGATACGATCAATGTAGCTGGCCGCAAAGTGGCTCCGAGAAAAATCGAAGCGGCCATTTTGAAGGCGAATCCTAGTTTAGACTATTGTTTGGTATTCGGTGTGCCTAGCAAGGATCCCGAACGAGTCGAAGAAGTGGTCGCCTGCGTATCGGCAACGAAGTCGCCGGGACAACCCGCTCAGCTCAAATCCAGCCTTGCCCACTATCTGGAGAATTTTGAAATGCCCCGCCACTGGTGGTTTTGTCCCGATCTGACCCCCAACGCACGCGGCAAATTTCCCCGCTCCGAGTGGCGCCAGCGCTATCTATCCCTGTAACAAGGGCCTCCCAGGTGGAAATGTGTCTAGAAATGGGGCCTAGCCCCATACATAAATGTTACTTGTGTGTGACCAGAAGTCGGGTTGTGTGGTTTTTGCGCAGGCCAAGCGGGTGTCGATAAAATGGGCCAGACCCCAAGAATTTGTTTCTTGTGCGGATTTTATTGGTATTACAAAATGGTAGGGGTTTTGTAATGGCGGGTTGGCGGGAGCTTTTATAGAGTGGGATCAGATGCTTATTGCAGTGCATCTAAATGGGGGTTGCTTGCAGCTTGTTGAGAGAGGGGGCCTCGCCTGATATGATTATCGAACTTTTGATTAGAGTAATATTCTACATTATCTGTGGGTGGACGGGGTCCGTGATTGTGAGGCTGGTCACTCTGGGTAAGGTGGATATTGCCTGGGGATTGGACGACGATGCAGAAACACCGGTGGCGGAGTGGATCGGATCGTTTTTCTGGTTGTTTGCCGCGGCGATGACGGTTTGGGCGTGAAATCACAAATCAGTCATAAACCCTCTTCACCCGTTTGCTGATCGAGGTGAACACTTGCCACGCGATGGTGTCGGCTTTTCCTGCCATCTCAAGGGCGGTGATTTGTTCATCCCCTTGCGAACCGAGTAGAATGGCCTCATCTCCGACCTTGGCACTGATTGTCAGATCACTGACATCCACCATGATTTGATCCATGGTGATCGTGCCGAGCAATGGGCAGCGCTGGCCGGTGATTAAAACCTCGGCTCCTTTTCCGGACAGCTGCCTCAAGTAGCCGTCCCCATACCCGACGCTTAAAGTGGCCACTCTTGTTGTGGGTCGACGATTGGTGGTAAACGTTCTGCCGTAACTGATGCTTTGGCCACAGGGCAGTTCTCGGATCAGGGTGATCCGGGTTTTCAGGGTCATCGCAGGTTTCAGTTGCGCTTGACCGTAGCCTCCTGGAGCTACTCCATACAAAGCCAGACCAGAGCGTGCTACAGTGGTGAAGTCCAGTTGTTCGGCAAAACGCAGAAGTCCAGCGCTGTTGGCGATGTGGATGTGTTTGGCAGCTGGGTAGTGTTGGTGGAAAAGCTCGCTCACCTGTTTGAATTGTCCGATTTGGGCAAGGGTGAAGGATTCATCTGACTCGTCGGCGCAGGGGAAGTGAGAGAACAAACCTTCGATGGACAGGTTTTCAAAAACTTTAACTTGGTCAAAAAATGCAGCGGTATTGTCTGAATCTGTACCGATTCGCCCCATGCCGGTATCAATGGCGAGGTGCACTCTTTGCCGGGTGTTGTGTTTTGCTGCCAAGCGGTTAAAAGACTCCGCTTCCTGTAAGTTGGAGATCGGTGCGATCAGGTTGTTATCGATCACTTCTTGATATTCGCCAGGTAAAGCAGGCCCTAGGAGAAAAATATCTTTTGCCGCTGCCGCTGCTGCGCAGTTTTGTTGCAGACAAAGGGCTTCGTTTAGGCTCGCCACAGCAAACATTTCTACCTGATCAGACAAAACGTCGGCGACGGCCTCAATACCGTGTCCGTAGGCATCTGCCTTGACCACGGCCATCAATGGGCGCTCAGCTCCCCAGCATTTTTTCAATGCACGGACGTTGTGCTCGATTGCGGACAGGTCAATCCGGGCTAGGCAACGGCTGGGTCTATTTTCAGGCTTGGGCATTCAGGGCAATCAGTTGGGTGAATTTATTTATAACAGAAGCACTACAGCATTGCATTACGTGTCGCTCCAGCCCATTCTTTCAGAGTCGAATAAATTACTGTGATGAATATTCAACCTGAAGATTACGAAAGCCTGGGAAAATTTTATCTGGGACGCAATTACGACCTAGAGCAGAAGAAGCTCGAAGAGGAGCTGGTGCTTTATGATTCAAAGGATTTGGTGACTCATGGGGTGGTGCTGGGCATGACGGGCTCGGGCAAGACTGGCTTGTGTTTTGCTTTATTGGAAGAGGCGGCGATGGATAATATTCCGGCCATCGTCATCGACCCCAAAGGTGATATCAGCAACTTATTACTGACTTTCCCCGATTTGGCGGCGGAGGATTTTCGACCATGGATCAATGAGGATGATGCGCGTAAAAAGGGAATCAGTCCGGATGAATTTGCTGCTGATCAGGCAGAAACCTGGCGCAAGGGCTTGGAGGATTGGGGGCAGAGTGCGGATCGTATTCGCAGTTTTCGAGACAAGGTGGATCTGACGGTTTACACGCCAGGCAGCAATTCAGGAGTGCCGGTTTCGATTTTGAGTTCACTGGAGGTGCCGACCCAGCAGATCCTCGATGACAACGAGTTGTTTTCGGAACGCATTGAAAGTACGGTTTCCAGCCTGTTATCATTGATCGGGGTGGATGCTGATCCGATTCAGGATTGGGAACACATTTTGTTATCGAATATTTTTAGTCACTGTTGGATGGATGATACCGGCATCACTTTGGAAACCTTGATTCGTTTTATTCAGACGCCGCCTTTTGATAAAATCGGAGTGATGAGCTTGGATACGGTTTGTCCGGAAAAAGAGCGCCTGGGTTTGGCGATGAAAATGAACAACCTGCTTGCTTCTCCCGGTTTCTCTACATGGCTCAGCGGGGAGGCGCTCGACATTCAGCGCATGTTATACACTGCGGAAGGCAAGCCGCGCATTTCAATTTTCTCGATTGCCCATCTTAATGACAGTGAACGCATGTTTTTTGTGTCGTTGCTGATGAATCAGATGTTGGGCTGGATGCGTGCCCAGACGGGAACCAGCAGTTTGCGGGCTTTGTTATATATGGACGAGATCTATGGTTATTTGCCTCCAACAGCCAATCCTCCTTCGAAAAAGCCGATGATGACGATGCTGAAACAAGCCCGTGCTTTTGGTGTGGGGCTTTTGTTTGCTACACAAAACCCAGTGGATCTCGACTACAAAGCGCTCTCTAACATCGGTACCTGGTTTTTGGGGCGATTGCAAACCGAGCGTGATAAAATGCGGGTGCTCGACGGCCTTTCCGGTGCCTCGGCCAGCCAGAATCAGGCCTTTGACCGCAAGGCAATGGAGAATCGCTTGTCGGCTCTGGGCGCGCGGGTTTTTTTGATGAACAACGTGCATGATGATGGCCCTGAGACTTTTCATGTGCGTTGGGTGATGAGTTATCTGCGCGGACCGATGTCGAGAAAGCAAATCCAGCGGTTGATGGCTGACAAACGCGAGGCAGTGACGCAGCGATTGCAGAACAGTGTGGCTGCGCAGGCGGCAGTGCCAGTTGAAGCAACGCCGCCGCAGCCTGATGCAAAAAAGGTCACCGTTCGTCCGCGCTTGCCGAGACGAGCTGACGAATATTTTGTGCCGGCTCAACCCGGTGCCAATGGAGCCAATATCCGTTACATTCCGGCGCTCATTCGCTTGGGGGAAGTGCGTTACGCAGACAGCAAAAAATCGATCAACGGGATGCGCAAACTTACATTGATCAATGCCATCGATGCGGAGCGGGGGAGTATCAACTGGAACAAGAGCCTTGATTTGCCCGACGAAATTCAAGCGAACCAGTTGTCACGCGAAGCTCTCTACGGCGCTTCATTTGCAGATTTACCGACGGATCTGATTCAATCCAAACTATACACCAGCTTGAGAAAAGAATTGATCGATTGGTTATATTCCAATGATTCGGTGACTCTTTTCCGCAGTCCTGCGGCAGACATGTATTCTGCTATGGATGAGAGTGAAAATGATTTTCGAACCCGCCTGATGCATAGTGCCCGTGAGCTGCGTGATGAAAAAGTAGCCGATTTACAAAAGCGTTTTGAAAAGAAAATTCAGAGCCAGGAGGATGGAGTGCAGCGAGCTAAGGAGCGTTTGGCTGAGCAAGAAGGGCAGGCAACCAGCGCCAAGTTGGACGGAGCCATCCGCATTGGCAGTGCATTACTGGGAGCTGTGTTTGGCAAAAAGTTCTCTATGACCAAAGGTCGCACCGCTATGGCCGGTGCTTCGCGGGCTTGGAAAGAATCAGGGGACGTGGGGCGCGCTGAAGAAAAGGTGGATCGCTTGAATGAGGAGTTGAAGGAGTTGGAAGCTGAAGCGAGCAGGGAAATTGCTGACTTGAAAGAATCGCTGGATCCGATGAATGAAAAGCTTGAGCAGGTTCGTATCACTCCGTTGAAGAAAAACTGTTCGGCAAAATCAGTGGGCATCGTTTGGTTTCCTCGTCAGATTTGATAGATATGAATCCATTTGCGTCACAGACTTGACACGTCGCAGATTGCTTCGACTCTTATAGAAGGCGAAAAAATTTATGGCAGTCATTAAAATAGCGTGCACCAAGTGTGGTCAACGGGTATCCGGCGATGAAAGCTTTTACGGCACTACAGTTGAGTGTCCGGTGTGCAGTTCCATCATCGCGTTCCCTGAACCTATTCAAACGGGAGCGACGACCCCAGCAGCCTCACAACAAGCTCCGACTCAACCAGCATCCCAACCCTCCCCGGCGCAGGAACAAGCATCTCAAAGTTCACCGGTCAATCCCAATGCAGACAATGCTGCGGCTACTCCCGGGCAAGGCGATGCCGGGATGCCGACCTTGGGTGATTATGCAACGGATGCGCCTTCTGTTCAAACGACTTCGATCCCTCTGTTGCCGGAGAACATCGTCACGCAGGATGCCAATCGTATTGGAGCCCTGAACGCGGCGATGAATGCGGCGAAGGAAGCTGAGCCCGAAGAGGAGCCTCCTTCGACCTTGCAGAGTGTTTTGGCGATGGTATTTGGAATCCTTGGACTGCTGTTTTTCCCTTTTGGAGCGTCTTTGATCTGTTCGCCTGCGGCTATCATCATGGGTCACATCGCACTCGCCAAGGCTCGCCATAGTCGGATTCAACCCGCTCCGGGTCATACGCTGGCTTTGATCGGGGTCATTCTTGGTTACGCAGGGGTTTTTGTCAGCATTGTGCTGGTGGCCACCTTCGGCTTTTGGTCCAAGTTTTTGGGTGAGTAGCCTAGAGGTCTTATTTCCTCACCCACGTGCTGGTTTGCGAAGTGCTGATTTGAAATTTCCTCGCGTGATCGCGGATCACAAAAGGCAATTCGACTTGCCGTTGCAATTTGAATGTACCGGCCAGAGAAGAACGGATGAAATCCAGCGTGCTTCCCTGCGGTTGATTTTCTTGCGCAGTGAACTCTTCCGACCAGGTGCAAGGGGTTGCCATGATCAACTGTCCACCGGATTTGACCAAGTCGGGCAGTTGTTGCAAAAAAAGCTGAGGCTGGGACAAGCGGCACAACAAGTTGGCGGCGTGCACGATATCAAATGGACCAAGGTCATCGGGCAGGTCCATTGCATCACCGACAGCGAATTTCACACGCTCAGGATTTACCGCTTCGGGGCAGCTTAGGCTGATTTCCGTTGGCAGTTGTCCCTCATCATAACGCTGCACAGGAATCTCCTGCCCAGCTTGCAATTGTTTGGCGGCATTGATGAAAGCCTGGGAAAAATCAATCGCCACCACTTCAGCACACAGGCGTGACAACTCAAAGCTGGAGCGCCCCACCGCGCAGCCTATATCAAGAGCCCGCAGCTGACCTTGGTCTTTTTCCTCGTAGCGGTCGAGCATCAAGGCGCTCCACACGGTGGCTTCGGCAAAGTGCAAACCTTCAACTTCCTCCTGCCCTTGGAAAGCGGTCGCCCCCTCCAATATCTGCTCGTCACTGCCGTAGTGAAACAGCAGGTATTGATGCAGCAGGCGCTGACTTTCGTATCCCTCACTCATAAGTATTAATATTAATCCACGCCCAGCGCCTTGAGCAAATATTCACTGGGGCGGTAGTGCTCGATCAGAATTTCATGTTGGTCTCCGCGTTTCATCCTCACTTGAGCCAGGTCGATGCCAGGGTTTTTATGCGGTGCAAAAAGAATGTCGTCGTGAGTTGAGTTTTCGTGTTTTTTGAACATGCCGGGTTCGATGTCACCCCCGAGGTGGTCATCCCGTCCAGTGGCAATATGGCAAGTGCCGAGGATTTTTTCATCTTGAATATCTGCTCCTGAAACGGGCAGCACCTGGGTTCCGAACCCTAATTCACCGAGCGTGCCGGTCATTGGGTCATCTTCGAGTCGGGCATTTTGCTCGTCAATGGTGCTTTGGTTACCAGAGATCAAAGTAGCGTGAATGATGTCACGATCCTTTACTTCCATCAGCCCGAGGGTGCCGTCGGCATAGACCATGGGAAACTGGCCGTGAGCATCTATTGGCACATAATAAACTTCTCCGGCTGGCAAGTTGGCCACATCAGGCTCGTCCCCCTGACTCAAACCGTGCGATTTCTGTGCCAACTGTTTGCCGAGTAATATGGTTATGGTGAGGGTTTGCCCGTCATCGAGGGCAAAGTCAATTTCGATTTCGTCAGCACCGGACATCGCCAGCCGTACATTTTCCGTATCGGCACTGACCACATTGTAGTCAACTGATAGGCCGCTAGCCAGAATGATGTCGTTCACACCGTGTAGAGTAGCCCCACGGAAACCAAAATCTTTACATTTGGCGGTCAGAGGTGCGGTCGCTGAAAAATCCGAGATGCACAGCACGATGTCATACTTGGTATAAATATCGCGATCCAAGCTGAGTTCGTTGCCCTCGGCATCCCAGCAAGGGTCGGTAAGGTCCAGGTTGGATCCTCCGCTTGCCTTGAAGGCAAACATTTCGCCGCCGCTCATTCCCAGCTCGTCAAGCACACCGTTTTTTAATCCAAGATAGAACTTTTCATGAGCTTTTTTCTGCACGGCATGTCCGTCTGCTTGCAAAAAAGCAAAATTTTTCATCAGGCTGGTATCTTGTAAATCGGTCAGGATGCAAATTCGGCAACCCTCTGTGGGATCGAATACGGTGCCGAGTAGGCGGGTCAGGCTGAATTCGGGAAATTTCCGTTTTTTGGGATCAAAAATAGTTTCGCGATCTAATTGGGATATGCTCATGACTTGAATTTTATGGGTCTGGCAGACGGCCGGCATCGGCAAAGCTTACACCTGAGCGAATTCAGTCAAGAAATCCTCGATTAAAAATTTCGTAACGAGCAAGTTCCCCTTGCAAGAGGGCTTGTCATTCGGTATTAAAAACCATCATGAAAATCGGTTTTAATCTCCTTCTCTGGACAGGCCATGTGGTCGAAGAAAATTTCCCACTCTTGGAAGCCCTCAAATCCACTGGTTACGACGGTGTAGAAATTCCCCTGTTTGACGTCAGTGATCCTGCTCATTTCAAAACAATTGGACAGGCGATCAAGGACAATGGCCTCGAGTGCACAGCGGTGACTGTTTGCCCGGATCAAGCTCATAGCCTCATCAGTCCCAATGCAGCGGATCGTCAAGGAGCAGTGGATCACCTCAAGCGGGTGATCGAATGTGGACACAATGCCGGAGTGCAAAACCTTTGCGGCCCCTATTATCAGGAGCTGGGAAATTTCACCGGAGAATCTCCCACAGACACCGAACGCGAGCACGCAGCGGAGGGCCACCGCATTATCGCCGAGGTGGCTCAGGATGCGGGTATTCAGTTGACGATTGAATACCTCAACCGTTTCGAATGCCACTTTCTCAATACGATGGAACAAGCTTCGGCCTACGTGAAGCAGGTCAATCATCCGAACTTTTCAACGATGTATGACACCTTTCACGCGAACATTGAGGAAAAAGATCCGCTCGGCATCATCACTCCCAATTTGGATGTGATCAACCATGTGCACATCTCAGCCAATGATCGGGGAACGCCGGGTAAAGACCACACACCGATTATCGAGACGATTCAACTGTTCAAAAAAGGAGGTTACGATCAGTGGATGGTGATCGAAGCTTTTGGCCGCTCCCTGCCGGATCTAGCAGCTGCGACTCGGGTGTGGCGTGACTTTTTTCCGAATACGGAAGAGGTTTACGAGTTTGGTTATCAATATATCCGCGACGCTTGGGATCAGGAGTAGGTCTATAGCTGGGCAAGCGAAGCGCTCGCCCTACAATTATCCGTCTTGTAAGACGGTTGCTCTGCCGCGGCTACTCCAACAGCTTGCGTAGCTTTTGGTATCCTTCGTTTAACTCCTGCGCAGTCAGGTCAAGAGCTGCTCGTGCTACATTTTTGGCTTGTTCACCACTGGTTTCCGCCGCTTCTTTGACGGCTCCGGAAAGCGGTTGGGTTTTTTGCTCCAGATCGGTCCAGCGCGCTTCCAGTTTGCTCCATTCGTCTTGTGCATCTTTGCTTCCAAGGTGCATTTTGAGTTTCACTTCATCGCGGCCTTGTTTGATAAGATTGAGGGCTTTGTCGAGGGGGTCTTTGTTTGCTTCCATGATGGGTTGTTTTGTTTGTAAACAAGTGTGCCGAAATTCGATGGAGATTGCGAGGAAATACGGACAAAAAAACCCAGCGCCTTTAGCAAGCGCCGGGTTGGTTTCGCTGTGAAAATATAACTAAAATTAGAATTTGTAACCTAAAGACAGAATCGGGCCCGAGGTGGCTACGTCGTAAAGAAAACCTCCATCACTGTAATCCACAGCGAAGTAACGATAAGCCAATTTCATGTCAAAGCCGGGGGTGAACTGATACCCAATTCCCGCCATTGCCTGCCAAGTCAGGCTTGAGCCGCCTCCGCCAACATCAGCACGGAAAGGGGCGAACCATTTATCGGTGAAGTTGTAACGCCCTTTGAGACCGCCATAACCGTCCCACCAGCTTTTACTTCCTACCACACTGACTCTGCGTGGAGCACGGTCCGGGGCCAAGCTGAGGCTGGTTTTTAAATAAGTGTAACGCAGGCCTCCAATCACGTCGAGATACCCTTTGCCCTTGGAGCATTCGAAAATACGGTAACTGATATGTCCGTCCGCCATAAATTGCTCGACTCCAATATCAGCCTTGCGGAACAGTGCGCCAGGAGTCGGGGCATCGGTAGATATTTTCAACCAGAGCGCCTCAGTCAGAAATCCCCACTTCCCTTTTTGAAATCCGAACCCGCCGGCAAGGCTTGCGTCCAGATTGTCGAGGATGTCATCGAAACCCACATCGACAGGATTGGAGAACCCTCCGATGCCCACATCACCATTGATGCCAACCGCCCAAAGGTCAGTGTAGATATAAAATGACGAGTCGTCCACCGCTGGTGCAATGGCTTCTGTGGGCACCTCGCCAGCTATGATTTCAGATGTGGGGATAGAGATAGCCACAAAAGCAGCAAGACTGGAGAGCAGGATTTTTAATTTCATATGGTATGATGGGTTGGTAGAAAAATTATTTATAAAGAGATAATTGCTAATAGCAAGTTCATTCATAATTTGTTGATTCTAGGGGAGAGAGCTATTTTTGCGAGCAAAAATATAATTTATCAAATTTTGTGGAATTCTCGCAAATCGGCTCTTGTGAGAAGGGGCGGGAGTGTCACTGTGCGAGTAGGAAATGAACAAAAAAAGCTTAATATTGGCCAATTATTTGGCGCAGGGAGCCGCCGTGGTAGGGATGTTCATTTCCGTTGCGTCACTGCGGGCAGCTGACAGTCCGGAGTATATAAAGGTGAAAGCTCCCTTGGTGATTAAGTTGCGGGATTCTGCTGCTCCCACAGACACGATTGGTTATAGCCCCCAGAGTTGGATTGAAGAACGAAGCTTTTTAACCACTCTTCCGGATCAAGTTTTGCCTCGCCTATGGGATCAACACATTCCCGTTTCGGGCGCGCCTTTTTTTGATGACATTATTTTTTCAGTGAGCCCTCGATTTTACTATTTTCGTCGTGATACAGAAAATGTGGGAATTGCAGAGAGCGCAGCTCTCGGAGGGGCCTTGGCGCTCGAGAGTGGCTGGTGGAGGGATTTTTTGCGTCTCAATTTAACCGCCTATACTTCGCAAAAACTGTATGGGCCGAAAGACCGCGATGGCAGCACCTCGCTGCGTGAGGGGCAAGAGAGTTACACGGTTTTGGGGGAAGCGTTTGCCGAGATCAAATTAGGAGCGCTCAAAGCACGGGCGGGACGAACGCGAATTGATCTGCCCTACATCAATGCCTATGACATCCGTATGACACCCAATACATTTGAATGGGTGGGTTTCAGTATTCATTCGATTCGTAATTTTCAATTGGGCGCAGGCCATTTGAGCAAAATCAAATGGCGCAACCGCAGCAGTTTTGAATCAATGTCGCAACGTGCCGGCGTAGATGGGCCGGATCGAGGAGTTTCATTTGTCGGCCTGCGTTACAACTTTTCCAAAGATTCCCATATCGGGGCAGTGAACCAATATGGCTGGGATATGTTCAACACCTTTTATGCCGAGGCCAGTCGATTCTATGACTTAGGAGATGATTTCAGTATCAGGCTGGGCACACAGTTCACCGATCAACGCAGTGCTGGGGATGAGCTGCTTGGTGAATTCAGCACTCAGGCAGGGGGGGTGAGATTGGCTGTAGGTTTGCGTGACTTGGTGGCCTCGGCAGCTTTTGTTGCGACATCTCGCGGGGGTGACGTGCGTAACCCTTGGGGCGGATCGCCTACTTTTCGGTCGTCTCAGACTTCCGATCAGGATCGGGCTGGAGAGCGCGCAGTGCGATTGGGAGTTACTTATGGCCTTGACCACTGGGGAGCTAAAGGGCTCACTGCTGATCTGGGTTCTTTGCATGCTAATACTCCTGACACTGGTAGTATCGCCTCACCCAGTGAACAGGAATATTCGGCTACCTTGGATTACCGGCCACCGGTCAAGCTATTGGATGACTTCTGGTTGCGTATTCGGTACGCATTTAATAATCAAGATTCGGCCAGGGGCGGAAATGATAGGAAAGATTTTCGGATAATTTTGAATTATTCTTATGCTTTTTGAGCGATAGGCGTGGAAAATCCGAGTTTTCAAAAAACCTTGGTGCTATTTTTGCTCAAAAACCACCTTGCCGCCAACCATGGTCAGGGTGGGTTTGATCTCGGGGATTTCTTGTTCGGGGCAATTCATGTAGTCGCGGTCGAGTACTACCAAATCCGCTAATTTCCCCACTTCCAGCGAACCTTTGATCTTCTCATCAAATGAGAGGAAAGCCGGGTTCAATGTGACTGCTTGCAAAGCCTGCATCCGGGTGAGTTTTTGATTTTCGCCATAAACATGGCCAAAATCATCTTTGCGGGCCACGGCCGCATAGAGCATTAAAAAGGGATTGAAGGAGTTGATCGAATGATCCGGGTCGAGGCCGTCCATGTGGTCACTATTGATCGCCAGGGGAATGCCTGCCCGCGTCCAGTCGCCAAGTGGAATGAAACGCTCGGCCCAGTCCTTGCCATAAACCTTGGCAATGAAATCCGCATCCTTCAGATACAGGTAAGCCTGGGTATCTACACAAACTCCGAGGCGTTTGCCGCGCTCGAGAATGTCGGGAGTTGAGAAGTATGCATGGATGAGGTGAAAGCGCATTTTTGCCACCGCTTGTTTTTCATTTACTATTTCCAAAGCATCTAAGACTCGGGTGATGCCCAGATCGCCGGTGATGTGGGCGGACATTTGCCAGCCCAGACGTGTGGCTTCGGCAAATACTTCAGCCATTTGATCCACAGGGAAGGTCAAATTGCCATGGTATTCCGGATCATCCTTGAGTCCGTAAAAGTCAGTGCGTTTTTTGCCAAAAGCCTCACTCAGATAAGTGGTTCCCCAATGGATGCCTCCATCAGCGGTGATCTTCAACGGCCCGGCCCGCAACCAGTCATCACCTTCACGGGGTTTCAATGCAAGGTCAGCGACAAATTGTTTAACCATTGCCGCGCTTTTCATCTGACGACGAAAGGTCAGCGTCGCACGCACGGTCATTTTACCACTGTCACGCAATGTTTGGAATTGATCCCATTGCTCTCTGCTGTTGGCTCTTTCAAAAATACTGGTGATGCCCACCGAGTTGTAGATCGCATGCACTTTGCCCAGGGCTTCGATCACGTCTTCCGATTTGTGAATTTTTCCGGGATTCGCTTTTCTGATCAGGCTGCCGATGGAGCCTCCCAGCAAACGGATGTTGCCTGCCTCATCCTTGACCACCTCCAAGCCGTCAGGGAAGTTTTCCCCATCGAGCCCCAGCTTTTTCAAAGCGAGGGAATTCAGTGCGCTTTTGCGCGTCGAGGTGAATACCACCGGATGGGTGGTGCAAGCGGCATCGAGCTCTGCGGTGCTGGGATGGCGACGTTCTTTCAAACGGGTGATTGGCACCCGTGGCACGCTGATCCACTCGCCGTCTTTCAACTCTTCGTCCAACCAACGAATGACTTGCTGCAATTCTTCGATACTGGAGTAATCCCGATAAGGGCGACCGAGCATGCCTTTGGCTACATAGATCGAATGCACATGGGCTTCGGTGATACCCGGAATCATGGTTTTGCCGTCGAGTTGAATAGTTTTGGTGGAGCTTCCCTGATAAGCTTTGATTTGCTTATCACTGCCCACGGCCACGATGCGATCCCCCTTGATTGCGATCGCCGAAGCTACCGTCTGCTTAGCGTCTACAGTTAATAGCTTACCATTGAGAAAAATGGTATCAGCAGGCTCTTGTTGATCTGCTGCCTGGGTCCACCCTGTAGATAAGCCCAATAATGCAATAAGCGTCACGCAGTTTTTCAGTCTGGAAAATTTCCTCATGCCGCCACTAAAATGGCAGATGAGAAAAACTCAAGGACGCTTGCGGAATCCGCGAAACCATTTCAGCAGGCCGCCGGCTTCGGCTTTTTCAATGTCTTTCTTTTCATTGACTGCTTTACGAACTTTACTTTCGGCACTGGTATTTTTGAAAATGGATCCGGCGATCTCTGGTCTGACAATGCCTTGATCATTGTGAGCCAACTCCACGTCTTCGACCTGACGTTTGAACTCGGCCAGGCGTTTTTCATCTTTAAGGTATTTTTCAAAAAAGGCACCGATGATCGGTCCGGCATTTTTGCCGCCGCCAACACGCTCGCCGGGGCTGCCTTCATAAACAGCAGCAAAAGCGAAAATGGGATAATCTGCCGGGGCAAAACCAGAGAACCAGGCGACGTTTTGTTCGAGATGGGGTTTCCATTGGCCGGTGCCGGTTTTACCTGCCACCGTGATGTGTTCATTGCGCGCGCGGCGAGCGGTGCCGTTGCCGGCATTCACCACGTCGATCATGCCCTGCACCACAAGTTCCATATTGTAGGGATCGATATTAAGCGGGATGCGTTCTCTGACGCGGAAGGTGCGGGTCACCGAGTCATTGACGTCTTGAACTTGCAGCACCAGTCTCGGTCTGACCACTCGACGGCGGCTGCCGATGGCGGCCATTGCCTGGGCGACCTGCAGCGGGCTGGCTAATATGGTGCCCTGACCAATCGCCATGTTGGCCAGATCTCCATCGAGGATCGGGTGACCGTATTTTTCCCGTGACCAGCGATCTGAAGTGATAAAACCTTTGGCTTCAGCTGGAAGAGGAAGTCCGGTTTTTTTGCCGTAACCCAGACGCATGGCCATTTCAGTGATCGGTGCGGCTCCGGTTTTCAAAGCGGCCTGATAAAACCAGGTATTGCAGGAGCGAGTGAGTGCTCCGATCACATTCATCGAACCTTCGCTTTTTTTGTTCCAGTTGTGAAATACCCGGTCACCGATCGCCAACCCTGTCGGACAGGAAAACAAAGTGTCTTCCCTCACCGTGCCTGCATCAAGAACGGCCAGCGCTACGGTGGTTTTGAAAGTGGAAGCCGGCGGGTAGGCGCCACGAAAAGCACGGGCAAAAAGAGGTTTGGCGGGGTCGTTCTGCAGCTTGGAATAGTCCGTTTGTGAAATGGCAGGGATGAAAATGTTCGGGTCGTATTGCGGCCATGAGGCCATCGCCAGGATGTCGCCGGTGCGCACATCCATGATCACAAAAGCTCCACTTTTGGTTTTCTCTTGCAGCACTTCTTCGGCGAGCATTTGAATCTCTAGATCGAGAGCCATCACCACGGTCTTGCCCGGTTTGGGGCGTTGGATCATTTCTTCTGTTAGCTTGGTGCCGTCGGAATCAAACAGGATGTTAATTTTCCCTGGGCGCCCGGTGAGATCTTTGTCAAAAGACTGCTCCAGTCCGTCCACACCTTTGGCCTGTGGCCAGATTGATTCGCCATCGTCTACTGGGCCGGTGCGCCGGGGAGGCCTTCTGCCGACATAACCCACAATATGTGAAGCGAGTGAGCGCTGTGGATAAACCCGTTGATAAAAAGGGTGCAGCATCAGTCCTTTGATCAATTCGGGCTTTAATTTTCTCGCCTGGGCTTCATTTAATGGAGAAGAGAATACCAAGGGTAGCCAACGCCGCTCTTTGTAATGCTCTAGCACGGTTTTGTATTTGATGTCCCAATTGCCGCCTAGCACCTGATTGGCTATGTTGACTCGTTCTAAAGCGTAACGGGCGATGTCTTTGTCACTGGCGTCGGGAAGCTGGGGGAAATTAATTGCCGCGTAATAGGCCACCCGGCTCTGAGCCAACGGATAACCATTGCGGTCGATGATCTGTCCACGCGGAGCGGGAACGGTGAGCGTGAAGGTGCGGGCTTCGGTTTTGGTTTCCAGTGAAGAGCCGATCACGTCTTTTGCTCTTAGCGTCGGCTGGAAGTTTGGCACGGCCTTTTTTGTGGCAGGCACCACGTCGTCTTTTTCGATGAGCTGTGGTTTGATGGCAACTTTGCCATCAGCGTCCGTTTTCGTCACCACCGCTTGTTTTGTTTCTGCAGCCTTGGGAGCAAAAATCCCCGGCGCCACTTCCCTGCCTTTATCAGGAACCGCCTTATTCTCCTGAGCTTTGCCGTGAGTCCCAAAAGACATCAAACCCAGCGTAAGCAAAATACACACGGGTCGCCGCCCTTTGCCCGTAGCGGGTCGTTGGCGGGATTGATTTTTTTTTTGCTGGACGGATGGTTTCATCTTTGGAATTTATTTTATTCCTTTATACGGACTGAAACCCTACCATCTTTCATCCTTGTCGAAAACCCGCAATTTGCGGTGATTTTCAGGTTGGGATCAAGAGCCGTGGGTTTTCAGGAATTGCGCGATTTCACCAGCCAGTTTCAGGCTGATGCCTTTCACTTCAGCGATTTTTTCGATTTCAGCCTTGCGCAGACGGGCAAGAGAGCCAAAAGCCGTTAACAGACGTTCCTTGCGGGTACGACTGATGCCCGGGCAATCGTCGAGCACGCTTTCTTTGATACGGCGTTTCATCAGCAATTGGTGGTAACCGTTGGCAAAACGATGGGCTTCGTCACGGATTCGCTGTAGCAGCTTCAAAGCACCGGTTTCGTGGGACAAAACGATCGGTTCGGAGCAATTCGGACGATAAATTTCCTCGCGCTCCTTGGCCAGGCCGATGATCGGTAGTTCATGCAGCCCCAGTCGTTGCAGCTCCTTCATCGCCGAGCTGAGCTGACCTTTGCCTCCGTCGACGATCACCAGATCCGGCAATCTAGCCCCCACTGGCAGTTTTTTTTCCAGGTCCCGCATCGCCTGCAAGGGGGATTGTTGGTTCATATCACTGGCTTCATCGCCGATGTTCTCCCGTGCAGCTCGCAAAATGCCCGAGTAACGGCGTTTCACCACTTCCGCCATGCTGGCAAAATCGTCCTGCCCTTTAACGGTGCGAATCCGGTAACGGCGGTAGTTTTGATTCTTGGAGCGACCTTCACGGAACTGCACCATCGATGCCACCGAGTAGGTATTGGAGATGTTCGAGATATCAAAACACTCCATTACCTTCGGCGGACGTGTAATGGACAGCACTTCCTGTAACTCGAGCACATCCTGCTGCGGATCGATCACCGAACCGGCGGGAGCTCCCGGCACCCCCGGCACATGTAAAAAGTTGCGCGCCTTGTGCAGCGTTTTTTTCATGCTGTCCGCCATGTCACGCAACTCCGCGGCGCGCTCAAAATCCTGGCGTCCAGCAGCTTTTAACATCTCGCTTTCGATTTCTGCGACCATTTCCCGCGAGCGGCCTTTCATGAATTCGCAGGCTTGTTCGACTTTGGCGCGGTATTCCTCCTCACTGACCTTGCCAATACACGGAGCGCAGCAGTTGCGAATGACATCGTCGTGGCAGTGTTTGTAGTCGTTTTCATTGGGCTGCAGCGGTCGGCAGCTGCGCAGGCCGAATTCCAGACTGAGCCAGTTCAGAGTTTGTTTTAAAGCCGCTGAATGCACAAAAGGTCCGAAATACTTGGCCCCATCGCCCTTGCGCACCCGCGCCAACTGAAAGCGCGGCAGGGGTTCGGCGAGATTCACCTTGGCCATCAGAAAGCGTTTGTCGTCACGGAAGCTGACATTGTATTTCGGGCGGTAGTCTTTGATCAACTTACTTTCCAGCAACAAGGCCTCGGGTTCGTTGCGCACTGTATGGATTTCGAAATTCCAGATACTGTCGATCAAGGCCTTGGTTTTTAATTCAGCCTTTTTTTTGCGCGAGGGAGTGAAGTAGGAGGCCAGCCGTTTGCGCAGGTCACGTGCTTTGCCAACATAGATCACGCGTTTCAGTCGGTCGCGCATCAAATACACCCCCGGCTCATGCGGCACTTGGTGCAGCATTTTCTGAAAGTCGGGTTTTTCGGGAGTTGCCATCGAGTATTTGCAAGGATCACTGAAACCTGTAGATTAGCCGCGGGTTTTGCTTGCGCAAACCTAACCCATGGCTCACAACAATAAACTATGTATCGACTAAGGTCCTATTTACATCCCCTCATTGCATCTGGCTTGTTGCTGTTTTTCTGCAGCGCAGCATTCATTTTGGCGCAGACCGCTACGCCTGCGGCAGCGCCAGTACCTGCTGCACCACCCGCAACGGGCACCGCAACCTCTACGATGAGCGCCGTGCCAGCAGCTGTAGCCAGCGATCCGGCGGCGGTCGCGGCCACTGAGACCTTTCTCGACATATTGATGAAAGGCGGCGCGCTGGTGATGATTCCGCTGGCCATCCTGTCCTTCGTCGCCATGCTGTTGATCATTTTTTACTTTTTTACCATCCGTCAGGGATCGGTGGTGAGTGATAAATTCATGAACGCTGCCGACGCTTTGATCCGCAAACAGGATTACCTCGGCCTGATCGCGGTCTGCAACCGTGAGAACGAATGCATCGCCCGTATCGTTCACAAGGCGCTTGATTTTGCTACAAAAAATCCTACCGCCTCCTTTGATGAAGTCCGCGAAGTCACCGAAGCGGAAGGGTCCCGCCAAGCCAGTATTTTGAATCAACGCATTATTTACCTCGCTGATATCGGGCGCATCGCTCCGATGGTTGGTTTGCTGGGAACAGTGATCGGGATGATCAAAGCTTTTAACAACATCGGAGTCGGGGTGCAGCAGATGGAACTGGCACCGGGGGTGGCCCAGGCGCTGATCACCACCGCTACCGGTTTGGTTATCGGTATTCCCTCGATGATTTTTTATTCGATCTTTCGTGGCAAGGTGCAAAAACTGATCGCTGAAATGGAAGCGGCGGCCACACACATCATGGCGTTGTTGGCAGCGCAATACAAACGCGCCAACTACCGTGCTTCGGCTCGTCGCAGTGAAAGGGATGCCGAGCAGGGTGATTTTGGTGCCTCCCATGAACCGCGTAGTCTCTAGCTTATTTCACCTGTTTGTTATTTACCTTTTACGACCACTTATTTCTCTTCCTTGATACGATGAACTTTCGGGATTACAGCACGCCGCAAGAAGCGGAAATGGAACTCGCGCCGATGATCGACGTGGTGTTTCTGTTGCTCATTTTTTTCATCGTCACCTGGAATTCCGCCCAACAGGAACGCAACGTCGATGTATCCGTTCCCGCTGCGGAAGAGGGCGCCGATCCGGAGCGCCAGGTTGGTGAGATCATTGTGAATGTGGACAAAGACGGTGTGATCGTGGTGAATGGTGCGGTGGTCACCGAAGATGATTTGCTCGTCCGCCTGCACGCCATTTCGGAGGAGTATCCCGACCAGGCGGTGATCCTGCGAGGAGACAGCAAAGCGAGTTTTCAACACATCATCAATATTCTCGATGTGTGTAAAAAAGCTAACATCTGGAACATAGCTTTTGCGACCACCAAACCTGTAGAAGCCCCGACTCCCAAAAAATCCGGCACGGCGCCATGATCGACTGTTCTCCTAGCTGTCTTGTTAAAAGAAAAGTTGTTGTCGCTGTATGGGTATTGCTGGCAAACGTTTCGCTTGTACTTGCGCAGAGCAATGGCGATAAAAAAGCGATTGCTCGTCCCGTTGTTGCGGCTCCGGGATCGGTGAAGGCCACGCCGGTGACCGCTGGCAAGGCGTCTCCGGTTGTCGCTGGTAAAGCGACACCGATAAAAGGCACTGCTTTTATCAAAGCCAAACCGATCGAGATGAATCCCGACGCCAAGGAAAAGGATGGCAAAGGCCCGGTGTTGGAAGATGATCTGACTTATGCCAATCTTTTGTTCAGTCACAAGCAGTACGCGATTGCGATTCGCCAGTATGAGTTGTTTTTGAAAAACCACCCGCAGAGTCCTAATGGAGCCAGCGCAGCTTTCCGTCTCGCCGAGTGTTATTTGCAGTTGCCACAACTGGTGCAGGCCAAACAAGCTTACGAGCGGTTGATCAAACAATACAAAACCGGAGTTTATTCCGGCTCAGCCGCCTTCCGTCTGGCGACGTTGTATTTTAATGAGAAAAATTTTGCCAAGGCCATTCCGTATTTTGAGATCGCTGAAAAGAATATCGCCAACCCTAAGCTGGAAGAACAGGCTTATTATTACCGAGCGCGTTGCCTGCAATTGACAGGCAAAAAACAAGCAGCGGTGGAGACTTATGAACAACTGCTGGTCACCAGAGGGCAGGGGGAGGAAAATCCTTTTGCGGGTAATGCCCGCTCGGCGATTGCGCACCTTTATGTCGAACTGGATAACAATGAAAAAGCTTTTGAAGCTTTGAAAAATGTCATTGCCCATTCCAAAGATGCAGCCGAACTTGATGAAGCTTATGCCCGTGGCGGACTGATCGCCGCCAAGCTGGGCAAACGTGAAGAGAGCAATCAGATGCTCGACAAGGTGTTGCAAAGTGAATCCGGCAAAACCTGGAAAGCGCTGGCGCAGATCGGCTTGATTTTCAATCAATTTTCGGCAGGGGATTATGAAGCGGTTATTCGCAGTTACAGTCGCGGTATTTACGATGCGCCTGCTGACAGCCGTGCCCAGATGCTCTTACTGGTGGCCCATTCCTATCGTCTAACCAAGGACTTGAAACAAGCGGCCAATGTCTATGCCATTGTAGAAAGAAATTACCGGGATCGTGAGGAAGGTATCGAAGCGGGTTACCGTCGCCTGCAGTGCCTGAATTCTCTCAATGATGGAGGCCTGGCGGTGCTCGCCGCTCGATATGTCGAACAACAACAGAAAATCGACGCCTCGGTCAAATACATCGATCTCGCTCTTTTGATGAAAGCCGAGTGGCATTTTGAACACAGTCAATACGCTGACGCGGCCAAGGCATATGCCGCTATTCGCACGGAAAACATTCCTCAGGAGCATCATATCGCCTGGTTATACAAGCTCGGTTGGTCTCAACTTGAGGGCGGTCAGGTGGAAGAGGGCATTTCCACTCTCGGTAAATTTCTCAAGCAATATCCAGATGATGCTCTGGCTTCGTCTGTTCTGGCAAAACGGGCGAGTGTTTATCAGCTCACTAAAGACCCAAAAAGGGCTTTGAGAGACTATCAAACTTTGACCAGCAAATACAGTTCCTCCAAAGAACTTGAGTTTGCCATGCAACAGATTGCGGTCATCCAACTGGCAATGAAAGATACCGAGGCGATGGTGAAGGCCTTCATCGACTTGTTAGAAAAATTTCCTCAAACATCGGTTCTGGCCGAAGCGCACTTCTGGATTGGCAGTGGTTATATCCAGCAGAAAAAATACCAGCAAGCGATACCCTTCCTCGAAAAAGCCCGCAAGGAAGATGAAAAAACCTATTACGAAGTGGCCACCCGTCGCATTATTCTGGCTGCGTATCAGCTTGAGCAGCTCGAAAAAATGACTAGCGAAACCGAGACCTTTCTTTCCACCAAGCGCAAACTGACGATTCCAGTGCCTATCTTCACCTACATGGGGATCAAACTATTTGAAGATGGTCAGTTTGAACGTGCTGCGCGTTTTTTGGAGTTGGCCAGCAGCCCGGGTTCGCCCGGCCAAACTCGTCCGGAAGTGTGGAACTATCTGGGACAAGCCAATCTCAAACTTGGGTATTATGCCAAAGCGGTCGCTCCATTTGATTTTTATCTGAAATTCATTGAGCGCCCTTCCCTCAGGGCAAAAACGCTGGTCAACAAAGGCAAGGCCCAGCTGGGTATCAAGGATTTTGAAGAGGCCAAAAAATCCGCAAACGAAGCCTTGCGATTGCAAAAAGAAGGACGCATCAATGCCACGGCGCGCATGTTGCTGGGTGACATCGCATTTGCTAACAACGATGCCCAGGGAGCGGCCAGATTATATTTGATCGTTAGCCAGATTTTTGTCGATCCGCTGATCACTCCCGAGGCTCTGCACAAGGCGGCGGTGGCTTTTGATAAATCGGGGCAGGCAGACAAGGCCGCTCAGCTGAAAGCTAAGCTCAAGGAGAAATACCCGGTTTTTGAAGCAGGTAAGGAGTGATTCATTATTCCCCCAGCAACACCTCTGCCATGCGCAGTGCATCGAGGTTGGCTAGCACATCGTGGACACGATGAATAACGGCTCCTGAAGATCGGGTTAAGGCAGTCAGGGCACAGGTGGCGGCGGCGCGGTTATCGGGATCCTCGTGATTGAGCAAACGACCGATGAAGGATTTTCTTGAAACACCGATTAACAAGGGATGTGGTTCTATCATCAATTGGGATAAATGCCGGAGAAGCGCGATATTGTGTTCGTCGCTTTTGCCAAAGCCAATGCCGGGATCCAGGGCTATGGCGTCGGGCTTCACTCCGGCATCGATAGCAATCTGAACCTGTCGCTGAAAAAAAACACGCACGTCTTTGACAACATCCTGGTAACTGGGGTTGTCCTGCATGGTTCGAGGGTCGCCTTGTGTGTGCATAATGACCAAACCCGCTGCGGTTTCGGCCACCACGGATGCCATCGTGGCATCTCCCATCAGGCCGGTCACATCGTTGATGATGGCTACGCCTGCTTCACAAGCAGCGCGAGCCACAAGCACCTTCGATGTGTCGATGGAAAGTAATGCCTGTGGTCGTTGTCGGATGATCGATTTGATCACTGGAATAACACGTTCCATTTCACAGCTAACATTCACTGGAGTGGCTCCGGGGCGGGTCGATTCACCGCCTATATCGACGATGGCCGCCCCTTCATCGAACATGTGCAAAGCATGTTCCGCAGCCTGCGACACGGAATTAAAACTACCTCCATCCGAGAAGGAATCTGGCGTGACATTCAAGATGCCCATAATGATCCCCTGCTTGCCGAGATCAAGTCGATGATGTTTGCCGCAATGCCAGAACATGGTGGAAGGTGGGTAAGGCGGAGGGCCTTGCGTTACTCGCGGATTTCCACACTCGCTACGGCCATCGCTGCGATGCCTTCCTCGCGACCGATGAAACCCATCAACTCGTTGGTGGTGGCTTTGACACCTACCTGGGAAGGCTTGATGCCCAGCGCATCGGCGATTTTAATTTTCATCCGCTCTACGTGCGGCATGATCTTGGGGCGTTCGGCGATCAGAGTGCTGTCGATATTGTGAATCCAAGCGGATTTCCCCTCTGCCAGTTGGCGCACTTTTTTTAGAATGTCCAAACTGCAGATGCCTTCGATGCTGTCGTCCTCAGGGGGGAAATAAAAACCGATATCATTCAAGCCCAACGACCCGAGAACTGCGTCGGCGATGGCGTGTGACAAAACGTCGGCGTCCGAGTGGCCTTCTAATCCGCGCTCATGCGGGATGTCCACTCCGCCGAGGATGAGCGGTCTGCCTGTTGCAAACCGATGTACGTCGTATCCTATTCCACTGCACTGCATAATTTATGTTGGGTTGAAATGAAAAATGAATTTATATTAAGTCTTCAATAACAACCTTACCGTTGGTCGCTACGATGCCAAATTTATCTTCACTGCCTTCGGCGGGTGTGAGTTCGATTTTTCCGCCCGCACTTTCTACTAGTAAAATCCCTGCCGCGACATCCCACAGGCTGATGGTTTCTTCGATGTAAGCATCGAGGCGACCGCAGGAGATGTAAGCAAGAGCCAAAGCGGCGCTGCCCATCATGCGGGTCTTGCGAACTTTGTAGGCGATGTTTTTGTAGCGCTGCAATCCGGCGTCCATAGATTCCTTGGTTTTGGAAAAGCCGATGGTCATCACGGTGTCTTTTAATTGATCACGGCAGCTGGTCTGGATTTCCTTGCCATTCAAAGTCGGGCGTCCGCCTTTTTCCACTGCCCACAGGCTATCGGCCATGGGGTCGTAGATGACACCGAGCACGATCTCTTTTTTATATCGCAGCGCGATGGATACACAGAAGTGAGGGATGCCATAAAAATAATTCACCGTGCCGTCGATCGGATCGACCACCCATTGCCAATCGCTGTCGAGTTTGCCAGCGATACCTTCTTCTCCATAGAGCGCATGCTCGGGGAAAGCTCCCAGCAGACAGTCGGTGATCAAATCCTGAGCGCGAACATCGAGGGCGAGTTTGATGTCGTGATCGTGCAAAGCATCGACCACTAGATCAGTTTCGTAATTTTCGCGCAGCAAGTTTCCGGCTATATGGGCTGCTTCGATCGCGATTTTCAGATGTTCATTCATGTCTTAGGTTCGCCCATTTTTTCGATGATTTCGATCACTTTCTCACCGAGCAGACGTTTTGTTTGGAGCGGAAGTTTTTGTTGCTGACCGTCGGCAAAAAAAAGCTGCAGTTGATTGTCATCGGCGTCGAATCCCGTTTGCGCATCGCCGACATGATTGGCGACGATGAGATCGCACTGCTTGCTTTGCAGTTTGCGGCGAGCGTAGGATTCGAGCTTTTCTGTTTCAGCGGCGAAACCTATCAGCAAGCCGGTGAAGTCCATTTTTCCGCGCACACTGCCGAGGATGTCGGCGGTTTTTTCCAAGACGAGGGTGATTTGCTCGTTGTCGTCCTTTTTTATCTTGTGCTCCTCCACGCACGCAGGGCGGTAGTCGGCCACCGCTGCGCAAAAAATCGCTGCATCGACCGCTTCGCCGATGTGAGCTTGCACCGCATCATACATTTCGCTGGCGGTGATGACCTTGATGGTGTTTGCGCCTTCTACAGCGGGCAGGGACACTGGACCGGAGATCAGTAGCACTTCGTGTCCGCGAGCCACGGCTGCCTCAGCGAGTGCGTAGCCCATCTTGCCAGACGAGCGATTGCTGAGGTAGCGCACAGGGTCGATGGCTTCGCGGGTGGGGCCGGCGGTGATGAGTATTTTCATGTTGGAAAAAATTCACGGGAGAGGGAACCACGAACATCCTTCGCCAAGGCTACGGCTGTCAAGATGGACACTAATTCACACGAATGGGAATAAGAAACGGGGAGAAAGGGCTTATTTTTTTGCGCTTAGTGTTTTTGTTACATCTTCGAGGATGCCTGTGACGGGCCATAGGCGTCCGGCGCCTTCGTAGCCGCAGGCGAGCATGCCATCTTTTTCGGGGCCAATGAAGTGAGTGCCGCGTTCGGAAAGGATTTCCACATTATAGACGGTAGCGGGGTGCTGCCACATGTTGCCGTTCATCGCGGGAGCGATCAGCAGCGGTGCGCGGGTGGCTAGGGCGATGGAGCTGAGGGCGTCGTCGGCGATGCCGTGGGCGAGCTTGGCGATGATGTTGGCGGTGGCGGGGGCGATGAGTAACAGGTCTGCGCTGTCGGCGAGATGAATGTGCCCAGGTTGCCAGGAGTTTTTTTCATCAGCGAGACGTGTGATGACGGCTTGGCGTGAGAGCGTCTGTAGCGTCAGCGGGGTGATGAACTCTTGAGCTTCGCCGGTCATGATCACATGAACTTGATGTCCGAGTTTGACCAGTTGGCTCGCGAGGTCGGCGGCTTTGTAGGCGGCGATGGAACCCGTCACGCCGAGCAGGATGGTTTTCCCTGAGCTGATATTTTCTGCTGACATAGTAGGTTATGCGGATTGATGGATGATCAGGCGGGAAGCTCGATTGCGTTCGCCATGAATGATGTTGCGGAATTTTTGCAAATCTTGCTCGCGGCTGCCACTGACGATGGCGTAGGCGTAGTGCGGCCATTGGTCGATTTCTTCTTGGGCGTTTTTCATCCGCAGGGCAAAGTCTTGTTCGGACTCTGTGCCGCGTCCACCGAGGCGCGCTGCCAATTCTTCTTGCGAGGGAGGCATCACAAAAATGTCGATGTAGGAAGCTTGTATGCCAGGATCCTGATGCTCACGGATGAGCGCCGCTCCTTGCACGTCAATGTCGATCAGCACGTCCTGGCCGCGTTCGACTTGTTCGATTACCGATGATTTGAGTGTGCCGTAGAGATTGCCATGGACGCGGGCGTGCTCAAGTAGATCGCCCGCTTCGACGCGCGCCAGAAATTCTTTTTCATCGAGGAAATGGTAATCCTTGCCGTTGACCTCGCCTTCACGCATAGGACGGGTGGTGCAGGAGATGGCGTAGCTGCACTCGGGGTCTTCATCGTTGAAGGCGCGGCACAAAGTGGTTTTGCCCGAACCTGAAGGTCCGGATACCACACAGAGGATGCCTCGTCGTTGTGAGTTGTTTTCCATGATTATTGGATATTCTGCACCTGCTCGCGTATTTTTTCCAGCTCTGTCTTGGTTTCGACCACATGTTGGGCGAGTTGGGCGTCATTGGCTTTGGAGCCGATGGTATTGACTTCGCGATTAAATTCCTGACAAAGAAAATCCAGTGAGCGGCCGACGGCGTCTTCCGCATTCATGTAAGTTCTGAACTGTTTGATGTGGCTTTTGGCACGTGTGATCTCCTCACTGACGTCACAACGGTCGGCAAAAAGTCCGATTTCCCTTAATAAACGTTCATCATTGAGATCTAAATCGAGCCCGGCTTCGGTGAGACGTTGGTGTAGATTTTTGCGGTAGCGTTCGACCACGGCGGGAGAGGCGGCGGCAATTTGTTCGAGTTTGTTCTCTATGAATTTCAGCCGGGCTTCCAGGTCTTCATGTAGATTTTTCCCTTCGGCATCCTGCATTTTTATTAACGCATCAAGACCTTCAGTGAGGACTTTGCCGATACTGTCCTGCAGTTCATCAGCGGGCAGGTTTTTGGATTCGAAAGTAAAAGCGCCAGGCACCCGTAACAGATCCGCGCCGGAAGTCAGGATGGCGCGACCGCTTTGTTTTTCCAAGGACTGAATGAGCGTCAGATATTGAGTGGCAAGACTTTCGTCCAGATGGATTTCGCTCGAACCGCTGTCAGTGGACTCAATCGTAACGCGCGCCGTGGCTCGTCCGCGCAGCACTTGTTGTGCGATTTGTTTTTTCAAATCGGCCTCAAGTGCCGCTAGTCCCGAAGGCAAATGCAAAACGATGTCCGTTTGTTTGCGATTCACCGCTGCGATCTCGATGGTGATCTGCCAACCGTCGATCGTCTGCTCGGCCCTGCCGTATCCTGTCATGCTTCTCATAAATGTTTTTCTATCGCTGGGTTAAAAAATAGCGCCCTGACTTTTTTGTCCCTTTTTTCTCAATCAATCCGGTTTCGAGCAAAGGGTTGATCAAATTCATCGCGCCCTGTCTGGAGATTTTGAGAGTTTCCCATATTTCGTTAGGAGCCATACTGCCATGATCTTGTAACAATTCGAGCAGTGTTTCCTGACGGGGGGTGAGGGTGATTTTTTTTAAATCGCGACTTTGGAACCGTTGTAAACGCAACCAAACTTGCTGCAACGTTTGTTTTAAGCCTTTCGCAGAATACTCCAACCATCCAGTCAAATTTTCTCCAGCGAGACGAACTTGATCAAGAGCGGCGTAATAGGCTGAACGATCCTCCCAGTAGTATTCATCAACTGAAAAAATATGGTGGGAATCAAATCCCCGGCGATAAAGTTCCCATAAGGCAAGAGCTCGACCCGTTCGACCGTTGCCGTCTGCAAATGGATGAATGTGCTCAAAACGATAGTGCAAAATAGCCGAGCTCAGAATAGGGGATATTTTTGATGTGGAATTATTCCACCATTCAAGAAGTTCGAACATCAAGGGCGATACATCATTTACTGCAGGCGGCAGATGATTTCCTACTTGCACAGCAATGCTTCTATAGCGACCGGCTTCACCTTGATCCATAACACCTTCAGCTAAAATATGGTGCAATCTAAACAGGTGTTCGTGGCTAATCGCTTTAAGCTGTGCATTTTTTTCCACAAAACGCAGTCCCGCAAAATAGTTAGTTATTTCGCGTTGAGAATGAATATCGGATCCCGCTAGTTCCCGTCCTTCTGCAATCGCGCGAACTTGTGGTAAGGTTAAAGGGTTGCCCTCGATTGCTGTTGAAGCATGGACATTTCGAGTTCGTGTGTCCTTTTGCAGTGCTGGAATCCATGATAGTGCCACCGATGCGCCTTGAATACGCTCACGCAAGGTGGTGATCTCTTCAACTAAAGAGAGAAGCTCGACACTGATTTCAAATTGTGGTTGGTAAGACACACGATTAGTCAACTATAAGTCAAGTTATTAGTCAAGTGCCTCTTTGTTTCAAAGAATTAGGATCGACATCGATGATGGTGATCACATACGAAGGGAAGGGTGATCAATTTGAAAGGTTCCGAGAATCCTGATTTGGATGGGCATTGGGCTTGACGAAAAAAATCTCCTGTGTTGTAATTTCAGCAATGAACTGGATTCACTGCTTCCACATTGGTGCCCCCCTCCAACCACGCTTCGGTAAACAAATCTCTTTCGCTCATATTATGGTGGGCAAGAGAGCAGGGGAGGTAAAAAAGCAAATTTCCAGCAGTTGGGCGGCAGGTTGGAAAGAGGCGTTTCCGTCCAGCGCAAAAATTAAGCTGGCTTTAAGCGCTACTCTCGATGGATATGATGCCGAAGTTTTGGAGAAGTAGATTGCCGGAATTTTGTCTCCGACCCCCAAAGGTTCCAATGAAGAAGCTATTGTATATCGGAGTTATTTTGCTGGTATTCATTGTGCCAGCAACAGCTCAAAATTTCACAAATTCGCTTTCAGGTCTAGGAACGAAGAGAGAAAAAACCATCGTCATCGATGGGATGAAAATTGTCTTTCCTGTCGATGAAGAAGATTTGATTCAGCTTTTATTGCCGGTTTTTAAAATCCACCAGGATGCTCGGCAGGAGCATGCTGCGATGGTGGCGAAGGAAATGAACGAAACATTTCCCGGCCTCGAACCGGAGTTCAAAAAGCTTATACAAAAGTTACTGGGAATAGATGAAGTCAGCGCAGGGTTCAGCGACGCTTTCGAAAAAGAGCTGTTGAAGGTTCAAAAAATCTCCCATCAGTGGATTCGGTGGTCCGGGGATATGCGGGAGATCCACTTGTGGAATCATGCAACGCTCGAACCCTTTCTGAATACTGATACCCGTGAAATCACATTTCCGGAGATTCAGTTTTTACCGGATCCGGACGGGAGCTTTAATATTTCTTTGTTTCCTCCCTTTGTGGGAGAGCTGGGTATTGGAATTGGCAAGCTGCGCCCGAGTATTGAAAAACTGGAAGCGTTTCGTCTGGATATTCCACTGTTGGGGAAACCTGGCAAATCCGCTGAAACCGTTGCGGAAGACCTCACTAAATTATTACTCGTTATCTCCCAGCAACAAGACCGGATGGGAACTCAGCTTGCTACCTATTTGGTTTTTAAAGAAGTGATCGAAAGCTTGCTCCGGCATGAAATAGAGGCTCGGTATTTTGCCGAAAATACACCGGAATCGTTCACCCGTGGAGTTGCCCGTTATTACTTGCTCTTGCATATACTACTATCCGAAAGGGAAAATTTCTCTCAATTAATGGGGCCTTTATTCTATTTTCAACCTCCGGATAATGGCGAAAATACGGCGATGCTGTTAGAGAAAATCACCAAGATGAATCCACTGCGTACGGACGACCCTGAACTAATCGATGCGGCAGGACGAGTCATCATGATGGCCGTGTTCATGGCGGCGCAGGATTCGGACAATGACAAAGCCCTTTTTGTTGAATTCAGAAAACACGGCATTGTGATCCCCGAGCGAGGGTTGAACCGCGAAGAATTCGTTTCAGCCCTGCATAAAACTTACCCGAACATTGAAAAACATCTGTCGGAGACGAAAGCCCGCCTGATAGAAATGGTGGAGAATGAGTCTCTGGAAAAAGGAGAGCAAAAGAAAAAACCGTTTGTTTGGCCTGATGACTATATCAAACGCAAAATCAGCGGGCTGACGCTTTCATTCCCCAGAGTGTTGTCAGAAGCCGTAGAAAAGATAGGGCCGGAGTGGGCGGAGAAATTAGCTGTAGCACGGCAAGAGATCAAAAAGCGTTTTGATGCGCCTTTGGTTCAGCCTATAAAAATCAGCAAGCAAGACAGTCTGTCGCTCCAACAATATGGCTTCACAGGGAGCGAAGAAGAAATGCGATTGTGGGCGACTCAAGCTGCCGTGATGGCAAATTTAGGGCAACTTGTGGTTCGTGTTTTTGACGGCAATGAAATTCAAATCTGGTTCAAGCAAGATCTGAAAAGTCTAATCAAGCTGGGAGTTGATGTTCCGGATTTCACCCTGAACAAAGAGGAAGACACCGTGTTGTATAATTTTGAATTCAGTTATGGAGCATCGGCTACCGTTGATGATGTGGTGGCTGCTATTGATTCGGTTCCGTCGAAATTTTTTCCAGTGGTAATCAAAGAGGCGGGAAAGGTTGTGAAGGGATCCATCGAGGAGCAAATCGCGGCGATCAGGAAAGGTGATGTTATGGTGAAACAGTTGACCGAATCAGCTGATACCATCACTCCGGAACAGTTGACCGGGAAAACTACACGCCTGCTCACGGACGAGCAGTCTTTTTTCGTGGTGGTCCATGGGGTGGTCGAGGCCGACCTGCTCCGTGATACGATTGCAAGCGATGATCGCCGATGGTTTTGTGATGGCCTGGCCAATGTGATCGCAATTCGTGAATGTGACCGTCGCTTTGGAAAGAAGGTGGGAATGGAAACCTTTTTTTCCATGTTTCCAGAAGAAGAATCGAAGCGGCACCTAAGCAAAGTAAACCTACTCAAATGGGCTGCAGCCGAAGTGGAAAACGAATCTGTCGCCGAGGCGGAAGGGCTCGGTGCTGCGTATTATCATTATGCCACCAAAGCTCTGCTGGAAGCGACCAAAGGCCGGGATACAAAATTCATAGCGAACTGGATCTCGAAAATCAATCAAACCCAGTGGAACCGTACCAATACTGAAACCGTGATTCGCGCTTACGACCAACTAACGGGAAAGGATCTGCGTCACTTATTGATCGGGGCTACGGGGCCAAAACTCTGAGGCAAAGCAGGAAAGGCTTTCCCACCCGTATTTTTTGAGCGGAAAATTCAGCTGCCAATATTTCCTGGGCAGGTTATCCTAAAGAATAAGGGTCGACATCGACGGTGGCAATCACATCCGCAGGGAAGGACATTTTTTTCATCACTCCACGGATCAGTGCGGTCATTTTGCGCGCATTGTTAGCGCGCAGGGTGATCTGAAAACGGAACTGGTCGTGGGATTTGACCAGTGGCGATGGCACCGGATCGGAAATGATGATCTGATCGGGGTTGTCCTTCGGCAGAGCTTTGGTGAGACGCAGGTGTAGGGTTTTGAGCGAGAACTCGGCGCGGGTCATGTGGGTGGAACGCACGGTGAGCATGACCATGTGCGGGTAGGGTGGGAAGTTGAACTGCTTGCGGAATTCCAATTCCTGCTCGGCGTAACCTTCGAAATCATGGTGACGGGCATAGGCGATCGAGGGATGGTGGGGGGTGAAAGTCTGCACCACCACTTCGCCTGAGAGTTCGCCGCGTCCGGCGCGTCCGGCGACTTGGGTCAGCAGTTGAAAGGTGCGTTCACCAGCGCGAAAATCAGGCACATGCAGACCGATGTCGGCGTTGAGGATGCCGACTAGAGTGACGTTGGGAAAGTGCAGTCCCTTGGCGATCATTTGAGTGCCGATCAGGATGTCGATCTTGCGAGCCTTAAAAGCACTGAGGGTGTCTTTCAATTGGTTTTTGCGTTTCATCGTATCGGTGTCAACCCGTGCGATGCGAGCATCGCTGAAAACCTTGCGCAAAACTTCTTCGACTTTTTCCGTGCCAAATCCCACCAGACTGATGGCGCGGGCCTTGCATTCGGGACAGCGTTTGGGCACGATGCGGGCGAATCCGCAGACGTGGCAAGTGAGGCGTTCTTCCTTGCGATGAAAAGTCATCGGCAGACTGCAATGACGGCACTCGACCACTTTGCCACATTCAGGGCATAACAGAGATCTTGAGAATCCCCGACGGTTGAGGAAGAGGATGGTTTGCTCATCATTTTCCAAACGCTTTTCGATGGCTTGACGCAGTTTTAATGAAAGGATGGCCGGGCCGGAACGCGCACCGCCACGGCGAGATTCCATGCGCAGGTCGAGCACGCGGATCAGCGGTAACTCGCGGTCATCGACACGCAGCTTCATTTTAACCACATCGTATTTGCCGTGCAGGGCATTGTTCCAGGATTCGAGAGAGGGTGTTGCGCTGCCGAGTACCACCGGGCAGTCTTCGATATGTGAGCGCACCACTGCGAGATCCCGCGCGTGGTATCTCGGTGGACTTTCCTGCTTGTAGGAATTTTCGTGTTCCTCATCAACGATGATCAGACCGAGATTATCGACCGGGGCAAAAATCGCGCTGCGCGCGCCGATGACGATGCGCGCTTTGCGAGCGAGCACCTTACGCCATTCATCGAGGCGTTCGCCTGCCGAGAGGTGACTGTGTAAAATAGCGACCTGATCCTGAATCGCCGCAAAACGGCGTTTGAAACGTTCGGCAGTTTGCGGGGTCAGGGAAATTTCCGGCACTAATACGATGGCTCCTTTGCCTTGGTCGATGCAGTGTTGGATCGCCTGCAGATAAACTTCGGTTTTTCCCGATCCGGTCACTCCGGAGAGTAGAATGGGTTTGCGCTTGGGGTTTTTCTTCGCCGCGAGAACTGCGTCGAGCGCGACTTTTTGTTCGGGGTTGAGAGTCAAGGGGGGGCTGGGTAGGAATTCTTCGCCAGCGTAGGGGTCACGCTGTACAGTTTGTGTTTCGATCTGCACCCAGCCGCGCTCTTCCAGAGCCTTGATCGAGGGACGCGAGATGCCCATTGAATTGACCAGTTCGGACAGCGTCATGACCGGCTCGGGTTTTAGTCCAGCCAGATAATCCAGCGCGTCCGCCTGCCGCCGTGCGCGCTTTTTGAGCTTGGCGAGATCTTCCTCGGATGGAGTTTTGATCAGGCGCACCACCTTGCGCGTTTTTTCGCCACCCTCACCTTCGCGCGCCGCTTGTGGGATCATGCTGCGGATGACAGTTTCCAGCGGGGATAAATAATAGTCCGATAACCAATGGGCTAATTTGAGCAATGGAGCGGTGAGCACCGGTTTGGCGCTTAATAAGCGGCTGATTGGTTTGAGTTTGAATGACAACTCCAGTTCATCGATTTCTTTGATCTCCAAAACCGTGCCGGTGGCGGGACGGTTGCGCAGCTTCACTTCGACTCGCGAACCGACCGCGATGTTCTCCTTCATCTCGTCGGGAATCGCGTAGTCAAATTCGAGGTCGGAAGAGCCATCGATCACAATGTAAGCAGCCGCTTGCATGGGGAGAGCTTAGCCGCGAAGAAGCCCGAGACAAACCGCTTTTGTTTAAAGTGGATTAGGCAGAAGGCGTGGCAGTGGTGCGGAAAAACTACACAAGAAGTAAAATAGATGGGGTTTGACCCCTGATCTAGGATATGAAATACCGCAAGAAAAAAAATTTCCGGTGGTCTTATCTGAAGAGTTTTCTGCAGTGGAGGAAAACAATGAAGGAGTATAGCTCACGCAAAACAACTGAGTAATTACCTCGGATATGAATCGCATCATCAAAGGTTGCCGAGCATAGCGAGAGCTTGAAAAGAGTCTGAAACAAAGGAGATTGCATCAAAGAATGGGTGAATGAATTGCAAGAACCTTCTGATTCCCATTTTTTGACATCGTTTCTCCTGCTATTTTGACTCCTGCTTTGTTCGGGGTAAAAGGCACAGGGAAAATTGCCCAATAAACAGGATTACGCACCAATATCACATGTTCCGCGAAACCGTCTATCAATCTCGAATCAAAAAATTCTCTGATTGCAAAAAAGAATTCACTGCCCAGTCGGGGAAACTTTCAAACTATCGGTTCATAATTTTTCTTGCAGCGTTACCCCCAGGCGTTGTTGCAACATTAGGGAATGGTCATCCAGTGTTCGCAGCGGCTTTGTATGCCATGAGTGCGCTGTGCTTTTGTGTGTTTGTTGTTCTGGTGATAAAGCACCGGAAAGTCACTAAGGAAGAAGGCCGGTTTCGCATCCTCACGGAACTCAATCAACATTCCCTTCATCGTATCAGGAGGGAATGGAGTGCATTCCCCGTTCCTGAGGCGCCCGACAAATTATGCCAGCTTCCCGAGTCCCAGGATTTGGATTTGTTCGGCCCGGCATCTTTGTTCCATCTTTTGTCCACTCAGCGAACCCCTCAGGGGCGCGCTACACTTGCCCAGTGGATAATCGACCAACCTCCTGCGGAAGAAATCGGACTTCGACAAGTTTCTGCAAAAGCTCTCAGCGAACATCTCGACTGGAGGCAAAATCTCGCTGTGATCGGGGAGACTCTCGCAGTGGACCAAGCCGTCATCATTCCGCAATGGATGATCAGAAAAATCTGGCTGACGCAAAAAAACACCCTCATCAAATACCTTCGATTTGCCCCGTGGCTCACCTTGCTCTCGATTATATTAACCTTTATTTTAACTCCTATTCCTTTTGCGTTAATTGTGATCGGAATAAATATAACGATCGTTTGTAAGTATAAGGTCGCGATTAATGAATCCCTCGCGGGTCTTGCGAAAGTGGATCAAAAAATTCGCAGCTACGCGGAAATTTTTAACTACATAAAGTCCTGTCCAGTTAAGGCTGGGGAAATCGAAACATTAATTCCGGAAATTAATGAAGCCAGTGAAGCGATGCTAGAGTTCAATTCGATTGCCACCGGCGCAGCTGCTCGGGGATCGCTCATACACCCTCTGCTCAATGCTGTTGCCGGGTTTGATTTGCAAGTTGTAAAGAAACTTGAAAGTTGGCAGACAAGTTACGGGAAAAAGCTCTCCACCTGGTTCGAAGCCCTTGGCAAGATTGAAGCTCTGACGAGCATTTCCAATCTCTACTACGATGAACCCGATTGGACTTTAGCTGATTTTAAGAAGTCAGGCGGGTTGCAATCAAAAAATCTCGGACACCCTTTGATTTACGAAAATTCAAGGGTTGGCAACGATGTCTCGCTTGGTCCTGAGGGCAGGTTTCTTCTTGTGACCGGGTCCAATATGGCAGGAAAAAGCACCTTGTTGCGCTCCATTGGTTTGAACACCATTCTGGCCCGTGTCGGGGCGCCGGTTTGTGCGGCTTCTCTGATTACTCCGCCGCTGACGATTGCAACCAGCATGAGCGTCCAGGATTCATTGGCTGACGGAGTTTCTTTTTTCATGGCAGAACTTCAACGTATCAAACAGATCGTAAACCTCACCATTGAAGAGAATAAAAAGGGACGCATCGTGCTTTTTCTGCTCGATGAAATCCTTCAGGGGACGAATACTGTGGAGCGCCGGGAAATCGTGCAACGTGTTATTGCACACCTTGTCCGCAACCATGCGATGGGAGCGATCACTACCCATGACCTTGCGCTGGCCGAGGTGGAAGAACTCACAGAGCATGCCGATTTGATTCACTTCCGCGAACACTTTGAACGCGATCCCGATGGAAAACCGAAGATGACATTTGACTACAAAGTTCGCCCTGGGGTCGCCACAACCACAAATGCTTTGAAGATACTCGAAGTCATTGAGATGCCGATTTAACGAGCTGAAGTAAAATCCGCTATTTCTTGAAATTCTTTCGGCTTCGATTTAGGTGAACACAAAGATATGAAGCTCCCTTTTCCATTCAACAGGACCCTGCGCCATTTCCATCGCTTCCCCGGCGTGATTTTTTTCTTTCGGCGCTTGCTGTGGGGTCAACGGCTGTAATTTCTGGATCGGCTGTTGCTGAAAAATCAAAGCCTGCTGCGGGAGCATCGGCGGCGGCGGTTCCACCGAAAAGGAAACAATTTATCAGTAAACGAGCGGACGGGCGCTTTCAGGATACCGCCGGGTTTCTGCAATATTCGCTGAAAAACAACCCGCCGAAGCTGGCTTTTGATCCGAAAATGAAAGCCGCCGATTTCCCCGCCTGGCAAACGGCTCTGCGGGAAAAACTCCTGGAGCTAATGGCTTTCCCCGAGGTTCTGGAACAGCCTGCTCCGAAACGTCTCTGGCTTCGTAAAAAAGACGGATACCAAATTCAGAAATGGGAGGCCTATCCCGAACCGGGCAGCGTGGTTCCGTTCATGATGGTTGTTCCCGACAAAGTTATAAAGAGCTCTCCTGCCCCGGCGGTTCTGTGTTTTCCGGGATCTACGGGAAGTCTGGAAAGTCTCGTCGGTTTACCAGAGATTTTCCCCAAGGCCAGACTCAAGGCGAAACGAACCCCCAAGTGGAAAACGGAAGACAACCGCATGGCGCTTCATTTTGCCAAAAGAGGGATGGTCGCCGTAGCCATCGCCAACCCCGCAACCAACGACACCGACAGTCCGATTCTCGGACGGTCCAGTGTCGCCATGAACGCGATGATGATGGGGCGGAGTTACCTCAGTATTTCGGCATTTCAAAAAGCACACATTCTGGAGTGGGTCAGCAAGCAGAGGCTCGTCGATAAAAAACGGATTGCCGTCTGTGGCCATTCACTGGGATCGGAGCCGACCGACATTATCGGCGTGCTGTATCCGGAGCTGATCAAAGCCGTCATTCACAATGATTTCTGCTGTAACTGGATTGAGCGATCCATCGCTACCAACGGGAACGTGCCGCCGGCGCATCATCTGATTCCGGGAATGTTTCAGTGGTTCGACGCCACTGACTGGCAGGCATCCATTGCGCCGAGGCCCCTTCTTTTCACCGAAGGCGGACGGGCCAACCAACTGGAAAAAGTTCGCGCAGCTTTCCGGCTCAATGGCGTGGAGAAAAAGATGAAAGTCTATCAATACACCAAATACATCGACCCGAAGGCCCGCATCCATGATTTCAAGCCTCTCCCTGAAGGCTTGAGCGGAGAAGAGTATCTGGAATACGCCAACGTGGAAGTGGCCGAGCATTGTTTCCGCCCGAAACGCGCGGTGCCATGGTTAGCAAAGCAATTCGGGATGTAGGCGGTTTGACAAACAATACCTTCTACGATTTTCATATATGATTTCAGGCTTGATTGATTACGGTTTTGCGAATACACAATTCAAGGGTCACGGTAAAAATAAAACACCCCAACCGACGTGTTTTTTTGATCTCCATCTGCGTTCAAATTTTTTCAAATAGCTCGCTAATCAAAAACTTCGCCTTAATGGAAAACAAAAATCCTGCGCATTTCGGGGTATCAATTAACTGCCGCGCCCCTAAGAAATGTTATATTATGAATAAATTTCTCCACTTGTTTTTTCTTTCATTTACCATTCTGGCGCTCTCTTTCGTTTCGCTTGAGGCTCAGAAAAAGAAACCCGGCCCCGTCACATCTCCGACGATTCATGCTGACGGAAAGGTTACCTTTCGGATTAAGGCATCGAAAGCGAAAAATGTGATGGTTACCGGCGAAGCAGGAAAACACATCTTGGTGCGCGGCGATGACGGTATCTGGAGTGTGACTCTAGAGTCAGTTGGACCAGGTCTTTACGGCTACAGTTTTAATATCGATGGCGTGGGTATGATCGATCCCGGCAACATGAATCTCAAGCCGGGACGCTCTCCAAAAACCAGTATCTTGTATATTCCTGGCAACGCGTCCTATGACTTTAAGGACGTCCCTCACGGAACGGTTCACTATCACGCATACCATTCCAAGCCGATCAATCGTTTGCGAGAAATGCAGGTTTACACACCTCCAGGATACGAAACGAGCAAGCAGGATTATCCTTTACTCGTTCTTCAACACGGACACAGCGATAGCTTTGCTTCTTGGTTTGGTTATGGGAAAGCGCATTGGATTCTCGATAATCTCATCGCCTCCGGCAAAGCAAAACCGATGATTGTGCTGATGGCGGACGGTCATCCGATTCCGGAATCTTATGGCAACGGGCGGGATCCGGCGAACACTGAAGAGCTTCGGCGCGATCTGATGGAAGCCGCATTGCCGATGGTGGAGAAACTTTATCGAGTGAAGTCAGGTCGTGAAAATCGAGCTATCGTTGGATTGTCGATGGGGGGATTACACTCACTGACGATTGGTTTGAATGAGTTGGACAGTTTTGCCTGGGTGGGGGCTTTCAGTGCTGCGGTGCCAGAGCAGAATGCGGTGAAAGTAGTCTTGGAGGATTCTGCTAAAACAAACAAGCAATTGAAGTTACTGTGGATCGCCTGCGGTAAAGACGATTTCCTGTTGGGGGAGAATAAGGAGTTTATCAGTGCCCTAAAGAAAAACGGAATCGAGCACGAATTTATTGTGACAGAAGGCAAACACAGCTGGCCGGTCTGGCGTGGTTACCTCGCAAATTTTGCACCTAAACTTTTTCGATAAAAACCTATGAACCTATTTCAAAACACCGTAGTAGCATTTATTTTTACAGTAATTCTGACGCAGGGCTATGCGAGAGCAGCCGATGCAGAAGACAAAGTTTCCGTGTGGAAAGGATACCAGCGTATCGATTTCAAACTCGGTTCACAGGCCTGTTTTTTGGTGGCACCCAAGACGCCTGCGGAAGGGAAACCATGGGTGTGGCGAGCAAGGTTTCCAGGGTTTCACTCCGAAATCGATATCGAGTTATTGAAGCGGGGATTCCACATCGCCCATATCAATACTGCGGGGATGTTGGGCAGTCCCACTGCCATGGAACATTGGGATAAATTTTATGATCACATGACAGGTGAGCGAGGTCTGGCAAAGCGTATGGCAATAGAGGCAATCAGCCGTGGCGGGTTATTTGCTTATCGTTGGACGTCGAGGCATCCGCAGCGTGTCACGTGTATCTACGCAGATACGCCGGTGTGTGATTTTAAGAGTTGGCCTGGGGGGAGAGGTAAGGGAGTAGGAAGTGCAGTTACTTGGAAGAATTTGCTCGAGCAATATCAGATGACGGAGCAGCAGGCTCTGGAATTTAAAGAGAACCCGATTGATGTGCTTGCTCCCATTGCAAAACAGGGAGTTCCCCTGATGAATATTGTTTCCGAAAATGATCGAGTGGTTCCTCCTGATGAAAATACTTACGTGCTGCAAAAACGTTACGAAAAACTGGGGGGTAAAATGAGTGTGACGGTTGTGAAAGAGGGGACTGAAAAATCGAAAGGACACCATTTCACGTTATTGCCAGAGCATATAAAGCGAGCCGTAGAATTCATCGTGGCAAATCGATAAAGCGGAATAAGGCGCTCGATACATCCGCGCTGGTGAGGTCAGAATGAAGGGCGTGGGATGACGGTTAAATTCTCAGCATTAAAACGGATACTGCCATTGCTAGCTCTTGGCATGTTTCTGGCTTCGATAGGTTGTTCAAAAGATGAGAAGAAAAGCGCTGTAGAAAAAAATATAGTTCCGCCGGAGCCGAATTTTTATTCTGAATCAGATTATTATTTATCAAATTTGTGCGAGGGGGCTTCGTATGTGGGTTTGATTAAGATAAATAGCGACGGTTTGTTTGAAGTGGAAAATATAATTAATTCCAAAAGTATTGATTTTATCTCCAAATTTCATTCCACTGCGCGGCTTCATTTGAAACAAGGTGATCAATATTTTTTATTTCTATACGAAGACGATCTTAAACAGTTTGAGTATTCCTCTGGTGGATCTGCCGTATACTTCAATAGTCATATTCTTAGAGTAATAGAATATGATGGAAAGCAGTATGTGCCGTCGGGAAAACTCACACTATTTAATGATGCGCTAAACTTTATCAGACGAAGGGGGTTAGAGGAAGCTGATAAGGAAATGCAGAAGGGTAAAGCTGAAATGGATAAGGAATAAGTGGCAACTATTAGTCAAAACTTTGCGTCGCTACTAAATGACCAAGAACCCTATTTGGGTATGGTGACGAACCTAGGAGCACTCCGAACCTGAAGGATTAATTGATCTATAACTGCCGTCAAAAAAAAGGCTGTAGTGTTTCATGTTGAACACCACCCTCTTCGGGCACCGTATGGGCAGGTGAGGTGTAAAAGCGAACTGCTAGCAGTAGTCCGATGGCAAGATGAATTTTCGCATCACATCGGAGCAATTCGCTCGGATCCCATGTCGGTGGTGTTCACTACGTGATGATTGAAACTCTTGTAGATCAGTTCATTTTTCACCTGCTGTGATTGTGGATCGTCCCAGAGGTCATTGAATTCCCACGGGTCCTTCTTGAGATCATACAACTCCCCTAGCTCTTTGTTGTGATAGATCACTAACTTATACCGCGAATCCCGATACATGGTGGCGAAGGTCCCGCTGCCGCCGGTGAACTGCGGGTCGAGGGCGTCGAAGTATTCGCTTCGCACGGCTTCTCTGAACTTTCCAGCTTTAGTCTGGCCTTTCAAAATCGGCAACAGAGATTGGCCTTGAAAATAGTCAGGCAGCTCCACTCCGGCTATGTCGAGCAGGGTGGCGGACATGTCGAGCAGTTCCACCAGACCGTCAGCTCTGAGGTTTTGCTGAAAATGCCCCGGCCATGAAATAATCAAGGGGACTCGCACCAGCCCTTCGTAAAAGCGGCAGCCTTTTTGCATCAAACCATGATCACCCAGCGTCTCACCGTGGTCGGAAGTGAAAATGATCACCGTGTCTTTGCGCTGTCCGGTCTCATCGAGATGCGCGAGCAGTCGGGCAAACTGATCGTCGATCTGGGCGATCATCGCGTAATAGAGTGCCTGGCATTTTTTTGCTTGGTGACCATCGGGTGTTTGCACGTCCCCCTGAAAATCACAATCCGCCAGCTTCGCTTGTTGGGCGAGATCGCTGTCACGGAAATACGGTCCCGGCATGTCGTTGGGATTGAAACGCTGTGCGTATTCTTTTGGCGGAACAAAGGGTGGGTGAGGATCATAGACGTTGATGTTCACCATCCATGGTTGGTCGGGATTCCGTTGCTGATCAATAAACTCAATCGCTCGATTCGTTGCCCAATGGGTTTGATGCAAATGGGGCGACACCTGGTCTTCGCTTTTCCGCATTTTATCCAAATCACCTCCTTGCTCACGCACCCAATCGGCGTAGTCATGCCCTTGCTGCCAATCATCTCGTGGAGCATGACTGAATTTCCAAAACGAAAAACCATCATCAAGGCGTGGCTCCGTTCGATTGCCGGAACTGAGTAAATGAAATTTCCCGACCATTCCGCAATCGTATCCGGCATCGGCGATCAGGCGTGAAATCAGCGGTGGATGATTGTCGAGGGTGTCGTTGCCGTTGCGCGTATTGTGAACTCGGGTGGGATAGAGTCCCGTCATGAAACTGGAGCGGCTCGGAGTGCAAATCGGGCTTTGGCAATAGGTATGGGTAAAACTCACCCCGGTTTCAACCAGGGCATCCAGAGTCGCCGTCTGGACATACTCATTGCCGAGGGCTGCGATGGTATCAAAACGCTGTTGATCGGTGCAGTACCACAATATATTTGGGCGTCGGTTTTTCATCAAATTTTCCGGGGTTTTAATTTCTTCCAAACAGGAATCAGCACCATGAGAAAAGAAAGAATCATCATCGTGCAGGAAACGGGATGAGTAAACAGCGGCGATAAACTTCCGCCGTAAGTCATCAGTCCCGCTCCGAGTTTCTCCTCCGCAATTGGCCACAAGACAAAACCCATGATAAATGGGGCGAGAGGGAATTTTATCCGCCGCATAAACAGTCCGATCAAAGCGAAGGCCAGCATTACCCAAACGTCGAACATGCGATTGGCCAGCCCATAAGATCCGATCACACAAAAAACCATGATCGCCGGGATCAGGTAATGTCGCGGCACTTTCGCCAGCTTCGACAGCCAACCAACGCTCATCGCCATCAGCCCTGTCATCAATAAATTGGCTAGCAACAGGGCTCCGGCCAGCGACCAGACGGCCTGCGGGTTTTGCGTCATTAAGAGCGGCCCCGGTTGCAGACCGTGAATCACCATCGCCCCCAGCAGAATGGCATCGATCACACTTCCAGGAACGCCCATTGCCAACAAAGGAATCAGAGCGCCGCCCACGGTTGCGTTGTTAGCCGACTCGGATGCAATGATCCCTTCTTCGCTGCCCTTACCGAAATCCTGCGGGTTCTGGGAGTATTTCTTAGCCACGGTATAAGCGGCCACTGATCCGACATTAGCGCCGATCCCCGGCAGCGCACCAATCCAGGTGCCAATCAAAGAGGAGCGCAACAGATTCACCCCGTGTCGTTTCCAATCAGAGATCGACATCAACATCCCTTTGCGATCCATGTTCACCTTTGCGGTCTTTTTTTTGTCTGTTTTCAACATGATGATCACTTCACCCATCGCGTAGAGTCCGATCATGACTGGCAGTAATTTGAATCCGTCATTCATTTGTGCAAAACCGAGCGTCATCCGGATTTCACCGGTCGCAGGTGAGGCGCCCGGCATCGCACATAGCATCCCGCAGAAGCCGGATAATAATCCCATTATCACAGAATCACTCACCAACGCGATCAGTGCCATCGCCATCATAATAAGGGCGAAAAAATCATACGGCCCGAGCTGGTGAGCAACCGCTGACAAAGGAACGGCTACCGAGATTAGGAAACACCAGGAAATAATCCCGCCCACACCGGACGCCGCGATTCCCAATCCCAATGCCCGGCCAGGATTCCCTCCCGCCGCCATTGGGTACCCGTCCAGGGTCGTCATGATAGAGGCAGGTGTGCCGGGCATTTTCAACAAGGTCGCTGTGATCAGTCCGCCGCTTACCGAGCCGACATACATCGCGATCAGCAGCACCATGGCATCCATCCCTTCCATTGCGAAAGTCAGTGGCAGACTCAGCGCAATCAACATTGCTCCCGTCAGCCCCGGAATAGCGCCGACCACAATTCCTAGCCATGTTCCTAAGGCAATAAGAAGCAACGTCCAAGGGGAAAACAAATATTCTATAGTATGGACAAACATAACAATGTTTTCACCCGGGCAAGTCCACCACGAGGATTTTTGTGAACAAATAAAACAAACCAAAACCCGTGACCAGAGCCATCGCTGCGAGTGGCAGCATCACTGATTTCCATCGTGGAGCGATTAGACTCCCGCTGATAAAAATAAAAACCGCTGTTGCCATTGCATAGCTCGTCCAGTTCATAGCCAGAACCAAAACGTAAGCGACTAGCAGAAAATATGAGATCAGTGATAGGCGGTTAAACACGGCAGGGGAGCTCAGCCCGGCTTTTGCGCAACGCATTTTTTTGAGTAAAACAATCGCTGCGAGAACAGCAATGATGCACCCTATCCAGAATGGGAAATCGGGTAGCACGGTGATTTTTCTCAGCGAAACACTGCCAATACTCTTTGTGCGTAGGTTCAACTCATCCTGCAATGGCTGTCCTCGCAGCATCACTGGTTTGGTCCAGCTTTCAGCCATGACCTTTTGCATTTGCGAACTAAGCATCGCTTTTCCAATGACATCAGCCATCGTCTCGCAGATGGCTGTTGGGGTTCCTTTGGGCATCCACCAAAAGTGCATGGCGGAATTTAGCACCTCAAAGCCCTGCTCATTCGCCGTCGGGATATTCGGTATTCCAGCAAGCCGTGTCGATGAAAATACCGCAAGCGCCCGTAAACCACTTTCACGATAGCGGAGGTATTCCTCCACCGAAAAAACACTCACATCTGCGTGTCCTCCCGAGATCGCGGTGAAACGATCCGCTCCACCGCCATATTGGACAAAACGAAAAACCGAGCCGGGTGTGGTTTTTTCCAGCATCAATCCGCCGAAATGACTAGGCGCTCCGATGTTGGCGGCAAAAAGCAAGCTCTCCGGTTTTGCGGCGGATTCCTGCATCAGTTGACCGAGGTTTTTTATCAGAGAATTTATTTCCACCGCAACGACCATTCCCATCCGCCCGGTTCCAGCGACTGCCTCAAAAGCATCCGCGCTGTAGGCAGTGCGTCCGGCAAAGTGTGCGGTAAAAATTCCCTCGTGCAACATCAGCATCGTATAACCATCGGGGCGTGCGTCCCGCACCCGGCGACTGCCAATCGTTCCGCCGGCCCCACCGACATTGATGACCACCATCGGCTGTTTTAACAGCCCTTCACTTTCGATCGCCCGAATCAGTTGGCGGGCAAAAATGTCACTACCGCCGCCCTCACCAAAAGGAACTATCACTTTTATCGGTCGGGCTGGCCAGCTGGTCTCGGTGGTATCCGGTTGTGCATCGCAGCCTGCAAAGATCATCAGGATCAAGGCGGCTGTGATTTTTTTTAAGCGATGGTTCACCATGGATCAGCAGACTGGGATCGATTGCGATGAAAGCAGTGCTTTCATGGTGAGAGTTTAGCCGAAATGAAGATGGGGGCAATCAGCATTTAGGTGCGCATTCCCATGGGGCAGGTTTAAGAAGGGAGGGCAAAAGAGTGAATTCCGAGTCATACACACTCGATACATTATTTATACAGAACTATTTGTATAAATGCGGATTCACGTTGAAATCTGCTAGAGATGTGAGAAATTAAAGCATGAAACTCACCGTGAACCTTGATGAAGAGGTTTTAAATAATGTCGTAAAAATAACCGGAGCTACCACGAAAACGGAGGCGATCATGAAGGCGTTGAGAGAAATAGAAAGGAAAGCCCGATTGGTGGAGATTTTGCGCGAAGGTTTGGGAGCTTCTGAGGCAGAGTTGAAATCGATGTTTGACCCGAGCTCTGCCCCGGCAAGGGAGAAATGTGAGCACGGCTCAGATACGTCCGCTTCTGTCTCGATGGTAGCTGAATAAAGTGACGATTTATGAGCCGCCCCGTGATGGTTGACAGTTGCTGGTATATTGCCCAGCTTCGTGATGGGATTGATCCTTTGAAAACTTTGTCATACTTGGCTGAGTCCCGGGACATAGCTACCTGCGGGGTGATCAAAACAGAAGTTGGACGAGGGATTAAGAATTTTGCGCGGTTTAAAAAATTCGCAAAAGCCTGGGATGTCATGCTTTACGTGGACTCCGATTTTGAACGATGGAATGAAACAATGAATCTGGCATGGTCATTGGATCGGCAAGGCATCACCTTGCCTTTGCAGGATATACACATTGCGGTTTGCGCCTCCCATATCGGGGCGGTCATCTTAACGTATGACAAACATTTCAATGACATTCCTGGGATCGATGCAACCGACAAAATTTATTGAAGAGGGTAGTGGCCTACCATGTTAGATGCTACAAGCATCTCTACGAGTTCAGACTTCCTATCAACCTGGCGGCAGTATGTAATAAGGCGAAAGGGCATGCCCACTGCTTCGTGAACACGCCCTCAGCATTTTGTTTTACGCTGTCTTCAATCTTCCGGACGCTCTCCGGCTTTGGCCATTTTCACAATTTTTGGATCGAATTGAGCCAATGGCTCAACCAGATCTTGTTGCGCGGCCATCACGCTGTGGATGTCCTTGTAAACTCCCGGCACTTCGTCGAGACCGGCGGACAACAAGGTGACCCCCGCCTCTTCGATGCGCTTCTTTTCAGTAGGCCAATCAAAAACTTTTTTTGCTTTGGTTCGACTCATGACTCGACCCGCGCCGTGAGCAGCGGAGTTCAAGGAGGTCGCATTACCTTTACCGCGCACCACATAAGCCGGGGTGGCCATGGAGCCGGGAATGATACCCAGAACCCCTTCACCTGCAGGAGTCGCTCCTTTACGGTGAACAATCACCTCCTTGCCAAAATGAGTTTCCTTCCAGGCAAAGTTGTGATGGTTCTCGATATCGAGTAGCACTTCTGCGCCGAGACTTTTAGCAAGCGAGCGATGGATGCAGCAATGGTTGGCGGCGGCGTATTCGCCCATCAAATTCATCGCTGCCCAATATTCGGCACCGGCTTGCGAGTCGAGATCGAGCCACGACAAGTGCATCAGTTCACGCGGCAGGTCGGCGTGTTGCGCTTGAGCGAGCTTGCTGTAATGCGCTGCGACATTGGCACCGGTTCCACGGCTTCCGCTATGAGAAAGCAGCGCGAGGTATTCCCCTGCTTCGATGTCAAATTCAGGCTGAGCTTGAGCAATTTTCAATACTCCGAATTCAACAAAGTGATTGCCGCTTCCGCTTGATCCAAGTTGGCTCCAAGCTTTGTCTTTGAACCGCTGCGTGATCGGCGATACCGACCAGTCAGCGTCCATCACCTCATGTTGATGAGGCTCTGAGAACTTCGCGCCAATTCCGAATTTGGTATCACGGGACAGTTGGCTTTTCAATTTATCACGGTTTTCATCCAACCAGTTCAGGGGCAGGTCGAGCACCGTCATTTTCATACGGCAAGCGATATCCACTCCAACCGCATAAGGGATGACGCAATTTTCCGTGGCAAGCACGCCGCCAATAGGCAATCCATAACCAAGGTGCGCGTCAGGCATCAATGCTCCGGCCACCGCTACCGGCAGGTCGCAGGCGTTTCGCATTTGTTGAACAGCGTTTTCATCGAGGTCTTTCCCCCATTGTTTCCATGGAGCGGGCTCGCTGCGTGGAATATAGGCCTCGCCCGAGGCATCAATGATGGCAGTAGCCAGCGGTCCAAAAACCTTGTCATGGCTGAAGGTTTCAGGATTTTGTGCCACTTCGGCAAAACGTGCCGAGTGGTTTTTAGGTGAGCGCAACAAGTCGATTGCTCTCAGGATGGCATCTCCCTTAGGGATTCCGAGTTGGTGTAGTTCTGTTATTTTCATGGTATATTTTCTATATTAAAAGTTAGCTGAGGATGGTCACTTTCCAGGTGTGACGATCCAGTTTTTCAGTTTTGATTTTGATTTCAAGGAAGGCTTCGATGACTTCCACGTTGCTGTGAAAATGAGGCGTCAAAGCAAGTGTGGTGAAACCACCACCGCCGGCCAAGGCCAGTGGAAGCAAGAGCTGATCAGCAAGGTGTTCATCAATAGGGGCCGGAGAGTTCAGGTAACGTTGCATGTCCCAAATGGCATCCTTGGCAACTTGCTCGGCACGTTTGCCTCGACCTCCGTAGGCACAAGACAAGCTTCCTTCGCTGCGAATCAGCAAGGCGTTGCCGGGGCAGGCGGCGCTTGTGATTTCGCGCACCCAGACGTCTTCCTGAGTGAGAGCGAAGGCTTTGCATGCTTTTTGCAGTTCTCTCTCTGCGACAGATTTGGGGATCTCTGCAGTGGTCAACACTTCAGCGGACAGGGCTGTTTTGTCAGCGCAATCATGCCATTGGTAAGGCAGCAAAGAGGATGGTTCCACTGTAAGGGAAAGTCGGCCGCCGCCAGCAGGAAAAAATCCAACTCGTTTGAGATCTACTTGCACTCGAGCATTCATCTGTGCCAGTCGCGGCAAAAAAACTTCATCGAGGTATTCAAAACACGGCGCTTTGATCGCATGGGTTCCACCTGACAATTGAACTTGTGAAGCTTGTGGTGCGTGCATCAATACCGGCAAAATGGTTTGCAGCAGAAGCGTGGTGCTTCCTGCGGTGCCGATCTCAAAATGACCTTGGCTAGCTTGGATGCATCCTGGCTCGAACATCAACTCAGTTCCGCCCAATTGCAGGGCGGAGGTTTTTGCGCCACAAATTTCTGCGACGGCCTGCACGCAGGTCAGATGTTGCCGCATCAATCCGGGGCGTTTGCGCCCGGCTCGGATTCGGTTAAGGGCAAAGGGCCTGCCAGTGATCGCTGACAAACTCAAGGCCGAGCGGAGAATTTGACCTCCGCCTTCACCGGTTGAACCATCAAGATCGATTCCACATTTTTTCTGCAAGGTTTTCATGATTTCTTTTTTATTCTCTTTTTCCTATCGCAGAGCGCGTGCCAAGTGCGTTTCTCTGATTTTAATTATTCCAATAATCCATTTACTATGAAGGGATTATAAATTATTTATTTTTTAACACTTCATTTCAGGGGTTATCTAAAATCTAATTTATTGATTTATTTTTCTATTAATTTAGAATTATGAATCATTAAAAAGCGAACAGTCGTGCTCAGCTTCCTTGGCAGCACTCTTGACACCCCTACCCACGAAGGGCGTTGGCGAAAATGGCGTCCCAATGTTGCCATGGGGCAGTTTCCCAATCTGCTGGTGGATCGTATTGAGCTATTCAGTCGTCAGCAGTTTGCCAAATTGACCACGGTGGTGATGGACGATCTGGCGAATGTTTCTCCAGAAACGCAGGTCAATTGCCACTATCTGGAACCCGCTGATCCGTGGAACTTTGAGCAAGTTTTTGAATCACTTTTTCAATTTGCCCGTGATTACCCCTTTGACGTGGATAAGGAGGACTACCTTATCAATATCACCACCGGCACTCATGTGGCACAAATCTGTCTTTTTCTGTTAACCGAGAGCCGTCATTTTCCCGGACGTTTGTTGCAGCTCTCCCCACCTCGCCGCAAACAACGTGAAGGGGTGGATCTCGGGGAGTTTTCCATTATCGATTTGGATCTGAGCCGTTATGATCGTTTGGCTACCCGCTTTGATAAGGAAGCGTCGGAAGCGGCCAGTTTTTTGAAGTCAGGCATCGAAACCCGAAATCCTGATTTTAATCAAATGATCGAGCAGATCGAGCAGGTATCGATTCGTTCGACGGCACCTATTTTACTTACTGGCCCGACGGGTGCTGGCAAGTCTCGATTGGCTCGCCGTATTTATGATCTAAAAAAACAACGTAATCAAATCGAGGGGCCCTTTGTCGAATTGAACTGCAGCACTCTGCGGGGAGATACCGCCATGTCTACTTTGTTTGGTCATCAACGAGGGGCTTTTACCGGTGCCGCCTCGGCGCGTGCAGGTTTGTTGAAATCTGCCCACGGGGGGTTGTTATTTCTCGATGAAATAGGCGAGCTCGGCGGTGATGAGCAAAGTATGTTATTGCGGGCTATTGAAGAAAAACGGTTTTTGCCATTGGGCGCGGATCGGGAAGTTGAGAGCGATTTTCAGCTTATCTCCGGGACCAACCGTGATCTCATTGATCAAGTAGCTGAGGGGAACTTTCGCGCTGATTTGTTTGCACGCCTGAATCTCTGGTTATTTGAGTTACCGGGATTGAGCAATCGGCAAGAGGACATAGAGCCTAACATTGCGTATGAACTTGAAATGCAATCCAAGCTGAGCGGGCGGCATATTTCATTTAATAAAGAGGGTTACGAGAGTTTTCTCAAATTTGCTCATCATCCGGAGAGCAGCTGGTCGGGAAATTTTCGTGACCTCAATGCGGCCATTACCCGGATGTCCACCTTAGCAGGTAATCATCGCATCGGGCGCGAGTTGGTTGAACAGGAAATCGAGCGGCTCAAAAACCTATGGCGGAGGGAAAAATCGGTTGAGCAGAGCTTTGACGTGAACTTGCTTGAGCAGGTATTGGGTGAGGACAAAGTGGCAGAGATCGATCACTTTGATCAAGTGCAACTCGCTGAAGTGATAGCCGTTTGTAGAAAGTCGAAAAACCTATCAGCTGCCGGACGTTACCTGTTCGCCGCTTCCCGCTCACGACGTAAAGCGACCAATGATAGCGACAGGGTAAGGAAATATCTCGCTAAGTTTGATCTGGATTGGAAAACAATCACAGCTTGATCTTTAGCGATGAAAAATCGTCGCAGCAGGCGGTTTTTGATTATTGTTGCCTGACCCCTTTTTGGGAGTGGGGAGGAAGTACCAGGAACAGGGATCGAACCTGCACGGGCTAAGCCCACTGGATCCTAAATCCAGCGCGTCTACCAGTTCCGCCATCCTGGCCTTATATAAAGAATAAGGATAAAACAAATAGGCTCTGCTGGCAAAAGCAGCGGAGCGGTCTGTGCTCTGGTGAATTCTATCCTGACATGGAGTTTGGCACTGTGCAAGTTAAGCTTGAGCTTCAGCCTTGATCAGCTAGGCAGGCTAAGTTATATAGAAGTGTTCCATTTGGCACTTCTTTTGCTTCATCAAGCACGTGGCAAATACAGAGGGGGATTAAGTTTCTGCACTATCATACAACGTTTAGAATTTTGAAAAACAAAACAAGCGAGGAGAGTATTGGTTTCAAACCGGGAAGAAAACCAGGCAAGTCGGTAGAGAAAAACCTTTGCGATTATATCAATCTGAAATTTGCGTCGCGGGGATACTCGATCGTCGGTGAGGAGGCGGATTACCCTTTTCTTGAAATGGGGCGTTCGATGATCCTGAATTTTCAGGAAAAAATGCGCTTGTTACAGGATTACCGTTGTCCGGCAGATCAGCACATCCATGACTGGTTGCAAAACTACCTCGGCGAAGACGCTGAAGCGGTTTTTGGCAAAGATGAATCGATGTTGCCCGACGCTCTGATTCTGGAAAAACACGGCTTGTCACGCTTGCTTTCCTTGCCGGCAAATTCGGATAAATTTGAATCGGATATTGTCAGCAGCTACCGCACCTGGCAAGGAGTCCTGCACAATCCTGCCAAGGATCGGCGCACCACTAAAGGGGTGTTTCATATTGCCGAGGGTGGTCTGCCAATCGCCGGCGACAAACTTTCCGTGCCGCGCATCACTTTTGCCCACATGCTGAAAGCGGCGGTGAACCCGCCAAAAGATTTGATGGTTTTGCCTTACACCTCTGAAGAGGAGGAGCCGGTGCATGCCTTTGCTTCGATTCTGTTGCGACCAGTGGTATGCCCAGAGGTGCCGGGTTTCACCCGTAAAAAATCCCTCGAGACGCGCTTTTTTGCGCCGGGTAATTTGATGGCTAATCTCGATTTTGTGGAATCGATATTCGGTAACGCCGGGGATCCGTTTTTGCCGGAAAATGATGCTCGCCTGGAAGTGAGCCATTGGACGGGTCATAGTGGTTGTGTCATTCTCGCGCCGCAGTTGACCACTCTGAAAAAGAAAGATGTCGGACTGCCTCACATCAGCGAGGCCACTGATATGCAAAAGGCACAGAAAATGTGCTGGGAAAACGAGGACGAACTTTACAACGACGGTGGAGCTTTCAAGATCACCGCGCGTGATCACAAAGGAGTGATCGTTACTCTGATTGCTGATAATTATTTCGGTTATTGCAAAAAAGAGGTAAAAACCCAGATCAGTTTTTCGGCGAATTTGTATGGCCTGGCTGAAGAGGAGCACGCCGGCGGAGCGCTGGTATTTCCTCGTTTCGACTTGGGTGAAGATTTTAATCTCAGCACGTATCGGCGCGAGGTGGATCATACCTTTGATTTTGTGGTGAAGCACTATGGTGAGATCATGAATCTGCAGCCCGAGGGTTACGGTATTGATATCAAATTTCCCAGTATCATTTATTTGCCGGAAAATGTTTATATCGATTTGCATGCCCAGTCGATCCAATGGGGAGACCATTCCATTCGCTTATCGCCTGATTGCACCTACGTGATGCCTTCCGGTTACAAGGTGCAGATGCAAAAACCTTCGGAGGGTCAGCGTTGGCGTCTGGTGGGCACTAATGCGGAAGGCACTTTTTGTCATAAACCCTGTACCGTTTCAGGTGGAGGGAAGTCTGAGATTTCCAAGTCATTGAGTGATGCGATGGAAGAGGGGCCGGTGATCATGACCAATTTCGAAGAGGACATGGATCAGGTCGATGAACTGCTTCACCGCGATTATGCCGAGCGGTATAAAAACCCCAAACGTCGAAAAGCTCAAAGTCGCGCTATTCTGGATCCGGACCGTTCTTTAGGTTCAGTGATCCGGCTGTTCTCTCCTTCGAGAGAGTTCACCGAGGAATACAATGCTTTTATTTCCACCGTGCCACAAACGGTGCGCGACTTTCTATTCACTTTGAAGAGGTACTGGAAATCGGATTGGGGCGATAATTGGCGCCGTCGTTTCCAGGTGGATTCTATTAATGGTAAACCAGGCTCACTGTTGAAATACCGTCACGCTACGGTGAAGACCCGCTACTTGCGCATTGGTTTCGAAGCGGACGGCTCCTGGCGCATGTTTGGTTTACGCAAGGATTTCTCTCCGGCAATGAAATTGCAACGGGAAGATGACATCACCGCATCGGTTACGGTTCCGGCCAGTAAGGTTGATCACAGCTGCATGCACCCGGATGTGAAATTTCCGGCGTATAAGTTCATTGAAAATTGCGAATTCAGGCTTTTTCAACGTCCGGATGATGCGATTCATCGTGGTTACGACAAACAAACCGAGCTCGATTTTTCAAGTGGCGGAAATTTCTTTTCTAACTACGAACCTAAAACCCGCGAACAGAGTCGCGAATTGGTCGCCGACTCCATTCGGTTCGGGTATTTTTCCGATCCACTCAAGCGTACGCTGAAAGACTTCGCGGAAGCCGAGCTTGATTATTCGCCTCAATACACCGTCTCCTCCGCGCATCCTCGCCTGGTAGATGGCAAGGCCAGCAAAAACCCGCGTTACCTGCAGAATCGTCCTGACCTGCAGAACCCTATGGCGGAATATATGGCAGAGGTTGGATCGCGCTTTTTCCGTCGTATTCCCTTGGACAAACCGGTGTTGAATCCAGTGCACGCCGTTTTGGCAGGACGCCGCAACAACCCTTCGAACCGCAAGGCGGGCATCCGCCCTTTGGCGGTTTACGGGCCAGTCCATTATCAGCAGTTGCCGGAATTGTTCATGGATTTCATCTCCAGTCTGACGGGCAAATCGCCATCCACTACTGGCGCTGGTTCAGAGGGAGCGCTTACCAAAGGCCCT